>CADEDM010000416.1 GCA_902826065.1 uncultured Acidobacteriota bacterium | reverse complement strand
GCAACATGGTGGTCGACATCGGCGGCGGCACGACCGACATCGCCGTGATCTCGCTGGCCGGCATCGTCTACAGCAAGGCGGTGCGGGTCGCCGGCAACGAGATGGACGAGGCCATCATCCACTACATCAAGAAGGCGTACAACCTGCTGATCGGCGAGCGCACCGCCGAGGCGATCAAGATCGAGATCGGCTCCGCGTTCCCGCTCGAAGAGAGCACCACGATGGAGATCAAGGGCCGCCACCTCATCGAGGGCGTCCCCAAGACCATCACCATCACCGACGAGGAAATCCGCCTGGCGCTGGCCGAGACGGTGAACGTGATCGTCGATGCCGTGCGCGTCGCGCTCGAACGCACGCCGCCCGAGCTCTCCGCCGACATCGTCGACCGCGGTATCGTGCTCACCGGCGGCGGCTCGATGCTGAAGAACCTCGACAAGCGCCTGCGGGAGGAGACCGGCCTGCCCGTCACCAATGCCGAGGACCCGCTGTCGTCGGTGGTGCTCGGCGCCGGCAAAATGCTCTCGAACTTCGATCTCCTGCGGAAGATCGCGATCGACTGATCCCTGGTCCCCGGTCCCTGGTCCCTGAACCAGCGACCGCAGGTCGCATCCTTCAATGGCCATCGCCGACATCGCCCAGCGCCCCGGACTGTTGCTGGCGCTCGCGCTCGCGCTGCACGTCGGCCTCATCTCGCTCCAGGTCACGACCCGCGCCGGATCGACGGTGTTCCACTCGGTGGTCTTCGGCGGCGTCTCCGAAGCGCAGCGCGGCGCCGCGTGGGTCACCGGCGGCGTCGGCGACACCTACTCCGGCTACTTCGACCTGCGGGGCGTGCGCGACGAGAACGCGCGGCTGCGGACCGAGGTGGGCGCGTTGCAGGTGCAGCTGCAGGCCGAACGCGCCCGCGCCGAGCGCGCCGACGGCTATCGCCGCCTGCTCGAGCTGCGCGAGCGCGTGCCGCTCGAGACCACTGGCGCGGAAGTCATTGCGGCGTCCGCCACCCCGGAATTCCGCACCATCACCGTCGACAAGGGCAGCAACGACGGCGTCGCTGCCAACATGGCCGTGGTCGCGCCGTCGGGCATCGTCGGACGCGTCACGCAGCCGGCGGCGCGCGCGGCGCTGGTGCAACTCATCATCGATGCCAACGCCGCGGCCGGCGCCGTGATCGAGCGCACCCGTGTCCAGGGCATCGTGGTCGGCCTGGGCGACGGCACGCTGCGCATGGACTTCGCGCCCGCCACCGGCGACGTCGTGACCGGCGATGTCGTCGTGACCTCCGGCATCGACGGTCTCTACCCCCCGGGCTTCGTCATCGGCACCGTGACCAGGGTGTCGCGCGGCGATGGCCTGTACCATGACATCGCGGTGCAGGCAGGGGTCGACTTCTCGCGGCTCGAGGACGTGCTGGTGGTGCGGCAGCGCGTGGACGCGCCGGCGGAGACGCCGAAGTGAACGCCCGCGTCGGCCTGGCCGCCCTGGCGCTCGCGGTCATCGCCCAGAGCGCCCTTGGCCGGGGGATCGTCTGGCAAGGCACAGTCGC
>CADEDM010000415.1 GCA_902826065.1 uncultured Acidobacteriota bacterium | reverse complement strand
CGACACGCGGCCGTTCACGTTCCTGCTGCTGCCGTCGCTGTGGGCGTCGCGCAACCGGGCGCGGCGTCGCGAGCGCGGCGACCTGCTGCGCGGGCTCGTGTTTGGCGGCATCGGTCTCGGCGTGGTGGCCGCACTGGTCGCCGGCGCGTTCTGGGTCACCTATCAGGCCGCGCAGTACGCGGAGCTCGGCGACTACCTGATTCGCATCGGGCTGTCGTGGCTGTTCCTCACGTTCCTGTCGTTCCTGGCGTTCAGCGGCGTGGTCTCGGCGCTGTCGACGTTCTTCCTGTCCGACGATCTTCGGCTCGTCGTGGCGTCGCCGGTCTCGGCGCGCCGGCTGTTCTACGCCCGCTTCGCCCGCACGCTGGCGCAGTCCGGCTGGATGGTGGTGGTGTTCCTCGTCCCGGTCCTGGCCGGCATCGGCATCGCCAAGTGCGCGCCGTGGTCGTTCGTGGGCGTCGCGGCGCTCACCGTGGCGCCGTTCGTCGTCATTCCCGTGAGCCTCGGTGCGGCCACCACGCTGCTGCTGGTCAACGTGTTCCCGGCCCGTCGGGCCCGCGACATCCTGATGCTGATGGGCCTCGTCTTCGCGACCAGCCTCGTCATCCTGATGCGCGTGATCCAGCCGGAGCGGCTGCTGCGCGTCGAGTCGATGCCGGTCGTCACCGACTTCTTCGCCACGCTCCAATCGCCGGTGACGCCGTTGCTGCCGTCGTTCTGGGCGGGCGAGACCATCTTCGCCGGGCTGCAGGGCTCCTTCGACGGCATGCACCTCGCGGCGTTGTGGACCACGGCCGCCGCCATCGTCATCGGCCTCGCCGCCGCGTTCGAGCGCTGGCACTTCGCCGGCTACAGCAAGTCGCAGGAAGCGCGGAAGGCGCGCTTTGCCGAGTGGCGCGTCGTCGATCGCGCGGTTGGCGTGCTGCCGCTGGCGCCCGTGCAACGGCAGCTGCTCGTGAAGGACCTGAAGGTGTTCCTGCGCGACGTCAGCCAGTGGTCGCAGCTGCTGCTGCTCGTGGCGCTGGTGCTCGTCTACCTCTACAACTTCCGGGTGCTCGACCTCGACCGCATCCCGTACATGAGCGGGTTCCTCAAGAACATCTACGCGTTCCTGAACCTGGGCATGGCCGGCTTCGTGATGGCCACGGTCACGGTGCGGTTCGTGTTCCCGGCGGTGTCGGCCGAGGGCGCGGCGTTCTGGATCATCCGCACGGCGCCGATCTCGCTCCGCGACTTCCTGTGGTCGAAGTTCTGGACCGGCCTCATCCCGGTGCTGCTGCTCACCGAGATCCTCACCATCGTCGGCAACGAGCTGCTGGGCAGCGATCCGTTCCTCAAGTACGTGGCGGCCGTATCGGTGGCGTTCATGTCGTTGGCGCTGGTCGGCCTGGCGGCGGGGCTGGGCGCGCGCTATCCGCGATTCGCCGCCGACAATCCGTCGCAGGTCGCCGGCTCCTACGGCGGCGTCGCGTTCATGGTGCTGGCCGTGCTCTACGTGCTGGCCATGATCGTGCTGACCGGCTGGCCGTCGTCGGTCTACCTCTACGCGCTGACCCGCAACCGCGT
>CADEDM010000414.1 GCA_902826065.1 uncultured Acidobacteriota bacterium | reverse complement strand
TCCGCGGCGCCGGCTGGAACGTGATCAAGGCCATCTGGGGCTCGGAGTGGGACGAGCTGCTCGAGCGCGACCACGAAGGCCTGCTCGTGAAGCGCATGGGCGAGGTGGTCGACGGCCAGTACCAGAAGTACGCCGTCGAGAGCGGCGCCTACGTGCGCGAGCACTTCTGGGGCGCGCATCCGCAGCTGCTCGAGATGGTCAAGCACCTGTCGGACGAGCAGCTCAAGAAGCTGACGCTCGGCGGCCACGATCCGATCAAGGTGTTCAACGCCTACCAGCGCGCGGTCGAGACCAAGGGTCAGCCCACGGTCATCCTGGCGCGCACCATCAAGGGCTACGGCGTGGGAGAGTCGGGCGAGAGCAAGAACATCGCCCACAACCAGAAGAAGCTGAACGACGCCGAGCTGGTGGCGTTCCGCACCCGCTTCGGCATCCCGATCTCCGACGACGACGTCACCAAGGCGCCGTTCTACAAGCCGGCGGCCGACAGCGTCGAGGCCAAGTACATCGCCGAGCGCCGCAAGGCCATGTTCGGGCCGGTGCCGAAGCGCCGGGTGGCGGCCGAGCCCGTCAAGGCGGATCTCGCCGAGGCGTTCGAGGAGTTCCGCGCCGGCACCGAGGGCCGCAGCGCGTCGACCACGATGGTGTTCGTGCGCATGCTGTCGAAGCTGCTGCGCGACGAGACCATCGGCAAGCTGGTCGTGCCGATCGTGCCCGATGAAGCGCGCACCTTCGGCATGGAGGCGCTGTTCCGCCAGGTCGGCATCTACGCGCACGCCGGGCAGCTCTACGAGCCGGTCGATCGCGACACGCTGCTCTACTACAAGGAAGCGGAAGACGGCCAGATCCTCGAAGAGGGCATCAACGAGGCCGGCTCGATGTCGTCGTTCATCGCGGCGGGCACCGCCTACGCGACCCACGGCATCAACACGATTCCGTTCTACATCTTCTATTCGATGTTCGGGCTCCAGCGCGTGGGCGACCTCGTGTGGGCCGGCGCCGACATGCGGATGCGCGGCTTCGTCGTGGGCGGCACCTCGGGCCGCACGACGCTGAACGGCGAAGGGCTGCAGCACGAGGACGGCAACAGCCACGTGCTGGCGCTGCCCGTGCCCACCTGCCTCTCCTACGACCCGACGTTCGCCTACGAGCTCGCCGTCATCATCGAGGACGGCATCAAGCGGATGTACCACGACAACGATCAGGTCTTCTACTACCTGACCGTCATGAACGAGCAGTACGCGCATCCGCCGATGCCGAAGGGCGCGCGCGACGGCATCCTCAAGGGGATGTACGTCGTGAAGCCCACCGGCACGCCGAAGGCGAAGCTGCGCGCGCAGCTGTTCGGCAGCGGCACCATCCTGACCGAGGCGCTGAAGGCCCAGGAGATCCTCGAGACGAAGTACAGCGTCGGCGCCGACGTGTGGAGCGTCACGAGCTACGGCAACCTCTATCGCGACGGCCATGCCGCCGAGCGCTGGAACCGTCTGCATCCGACCGCCAAGCCGCGCGTGCCCTACGTCACCGAGGTGACCAGGGACGCGCCGGGCGTGTTCGTGGCCGCGTC
>CADEDM010000413.1 GCA_902826065.1 uncultured Acidobacteriota bacterium | reverse complement strand
TCCTGGCGCTGTCCGAGAGCCGCGCCGACCTGCGCGCGCGCCTGGGGCGCATCGTCGTCGGCCTGAACTACGACGGCAAGCCGGTGACGGCGGCGGACCTCAAGGCGGTCGGGCCGATGATGGTGCTGCTGAACGAGGCGATCCTGCCGAATCTGGTCCAGACCGGCGAGGGCGCGCCGGCTATCGTGCACTGCGGGCCGTTCGCCAACATCGCGCACGGCACGAGCAGCGTGCTGGCGCAGCGTCTCGGGCTGCATCTCGCCGACTACGTGGTCAACGAGACCGGCTTCGCCGCCGACCTCGGTGCCGAGAAGTTCTTCGACATCGTCATGCCGATGTGCGGGCACGTGCCGTCGGTCGCCGTGATGATCGTGACGCTGAAGGCCCTGCGCGCGCAGGGCGGATCACCGGACGCGCCGGTCGACAAGGGCTTCCCGAACCTGGCCCGCCACGCCGCCAACGTGCGTCGCTGGGGCGCGGCGCCCGTGGTGGCCCTGAACCGTTTCGCCAACGACTCGGAGGCCGACCTTCAGGCCGTGCTCGACTACTGCGCATCGATTGGCGTCGAAGCAGCGCTGTCGGAGGGGTATCTCAAGGGCGGACCGGGAATGGCGGACCTGGCGCGCAAGGTCGTCGCCGCCGCAGAGGGCGCCGACACCAGCGCGATCCACTCCCTGTACACACCGGATCTCAGCTTCGAGCAGAAGATCACCGAGGTCGCCACCAAGGTCTACGGCGCGAAGAACGTCGCGTTCAAGCCGGGGGCGAAGTCGCGGCTGCAGCAGTACGCGGCGCTCGGCTACGGACACCTGCCGGTCTGCATCGCCAAGACCCAGTACTCCTTCACCGACGACGCCAAGGTGATGGGCGCGCCGAGCGACTGGACGCTCACGATCTCCGATGCCTCGCTCTCTGCCGGCGCCGGGTTCGTGGTCGCCATCGCCGGCAGCATGATGCTCATGCCCGGACTGGGCAAGGTGCCGCAGGCGCAGAAACTGGACGTCTCGGATGCCGGCGACGTGGTGGGCATGGAATACTAGGGGCTGGGGACTGGAGGCTGGGGGCTGGGGCCCAGGCATGCCAGCGATTCCCTCCTTCTCCCGCGGGCGCCGCTGACCATCGTGGAATACCTGATCAAGCAGTACGCGCTCGAGTCCGGCGCGCTCGAGATCGAGTACATCGAGGAGTTCTTCGGCGAGTTCCCGCGCCGCAAGACCTCGGCCGAAGTGCTGCAGCGGCTGGCCGATCGCGAGTCGCTGATTCTCATGGCCGAGAGCGTGCTGCCCGACGATCCCGCCACGCGCGTGCCCGTGGCCTACAAGGTGGTGCACGAACTGCGCGCCGTGGAGACCGAGCCCAAGCTGCGCGACCTGGTCGAGCGGCTGCGTGGCTGCATCACGTTCGACGGCCGCAAGGTGCTCTACTCCTGGATCGGCGCGACGCGACGCGACTACCGCGGGCAGGGGCACTTCCGGGCGCTCACCGAGGAATCGGAAGCGTGGGCCGTCGCGCTCGGCTACCAGGAAGTCGTCGTCAAGACGAAGAACAAGTTCTACGACATGCGCGCCGTGCTGGCGCAGCTCGGCTTCG
>CADEDM010000412.1 GCA_902826065.1 uncultured Acidobacteriota bacterium | reverse complement strand
GCCTGCTCGTCGCACAACGCGATGTGGGAAGCGAACCACCTGCTGATGTTCAAGGCCTCGCTCGACTGGCTGACCAAGGGCACGGTGAACGAGCAGAAGGCCGGCGTCGTGCGTCTGGGATACTGATCCCGTATGAGCCAGCACGACATCACGCAAGAGACCCATGGCCACAAGGGCGCGTTCGTCATCGACAAGGACGGCGTGCGCCTCGCGACGATGACCTACACCACGGTCGGCGACGACAAGATCATCATCGACCACACCGAGGTCAGCGACGCGCTGCGCGGCACGGGCGCCGGCAAGGCGCTGGTGACGGCCGCCGTCGAATGGGCGCGGCGCGAGCACAAGAGCATCCTGCCGCTGTGCCCGTTCGCGAAGTCGGTGTTCGAGCGGACGCCCGAGTTCAGCGACGTCCTGCGCTGAGCGGTTCGGCGGATTTCGGCGAGGCTCCGGGCCCGGTTCGCCGATCCGGCGCCGGCCCGGTAGAATGGGAAGTTCCCATCATGCTCAGAGCCGGCATCGTCGGACTCCCCAACGTGGGCAAGTCCACTCTCTTCAACGCGGTCACCCGCACCCGCGGGGCGCAGGCCGCCAACTACCCCTTCTGCACCATCGACCCGAACGTCGGCATCGTGACGGTGCCCGACGCGCGGCTCGAAGTGCTGCGCGGCATCGCCAAGACCACCGTGGTCATCCCGGCGGCGATCGAGTTCGTCGACATCGCCGGCCTGGTGAAGGGCGCCAGCACCGGCGAGGGGCTGGGCAACAAGTTCCTCACCCACATCCGCGAGGTCGACGCCATCGTGCAGGTGGTGCGCTGCTTCGAGGACGACGACGTGCTGCACGTCTCGGGCAGCGTCGACCCGGTGCGCGACATCGAGGTCATCAACACCGAGCTGATGCTGGCCGACCTCGAGTCGGTGACGAAGAAGCGCGAGCGCGTCGCCAAGGACGCCAAGCGCGGCGACAAGGGCGCGATCGCGGAAGACGCCGTGCTCGCCAAGCTCATCGAGGCGCTCGAGGCCGGACGTCCGGCGCTCACCGTCGACCTGTCGCCGGAAGAGCGGCTCGTAGCGAAGCAGTTCTTCCTGCTGAGCGACAAGCCGACGATCTTCGCCTGCAACGTCAAGGACACCGACCTAGCCGCTGCGGATCAGAATCCCTACGTACTGAAGGTCCGCGACTACGTGAAGACGCACCTGTCGTGCGAGGCGGTCGTCATCAGTGCGCAGATTGAAAGTGAACTCGTCGACCTGGCGCCCGACGAAGCCGACGCGTTCCTGAAAGAGATGGGCGTGCAGGAAAGCGGCATGGGCTCGCTCATCCGCTCGACCTATCACCTGCTCGGCCTGCAGACCTACTTCACCGCCGGTGAGAAGGAAGTGCGCGCCTGGACGATCCACGTGGGCGACACCGCGCCCAAGGCCGCCGGTGTCATCCACACCGACTTCGAGCGGGGCTTCATCAAGGCCGAGACCGTCGCCTACGACGACCTCGTGGCGTGCGGCTCGGTGGCCGCCGCGCGCGAGAAGGGCCTCTACCGGATGGAAGGCAAGGAGTACGTCGTGAAAGACGGCGACGTGCTGCTCTTCAAGTTCAA
>CADEDM010000411.1 GCA_902826065.1 uncultured Acidobacteriota bacterium | reverse complement strand
ACCTTCGGCGGCCTGGCGCTCGGCATCGGCATGATCGTCGACGCCGCCATCGTCGTGCTCGAGAACACCTACCGGCATCTGGAGATGGGCAAGGACGGCATGACCGCCGCGATCGACGGCGCCGAGGAGGTGTGGAGCGCGATCCTCGCGTCGACGCTCACCCACATCGCCGTGTTCGTGCCGATGCTGTTCCTGACCGGCGTCTCGAGCATCATGTTCGGCCAGCTCGCCGCCGTGGTCTCGTTCTCGCTGGCGATGTCGTTGTTCGTCGCCGTCACGATCGTGCCGGTGCTGTGCTCGCGCGTGCTGCGCCTGGCGCCGCCGGCCGAGGAGCGGCGCGGACCGTTCGGCGCCCTGTTCCGTCTCAGCGAGCGGGCGCTCACCGGTCTCGACAATCTCTATGCGCGCGTGCTGCACACCTCGCTGCATCACCGGCCCACCGTCTTCGCCGTCGGCCTGGCGATGTTCGTCGGCGCGATCCTGCTCCTGCCCCGGGTCGGCTTCGAGCTCCAGCCGACGACCGACGAGGGCGAGGTCACGGTGGATGCGGAGCTGGCCGTCGGCACCCGCATCGAGCTCACCGAAGCCGTCCTCATCCGGTTGGAAGAGACGATCCGCCAGACCACGCCCGAGGCCGTGATGCTGATCACGCAGGCCGGCGGTGGCGGTGGTGGCGGCGGTTTCGGCAACCAGCAGACCAACCGCGGCAGCATCACCGTGCGCCTGACCCCGAAGGACGAGCGGACACGCAACAGCGACCGGGTCGCCATGGATCTTCGGCGCCAGCTGTCAGGGCTGCCCGGCGTGATCGTGCGTACCCGCGCCTCGGGCGGGCAGCAGATGATGATGCGCGGCGGCGGTGGCAACAGCGACGGCAGCCGCCTGTCGGTCGAGATCCGGGGTCACGACCTCGACGACTCCAAGCTGCTCGCGCAGGATCTGAAGGCCATCCTCGACACCACGCCCGGCATCGCCGACTCGCGCCTCGGGCGCGACGAAGGCCGCCCGGAGCTGGCCGTGAACGTCGACCGTGACAAGGCCGCGGTGCTCGGCATGACCGTCACCGGCGTCGCGAACACCATCCGCACCAACGTCGCCGGCACGCAGGCGGCGATGTTCCGCGAGGCCGGCAACGAGTATCCGATCGTGGTCCGGCTGCGCGAAGGCGACCGCGAGGAGATCGCGTCGGTGGGCGACGTGCTGCTCAGCACGCCGAGCGGCCGGGTGCTGCCGGCCAAGAACGTCATGGCCGTCAACCGCGATACCGGCCCGACCCAGATCGACCGCAAGAACCAGGAGCGCATCTTCCGCGTCAACGCGGAGGTCGAGGTGACGCTGAGCGAGGCTGTTGCCAACGTGCAGAAGCGCCTGCCCGAGCTCACCATTCCGAAGGACTTCGAGGTCGGTTTCGGGCAGGAGGTCGAGGACCAGGCGCGGTCGTTCCGCGAGCTGCAGCTGGTGCTGATCCTGGCCATCATCCTCGTCTACACGGTGATGGCGTCGCAGTACGAGTCACTGCGCGATCCGTTCATCATCATGTTCTCGATCCCGCTGGCCGCCATCGGCGTGGTCGGCTCGCTGCTGTTGACGCGCACGCCGTTCAGCATGC
>CADEDM010000410.1 GCA_902826065.1 uncultured Acidobacteriota bacterium | reverse complement strand
ACGGCGATGTCGGTCGTGCCGCCGCCGATGTCGACCACCATGTTGCCGCTCGGCTCTTCGATGGGCAGCCCGGCGCCGATGGCCGCGGCCATGGCCTCTTCGACCAGGTGCACTTCACTGGCCTTGGCGCGGTAGGCGCTGTCCTTCACCGCGCGTTTCTCGACCTGCGTGATCTCGGACGGCACGCCGATGACGATGCGCGGCCGCACCCAGACGGTGCCGTTGTGGGCCTTCTTGATGAAGTACGTCAGCATCTTCTCGGTGACGTCGAAGTCGGCGATGACGCCGTCCTTCATCGGCTTGATGGCGACGATGTTGCCGGGGGTGCGGCCCAGCATCTCCTTCGCCTCGCGCCCCACCGCCTCGACGCGGCCGTTCAGCTTGTTCACGGCCACGATCGAGGGCTCGTTCACCACGATGCCCTTGCCCTTCGCGTAGACGCAGGTGTTGGCCGTGCCGAGGTCGATGGCGAGGTCGGTTGAAAACGCGGAGAAGATCGATCCGAGACCCACGCGGGCAGCTCCAGACGGGACGGGAAATTGACGGACGGCTACGGGTTGGCGACCGAAACGCCGTCCTTACCCGTCTCCTTCACACGGTACATCGCGACGTCGGCAGCCCGTACGAGTTCTTCGGCAGAACTGGCGGCGTTCGGTAGGGTGGCAACCCCCACCGATACCGTGAGGCGGACGTCCAGGCCGTCGGCGGCGAGGAAGACGAAGTCGCGGACCCGCTCGCGCACCCGCTCGGCCACCCCCAGGGCGCCGTCCGACCCGGTTTCGGGCAGCACGATGGCGAACTCGTCGCCGCCGAAGCGGGCGACCACGTCGGTTTCCCGGGCCGACCCACGGATCACGCCGGCGGCTTCCACCAGGGCCCGGCTGCCGGCCAGGTGGCCGTACGAGTCGTTGACGCGCTTGAAGCCGTCGAGGTCGATGAAGAGCAGGGAGAGCGACCGGCCGCTGCGGGAAGCCCGCTTCGACTCCCTGCGCAGCACCTGGTTCAAGTACCGGGAGTTGTAGAGCTGGGTGAGGTCGTCGGTGACCGAAAGCGCTTCCGCGCGGCGGATGGCCAGGGCGTTGTCGAGGGCCAGCGCCGGCCCTTCGAGGATGTCGGCCAGGGCATCGGCGGCCGCCTGCGCGAGCCGCGGCTCCCCTTTCGACGTCGCCCGTTCGACGGCGACGAGCGCCGCCACCACCCGGCCGCGACAGCGCAGCGGCACGGCGAAGGCCGCGCCCGCCCCGCCCCGCACCCGCAGATCGTGCCGCAGGTCCTGGCTGGCGAACTCGCGGCCGTGCGAGAGCACCCACCGGCTGACGGCCGAGGCCGGCGCCGACAGGGTCGAGGACATACCGCGCGAGGCCATCAGCCCCACCTGGCCGTCCATGTCCACCGCGTAGACGGCGAGCGCCGGCGTGCGCAGCCACTGGGCCGCGCTCGTGACGATGAGCTCGCCGATCTCCTCGGGGTCGAGCGTCTCGTGCGCCGATCGCATGAGCGCGAGTTGCACATCGGGTCGGGCCAGGCGCGTCTTGAGGGAACGCTGCGACTGGCGGAGACGGGTCGCGAGGTCGGCGCGGGCAGCTGCTGAAGGTGGCATTGGCTTCAGCCGAGACTGGGGGAGTCTGGGGCGAAT
>CADEDM010000409.1 GCA_902826065.1 uncultured Acidobacteriota bacterium | reverse complement strand
TCGCCGTCGATCTCGAACCTGATCCGCGAGGGCAAGACCTTCCAGATCCCGTCGATCATGCAGTCGGGCAAGAAGGTCGGCATGTGCCTGATGAACGACAGCTTCCTCGAGCTCGTGAAGAAGAACCTGGTGAAGCCCGAGGACGCCTACGCCAAGTCGATCGACAAGGCCGGCCTGCTCGGACAGTTCAAGCGCAACGGCGTCGACACGTCGTGGGCGCCGAAGGACGCGGCCACGCCAGGACTGGCGCAGTCGGCCTAGCCCGGACGCGGGCCTCCACCATCACCGGCACGCGCGTATAATCGCGGCGCCTTCGCGCAGCGGGCGCGACCGGCACTCGGAGGTGGAGCCCATGACTCGCCTGCTCGCGCCGCGTCCGTCACGCCGCGCCTTCCTGCACGCCGCGCTCGCGGCGCCGCTCGTGCCGGCCGTGGCCGGCGCCCAGCAGGCGCCCCTGCCCATTCCGCCACCGGCCCCGCCGCGTGACTGGAGCGGGCAGGAGCCGGTGCGCTATCCCGACCCCGACATCGTCGCCCTCGATCCGCGCTTCCGCCGCTACATCATCGGCAACACGCCGATCCGCCGCCTGCACACCGGCACCCTCTGGGCGGAAGGCCCGGCGTGGAACGGGGTGGGCCGGTACCTCCTGTGGAGCGACATCCCGAACAACGTGCAACTCCGCTGGCTCGAGGACGACGGTCGCGTCACGGTGTTCCGCTCGCCGTCGGGCAACAGCAACGGCAACACGTTCGATCACCAGGGGCGCCAGTTGTCGTGCGAACACGGCGGACGGCGCGTCGTGCGCTACGAGCACTCCGGCGCCGTGACGGTGATCGCCGAACGCTTCCAGGGCAAGCGCCTCAACTCGCCCAACGACGCCGTCGTGCACACCGACGGCAGCATCTGGTTCACGGATCCGATCTACGGCATCCGCGGCAACTACGAGGGCAACAAGTCGGAGTCGGAGACGAAGCCGGGCGTCTACCGCGTCGATCCGGCGACGGGCCAGGTGGCACTCATCACCGACGAGCTCACCGGACCCAACGGCCTGTGCTTCTCGCCCGACTACAAACGTCTCTACATCGCGGACACGGGGACGGGACGCGAGATCCGTGTCGGCGACGTCGACGGCGCGTCATTGCGCAACCTGCGCCGGCACGCGCAGCTCACCGTGCCTGGCACCGAGCAGCCCTCGGGTGCCGACGGCATGCGCTGCGACATCGACGGCAACGTCTGGGCGGGCGCGCGGCCGGGCGTGCAGGTGATCGCACCGGACGGCGTGACCATCGGCATGATCCGGCTGCCCGAAAACTGCGCCAACGTCTGCTTCGGTGGCGCCAAGCGCAACCGGCTGTTCATGACGGCGAGCCAGTCGCTCTATTCGGTCTACGTCGACACGCAGGGCGCGGGCCCGGGCTAGCCGTCGCGGTCGACGCGTTCAGAAGCCGCTCGGCCGCACCCAGAAGCTCTCGCGCCAGGTGCCGCCGGGCGCGATCGACTGCAACTCGCCGTACTGCCCGCGTGGCGCCATGTTGGTGGCGTTGGGGATGCCCGCCATCGGCTCGATGCAGATGAAGTTGCGTTCGGCCGGCGGGGAGTCGCCCTGGCCGCCGCGGCCCTTGCCGGTGGGATTTGGCGCCCATACCACCACCGACTTGTAGTTCGGGCCGAGGACCACGTCGAGCCGCTG
>CADEDM010000408.1 GCA_902826065.1 uncultured Acidobacteriota bacterium | reverse complement strand
TCCTGATGGACGGCGCCACCAACAACGACACCTTCAACACCGGCTTCGTGCTGCGCCCGCCGCCCGATGCGATTCAGGAATTCAAGATCCTCACGCACGCGTTCGGCGCCGAGTTCGGCCGCAACGCCGGCGCGGTCGTGAACGTGGTCACGCGCTCCGGCAGCAACACCTTCAGCGGCAGCCTGTGGGAGTTCAACCGCGACGACGCCCTGCAGGCTCGCAACTTCTTCGCGCCCGGCACCCAGCCGAAGCCGGTGCTGAAGCAGAACCAGTTCGGCGGCGCGCTCGGCGGGCCGGTAGTGAAGAACCGGCTGTTCGGCTTCGGCTACTACGAGGGCTACCGCAACGAATCGGGCACGACCACGAACCTGCTCGTGCTCAGCGACGCGCAGCGGTCGGGCAACTTCGGCGCCACCGTCATCCGCGATCCGCTGACCGGCCAGCCGTTCCCGAACAACACCATTCCTGCCGACCGGATCAGCCCGGTGAGCGCACGGCTCCTCCGCGAGTTCGTGCCGGCGGCGAACGCGGCGGGCGGCCGCTACATCGTGTCGCCGACGCTGCAGGACGACCGCGACCAGGTGGGCGTCCGCTTCGACTACCAGATGACCGAGAAGCAGTCGGCGCTGGTGCGCTACATGCGCGCCGAGACCGACCGCATCACACCCAAGGTGATTGCGGCCGTCGACCAGCAGGCGACGGCGACGCTGCAGGACGCGCTGGTGTCGCACAACTACGTGCTGCGGTCGAACCTCATCACCCAGACGCGCGCGTCGGTGAACCGCATCAGCGCCAACCCGGCGGTGACGAGCGGTCTCGATCCGCGCGCCTACGGCATCAACTTCAACCAGACCAACCCGGCGGCGCCGGGCCTGCCGTCGTTCCTGGTGCAGGGCTACTTCGGCGCCGGCGTCAACGCGCTCGGCGATCCGCAGCAGCCGTTCGTCGAACGCGTGAACCACGTGTGGCAGGTGGCCCACGACGTCACCTGGATCGCCGGCCGGCACTCGCTCAAGTTCGGCGCCGACGTACGCCGCGAGGCGATGAACATCGCCTTCATCAACCGGCCCAACGGCGACCTCACCTTTACCGGCGGCCTCACTGCGATTACGGGTGTCGCCGGCAGCGGCAGCGCCGCGGCCGACTTCCTGCTCGGGCTGCCGGCGCAGGCCCGTGCCACGACGCAGCAGGTGACCCAGGACGGCGCCGGCTGGCTCTTCGCCGGCTACTTGCAGGACGACTTCCGCGTCACCGACAGCCTGACGGTGAACCTGGGTGTGCGCTACGAGCTGCCGCTGCCGTTCGTGGACAAGAACGACGCCATCAGCGGCTTCCACACCGGCCAGCAGTCCACGGTCTACCCCAACGCGCCGCGCGGGTTGGTGTACTCGGGCGACGCCGGCGTGCCGCGCGGCATCGTGCCCACCGACAAGAACAACATCGCGCCGCGGATGTCGTTGGCGTGGGATCCGTTCGGCGACGGCAAGACCAGCGTCCGCTCGGCGTTCGGTGTCTTCTACGACGCGCTGGCGGGGCAGGGCGACTTCTTCCAGAGCGGCGTCCTGTCGCCGCCGTTCACGCCCCTCGTCGAGCTGAACACGCCCACGGCGATCACCATCGCCGACCCGCTGGCCGCCGTGGCCGGGCCGCCGAATCCGTTTCCCGCCGCGCTCACGATCATCGGCTGGGGCGACGACTTCAAGTCGCCGAAGGCGTATC
>CADEDM010000407.1 GCA_902826065.1 uncultured Acidobacteriota bacterium | reverse complement strand
CAGGCTCTCGAAGTACGACGGCATGATCAGGAACTCGGCGGCGGCGAGCGCGTCGAACTTCTCCTGGTCGCTGACGAAGCCGAGATGCCGGATGCGCGGGTGCTGCGGAATCGGCAGCATCGGCTGGCCGATGAGCACCAGGGTCATGCCCCCGGGCGTGACCTCGGCGTAGCGCCGCCAGAAATCGAAGAGTTCGACGCAGCCCTTGTTCTCGTCGATGCGGCCGATGTAGATCGCGGTGCGGTCGTGGATGCCGGTCTTCTGGCGGAAGCGCTGCGGATGGGTGTGCTGCGGCACCTCCGACCCGACGCCGACGACGACCCCAGGCACCTCGTCGGTGCCCGCCGCCGCCTGCAGCAGCGCCCGTTCCTCCGGCGAGTTGTACATGAAGGCGCGGATCGACCGCAGCACCGGGGGAAAGATGCCCAGCCCCAGCGCCTCGTCGCGCTCCGCGGTGGGCACGAAGATCGCCTTGCCGGGCACGGCGCGGGCGCCGTGGAACGAGTGGTAGTAGCGGAAGCTGAAGAAGAGGACGAAGTCGTAGTCGGCCTCGTGCGCCGCGACGTAGCGGACCAGGTCGGTGCTGGCCGGGCCTTCGGCATCCAGCCACGCCAGCTCGTCGTTCACCGAGTGCCGCGTGCCGAAGACCCGCGCCGACCAGTCGCCGAACGTCTTCGGTTCGCGCGGGTGCGCGACGCGGAAGCGCCGCACGCGGACCCCCTGCACCACCGTCTCGCCGGCCGGGTAGTCATCGGCCCACGTGATGTAGTCACGCGCGCACGTCGTCAGCACCTCGACCTGGACGTGCCGGGCGAGATGTTCGGCGATGTAGCGGGCGTGCAGTTCGGCGCCGCCGTTGATCTCGGCGCCGTACCGCTGGACGACGATCGCGACCTTCACGACGCCTGGGGATCGTGGCCGGGCGCGTCGCCGTCGGGCGCGCCATCCGACGTCTCGGAGATCTCGGGCAGATCGTCGCCGTCGTCGTCGCCCTCGGGGCCATCGCCGTCGGCGGCGCCGTCCGCCGCCAGCGGGCCGGTGCCCGGACCGCCAGGGCCCGGACCGCGCCGGCCACGCCGTCGCCGGCGTCGCCGCCGGCCTTCACCACCGGGCCCGCCGTCCGCGGCGCCGCTGCCGGCGCCCGGCACGCCGCCCATCTCCACACTGCCGCCGCTCGGTGCGGCGGGCGCTTCGGGACGACGCTCGCGCGCGGCCACGGCCTCGGGCCGGTACTGCACCACGCCTTCCAGCGCGCGCACGCGGCGCTCCGAGAAGTCGAGGCGGCTCGACAGCGCCTCCAGGCGCATCTTCAGGCTGCGAATCTCGATGCCGGCGCGCGTCGTCTCGAGCACGAGGTTGTGCAGCACCTCGTAGTAGAGCGAGTTCCACGCCGCCCGGTCGATCCGCGCCTGCGCCATGGTGCGCGCGAAGTGCTTGTTGAGGTCGGCCTGCTGGTGCAGGGCGAGGACGATCGTGTTCGGGTTGAAGAAGAGCTTGAGGATCGGGTTCAGCAGCTTCCGGAAGAAGCGCAGCGCCCCGCGGTGCGTCTCGTAGAGCGTCGTGTCCTCGAACTCGTAGGGCGAGTCGATCGGCGGCAGGGTCGAGTCTTCCGGCGGCCGGCTCCTGCGGAACTGCTCGAGCAGATCCGAGCGCAGGTTCTTCGGGTCGAGGAACTTCTCGAGGCGCACGGCCGCCAGCTCGCGGATCTGCTCCTCGGTGTA
>CADEDM010000406.1 GCA_902826065.1 uncultured Acidobacteriota bacterium | reverse complement strand
GCGTGCCGCCGATCTGCGCCGGGCTGCACGACTACTTCCGCGACGTCTACGACCACCTGCTGCGGCTGAAGCAGTCGATCGACAACCTCCGTGACATGGTGACGACGGCGGCGTCGCTGAACCTGTCGCTCATCACCATCTCCGAGAGCGAAGTCACCAAGCGCCTCGCCGCCTACGCCGCGCTGGTCGCCGTCCCGACCATGGTCGCCGGCATCTACGGGATGAACTTCCGGAACATGCCGGAACTCGACTGGATCTTCGGCTACCCCGCCGCACTGGGTCTTATGGTCGTGATCGACATCTATCTGGTCTACCGCTTCCGCAAGGCGCGCTGGATGTAGGCGCATGGTGCCCGGCCGTTGGAAGTCGCTAGAATCAACGGGCACCTTCGTCTGCGGAGCTGAGGGTCTGGCGGTGAGCCGTTAGCCCCTAGCCGCGTGTCCTCCGACGGGCCCATAGCTCAGTGGTTAGAGCGGCCGGCTCATAACCGGTTGGTCCCTGGTTCAAGTCCAGGTGGGCCCACTACCTCTTCATGGCTTCGGCGGTTGCGCGGCGAGCCACGCCGCGCGTGTGGCGGCGCGCGCCTCGATGGCGGCGCGATGCGGTTCGAGTGCGGCCGCGAGTTCGTCGACCGTAATCGTGGCCGCGCCGGCGTCGTCGGCCAGGCGCGTCCATGGGCCGGGCCGGTCGTAGTCGAAGTCGCCGAACACCAACACCGGCGTGCCATGGACGACCACGGACTGTCCGGCGCCATCGAGCACCCACGAGTCGACCCAGGCGTAGATCCAGCGCGCGTCGTCGTCGAACAGCCGCACGCAGGCGTGGCTCGCCGGATAACCCGGCAAGGCGAACTGGTGGAACGACACGCCGGTGGCGTTGACGAGGTTCACGTACCACGGCAACAGCCACTCGGCGTTGTCCGAGCTGCGCCGCAGCTTCGATTTCCAGTTGGTCGCGAAGAGCCCGGCTGGCGTGGCCGTTTCCTCGCGTCCGGTGCTCACGCCGCCCCAGCGCACGCGCACGCCGTCGTCGTATGCCGCGAATGCCTGGACGCGTCGCGACACGACGATCATCCGTCCGCGCGACCACGGCCCGGTCGGCAGCAGGTGGGGGAACGGCGCCACGGCATCGACGCTCGACGGCGTCGCCGGCACGACCAGGCGCGCGCCGTCGCGCACGTGCGGAAGGTCGACGCGGTTCAGGTGCAGGATGGCGCGAAGCCCCTCGGGACCATGTGCGGCCTGCAGGGCCCGCAGGCCCGACGCGCCGTCGATCGTCATCGGCTGGAACGCCGCGGCAGAAGGGGCGGGCGGCGTCTGCGCCCAGCCGGCAGCCGGCACGAGCAGCAGCAGCGGCAGGAGCCAGGCAGCGCGACGCGACGACATGGGATCGGCGGGGGCCGATGCGTTCAATCTATCACCCGCGCCAGGCGGCGCCGCGTATGATCCGCGAATGAGGGGCCCCGACCACCGGCGAGCGCGCCCGGTGCGGCGCCGTGTACGCGGCCTGGTCGTGACGGCGCTCGCCTGCAGCCTGGCCACGGTTGCCTACGCCCAGTTCGGCGGCGTGCCGGAAGGCCCGTGGGTGCCGCCACGCTTCCGGTTAGCAGGACAGCACGACACCGGGCTCACGCACTGCAAGGTGATGTACCGGAGCAACCGCCGCGAGCGGAACGGCATGGGCTGGGCCACCGACTATCCGTACGCCGCGATCAACCTGCTGACCC
>CADEDM010000405.1 GCA_902826065.1 uncultured Acidobacteriota bacterium | reverse complement strand
CTATTCCTTGGCCACCGTCACCTTGATCTGCGCCGTGACGTCACGGTGCAGCTTCACCGGCACGGTCACCTCGCCCAGCGCCTTGAGGGCGTCGGGCAACAGGATCTTGCGCTTGTCGATGTCGAAGCCCTTGGCCTTCAGGGCGTCGGCGATGTCCTGGCTCGTGACCGAGCCATAGAGCTGCTCGGTGTCACCCACCCGGCGGGTGAAGGTGAGGTCGAGCGCGGTGAGGCGTGCGGCGATCGCTTCCGACGCCGACCGCTCTTCGGCTTCACGGGCCTCGAGGATCTTGCGCTCGCGTTCGACGCGCTTCTTGTTGCCGTCGGTGGCCGGCAGCGCCAGCTTCCGGGGCAGCAGGAAGTTGCGGGCGTAGCCGTCGGCGACCTTGACGATCTGACCGCGGGTGCCCAGGTGTTCGACGTGATCGCGGAGGATGACTTCCATCGGCGTCCTCCTAGTCGGTCACGTACGGCAGCAGCGCGATCTGGCGCGCGCGCATGATGGCCGTCCGCAGTTTGCGCTGGTGCAGTGCGCAGGTCCCCGAGATGCGGCGCGGCAGAACCTTGCCGCGCTCCGGCACGAAGCCCGAGAGCATCCGGACGTCCTTGTAGTTGATGTCGTCGATCCGCTCCGCACAGAACTTGCAGACCTTGCGGCGGCGGAACATCCCGCGGCGCTGGCCGTCCTTCTTGTCGCCGGCGGCCTTGCCGCGGCCGCGGCCCTTGCCGGGCCCGCTCGACTTCTTCCCGAATGCCATGTCCTATGCCTCCGCCGGCTCGTAGCCGTCGCGATCGTCGTCGTCGGAATCCGGGGACTGCGGGCCCTCGCCAGGCTGGCGGTCGGGCGGCAGGCCGCGGGCGATGCGGCGCCGGCGCGAGTCTTCCACGCGCAGCGTCTTGGCCCGGTCGGCCTTCTGCTCGGAGACGTCCACGCGCACGACGAGGTGCCGCAGCAGGCCTTCCGTCACGCGCAGGCGCCGGTCGATCTCCTTCATGAGATCGCCGCTGCCCGCGATGACGTGCAGCACGTAGAAGCCTTCCTTGTGGTTGCCGATGTCGTAGGCCAGCTTGCGGCGGCCCCAGGCGTCGGTCTTCTCGAGGGTGCCGCCGACGCGCGCGATGATGGCTTCGACCTGCGCCTGCAGTTCCGCCACCTCGGCCTCGGTGGCCTCGGGTTTCATGACGTAAACGAGTTCGTACTTCCGTGCGCTCATCCGTTCTCCTTGTGGACTCGCTCCCGCGATGGTCCGCGGTCGCTTGGCCACCGTAGTGGCAAGGAGACCTCCCGCTCCGTCACTCGACGGCGCCGGGGTCCTGCTTGTCGTTGGCTGCGTTGAACGCGTTCATCACGCGTTCGATGCCATCGGTGACGAATGTCACCGCGGCCTCGGCGGCCCGCAGCACGGCCGCCTCCACCTCGTTGCGTTCCTCCGCCTCGAACGTGCCGAGGACGTGGTCCGCCAGATCCCGCCGGGCATCGCCCCGGCCGACGCCGATCCGCAAGCGCGGCACCTCCAGAGTGCCGAGCCGTGCGATCACCGACTTCAGACCGTTGTGTCCGCCGGCGCTGCCGTTCCGTCCGGCCCGCAGGCGTCCGAGCGGCAGGGCCGCTTCGTCGAACACCACGAGCACGTCGGGCACGGCCACCTTGTAGAACCCCGCGAGGCCCGCCACCGCGTCGCCGCTGAGGTTCATGAACGTCATGGGCTTGGCGAGCAGCACCGGCTCCTCGCCTTCCCGCACCTTGGCCACGAGCGCCTGGTGCTGCTCGCGCCACTGGTCCAC
>CADEDM010000404.1 GCA_902826065.1 uncultured Acidobacteriota bacterium | reverse complement strand
ACGAGCTGGTCGAGCGAGTCCTGGATGCCGATCGAGACGCCGGAGGCGATGCGGTCGCGGGTGCCGCCCAGCACCGCGGCCAGGGGCTTGCCCTGGATGCGCGCGTAAAGATCCCAGGCCGCCATCTCGACGCCGGCCTTGGCCATGTTGTGGCCGCGCACCCGCTTCATCGCCGCGAAGATCTCGCGCGGATGCTCGAAGGTCTTGCCCACCACGCGCTGGGCGAGGAACTCCGTGATGATGTGCCAGGCGGTCTCGGTCGTCTCGGAGCTGTAGTACGGATGCGCCTCGGCGACGGCCTCGCCCCAGCCTTCGTGGCCTTCGCCTTCGAGCCGCAGCAGCAGGAACGTGCGGTCGTGCACGCGACCGAAGCTCGTCTCGAAGAAGTGGGCCAGGGGCAGCTTGAGCAGGCGGACGTCGAGGCGATCGATTTTCACAGGGGTCGGGTCTCCGGAAACGACCTTCACATTACCACGCGGGCGCGCACCGGCCGGGCCGCGAACCGGACTGCTATACTCGCCGCCGCGTGGCCTTCCGTCACCTCGCCATCGATGGCCCCATCGGCTCGGGCAAGACGCGTCTGGCGGAACGGCTGGCAGCGAAGCTCGAGGGCACCGCGGTGCTCGAGCGCGCCGACAATCCGTTCCTCACCGACTTCTACGCCGAGCGTCCGGGCGCCGCGCTGCAGGCGCAGCTGTTCTTCCTGCTGAACCGCCATCGGCAGCTCTCGGAGCTGCGCCAGGCGGATCTCTTCGAGACGGCGCTGGTCGTCGACTACGTCTTCGACAAGGACAAGATTTTCGCGTTCCTGAACCTCGACGACAACGAGCTGTTCATCTATCAGCGGCTGTTCGACCTGCTGGCGAAGGATGTCCCCGCGCCCGACCTCGTCGTCTACCTCCAGACACCGACCGACGTCCTGCTGGCCCGCGCCGCCGCCCGCGATCACGAGACCGACGACGACACGCCGCGGCCCGACGCCGAGTACCTGCGCGAGCTCAACGAGGCCTACCAGCACTACTTCTTCCACTACACCTCGACGCCGCTGCTGGTGGTCGAGACCTCGCAGTTCGACCCCGAGCACGACGACGAGGCCCTGGACGACCTGCTGAAGCAGGTGCAGACCCTGACGCACGGCACGCGCTATTACGTGCCGCGCACCCGCCGCTAGCCCGGGCCGCGGCCGGGCCGGCCCCGCTCGGTGCGCCGGCCGGCCCCGGCGGGACTGGTAGACTGAGCGACGTATGGCGTGGTTCAAGAAGGCCCGGAAGCCGATCGCGGCGTCCACGGGCCCCAGCCGGGTGCCCGAAGGGCTGTGGGTGAAGTGCCCCGACTGCGACTCGACGATCTACACCAAGGACCTGGCACAGTCGTCGAGCGTGTGCCCGAAGTGCACGCACCACTTCCGGCTCACCGCCGTGGAGCGCCTGAAGCTGCTCTTCGACGACGAGCAGTGGGTCGAGCACGACGCGGGTCTGCAGTCGAACGACCCGCTGCAGTTCACCGACACCAAGCCCTACGGCGCGCGCCTGGCGGCCGGGCAGAAGGCGACCGGCCTCAAGGACGCGCTCATCGTCGGCGCCGGCACCATCGAGCGCGTGCCGGCAGTGATCGCAGCGATGGAGTACGGCTTCATCGGCGGCAGCATGGGCGTGGTCATGGGCGAGAAGCTGGTGCGCGGCATCGAGCACGCGCTCGACCAGCGCAGCGGCGTCGTCATCGTCTCGTGCTCGGGCGGCGCCCGCATGATGGAAGGCGCGCTGTCGCTGATGCAGATGGCCAAGGTGTCGGC
>CADEDM010000403.1 GCA_902826065.1 uncultured Acidobacteriota bacterium | reverse complement strand
GCATCGCCGACGAGCCCTTCTGGCCCTTGGCGAACGGCTCTTCGACTTCGCCGATCTCGGTTTTCTGCAGGCCGCGGATCTCGAGGGCGAAGGTCTCGAGCGACGCGCCCGTGAGCGCGAGTGCCGACAACAGTTCGGCGTGTCGATCGCGCTGAATCACCTGCGTCGAGATCGGCGCCGGCGCCAGCCCGAGCCGCCGGCACACGTCGGCTTCGATGGCGGGATCGAGATGCGCGAAGGTGCCGACCGCGCCGGAGATCTTGCCGACCGCCACGGCCTCGCGGGCACGGCGGACCCGCGCGACGTCGCGTCCGAGCTGGTCGTACCAGAGCGCCAGCTTGAGCCCGAAGGTCATCGGCTCGGCGTGCACACCGTGCGTGCGGCCGATCATCGCCGTGCGGCGGTGTTCGCCGGCCCGGGTCTTGACGGCCTCGCGCAACGAGTCCAGCAGGCGCAACACCAGGTCGGTCGACTCGACCATCTGCAGCGCCTGCGCGGTGTCGACGACATCCGACGAGGTCAGCCCGAAGTGCAGCCACCGCGCCGACGGCCCGACGTGCTCGGCCACCGCCGTGGTGAAGGCGATCACGTCGTGCTGGGTCGTCTTTTCGATCTCCTCGATGCGGTCGATGTCGAAGGTGGCCTTGGCGCGCAGGTCGCGGGCGGCGTCGCCGGGCACCAGTCCGGCGTCCGCCATCGCGTCCGCGGCGGCGAGCTCGACCGCGAGCCACGTCTCGTAGCGGCGCTGCTCGGTCCAGAGCCGGCCCATCTCGGGATTGGTGTAGCGGCGAATCATGCGAGGGCCAGTTGCTCGGCGCTGACCGCGGCGGCCGGTCCGCCGCCGAGCACCGTGAGTCCGAGGGCGCCGGCCGGGAACAGCCGGTGGGCGACGCGGGTGCAATCCTCGTCGGTCACGCGATCGATGGCCGCCAGCATGTCGTCGAGCGACTCGTCGGTGTCTCCGTAGATCTCCTGCCGGGCGAGATGCGTCATGCGGCTGGACGTGCTCTCGAGTCCCAGCATCAGGCTGCCCTTCAAGTGGTCCTTGGCGCGGCGCAGTTCACCGGGCGCCAGCGGCTCCGCCTTGACGCGCCGCAGTTCCGCCATCACTACGTCGATCAGCTCGTGCACGGCGTCGTTGGCGCAGCCGGCGTAGATCGACACGGCGCCGGTGTCGCGATACGAGCTCAGGCTCGAGAAGACCGAGTAGGCCAGGCCGCGCTTCTCCCGCACGTTCTGGAACAACCGCGAGCTCATCGAGCCGCCGAGCATGGTGTTCAACGCGAAGGCGACGTAGCGGTCGGGGTCGCCGTGCGAGAGACCCGGGCCGCCGAGGCAGACGTGGCTCTGCTCGAGGTCCTTGGTGCGCATCACCATGCCGGTGCCGGCCGCGGGCGCCTGTTCGGCCAGCGGGTTGCCGGAGGTGCCCGCACCCGCGAAGGTCGAGAGCACGAGGTCGCGCACGCGCTCGTGTTCCATGTGCCCGACGGCGCTGACGACGAAGTTGGGTGCGACGTAGGCGTCGCGGAAGTAGTGCTGCAGGATGTCGCGATCGAGCGCGGCCACGGTGTCGGGCTGGCCCAGGATCGGGCGGCCGAGCGGATGGTCGGGCCACAGCGTGCCGGCGAAGATCTCGTGGACGAGGTCATCGGGCGTGTCCTCGACCATCTTGATCTCTTCGAGCACGACCTTCTTCTCGCGCTCGATCTCCTCGGCGTCGAAGGCCGGCGCGGTGACGAGATCGGCAAGCACGTCGACGGCGAGCGGCAGGTGCTCGTCGAGCACCTTGATGAAGTAGCCGGCG
>CADEDM010000402.1 GCA_902826065.1 uncultured Acidobacteriota bacterium | reverse complement strand
TCGAAGCCGAAGCAGCTGGTCGTGCCGACGATGTCGTTGTCGATGGTCTTCGGCACGCCGACGACGGGAATGCCCTTCAGGTAGAACTGGTGGGCGATGGCCAGCGTGCCGTCGCCGCCGATGACCACGAGTGCGTCGAGGCCCATGGTGCCGAACGTGTCGACGACGCGATCCGAGTAGTCAGCCTTGCCGCTCTCGGTCGGGTATTCGAACGGGTTGCCACGGTTGGTCGTGCCCAGGATGGTGCCGCCCAGGCGCAGGATGCCGGTGACGTCGCGCGGCGTCAGCGGCCGTGACCGCATCGGGTCGAGCAGGCCGTCGAAGCTGTCTTCGAGGCCGACCACCTCCATGCCGGCGTTGCAGCCGGCCTTGACGACGGCCCGGATGACGGCGTTCAGGCCGGGGGCGTCGCCGCCGCCGGTCAGCACGCCGATCTTGCGGTGTTCGGGTGACATGGATCTGCAAGTATATCGGCCGCGATCGCCCCGGCTGCAACGCCGGCGCGACGCGCCGTCACTGCGCCGTGCGCAGGTCGAAGAGGCGGACCTCCGACGGCACGTCCTGCAGGTCGACTTCCTTGCAGCGGCCGGTGAGGTATGCCGCCAGATCCGCACGGGTGCGCGCCAGCTCACTCCAGGTGGCGGTCGCGAAGTAGGCGGCGCCATGGCGGGTGCGCAGGCCGTCGACCACCGCCGCGGAGATCGAGGCGACGTCGAAGCTCCAGCCCTGACGGCGCGCGAAGTACAGCAGCATCGGCGAGTTCGCACCGCCGGCTTCGTAGTCGACGGTGATCAGCGGCGCCTCGGGCGCGGTGGCGGCCCGCACCGCGTCGCCGACGTCCGGGAAGATCGCCTGCAGGTTGTCGGGCCGATAGAGGTGCAGCACGACGCCGGACGCGCGGAGCAACTGCACGACGACGACCGCCGCCACCGCCGTGAGCACGAGCGCCCCGCGCAGTCCGGGAAGGCGCTGGCGGCGCCACTCGGGTTCGAACAGCGGCGCGGCCGCCGCGCCGAAGTACAGGAACAGGGGCGGGAGCAGCGGCAGCTGGTGGAACTCGTGCCAGTACTGTCCCTCGAGCGCCACGACGAGGAGCAGCACGCCTGCCAGGGCCCACAGGTCGATCGGCAGTCGGGTGCGCCACGGCGCCAGCCAGACACCGAGCAGCGCGCCGGCGGCGCCGAAGGCCGTGAGGTGTAGTTGCCAGAAGCGGTCGCCGAGTTGCGACCACGTCTCGATGGCGAAGAGGCGCGCGGCGGTCGCCCAGTGCGAGACGCTCACGAAGGTCACGCCCGGTGCGATGTCCGGTGGATACGTGCCCGACGGCCGGAACACGGCCTGGGTCAGGCCGGTCTCGAGAAACAGGCGGTCGGCGTGGAAGTACCACGCCGCGGTCACGGCGAGCGCCCCCAACATCGCGCCCCACAGCCTGGCGTCGACGGCGGCAGCCCAGCCGCGGTGACGCAGGGCCACGCCGGCGACCGGCGCGAGGACGAGGATCGCCGGCAGCTTCACCAGCGCCGACAGCGCCACCAGCGCCGTGGCGAGCAGGAACATCGCTCGGGTCGGCCGTTCGAACCAGACCTCCCACGCCCAGACCGCCGCGATCATCAGCGTCAGCATCGGCGTGTCCGACAGGAACGTCCGCCCGAAGTACACCACCCCGGGAGACACCGCCATGAGTGAGGCGGCTGCCAGCCCACCCGCGCGGCCGAGCAGGCGGCGGCCGAGGCCATAGAGCGCAGCGACGCCCAGGACCGACCACACGATCGCCACGATCCGTCCGACGACCTGAGACTCCCCTGTCACACGCCAGAGCAGACCAGTGGTCCACT
>CADEDM010000401.1 GCA_902826065.1 uncultured Acidobacteriota bacterium | reverse complement strand
CCCTTCACCCACACCCGCGTGCCGGCGTACGCCGACGGGTGGTGGAGGGGGTGCATCAGGTGGGCCTGGTCGGTCGCAAGCGGCGTGGACATGCGGCTCATGCTACCAGCCCCCGCTGCGCCGGTCGAGACACGCCACGGGCCGTCCGATCGCAGCCACGCGCCGGTCGTCCGGCCTCGACGAACGCCGCGGCTCTCCGTGCGTCCCATCCAGCATGAGCATCCAGCCGCTCCTGAACGCTTCGACGGCCGTCCAGATTCACGTGGCCACGGTCGTCCCGGCATTTGTGCTCGGAACGTGGCTGCTCTTCGGCAGCGCGAAGGGATCGCCGCGGCATCGTCTGATTGGGACGATCTATCTCACGCTCATGGCCATCACCGCCATCGCGGCGACGGCGATCCGCGCTTTCTCGTCCGCCGCGATCACGATCGGGCCGCTGAAACTGGGCCTGCTGCACCTGTTCGTGCCGCTGACGGCGTGGTCGATCTGGCGGGCGCTGCATCATGCCAAGCGCGGCGAAATCGCCGGCCACCGCGGGGCGATGCGTGGCCTCTACTTCGGCGGCCTGATCGTCGCGGGGCTGCTCGCCTTCATGCCCGGCCGCGTGATGTATCGGATGTTCTTCGGCTGAGCGGCGCGCACCGGGCGTTCCGGGCCATCCGCGGCGCGACGCCGCCCGTCTGGCCCTCAGCCCGCCGACGGCAGGCCGAGCACGAGGCGGCAGCCGCCGCCGTCCAGGCCCAGCACCTCGAGATGGCCGCCATGGGCGACGGCGATGCGCCGGGCCGCAGCCAGCAGCAGCGCGCCTGAGGGACCCGCTGGATGTTCGGACCAGTCGGCGTCGAAGAATCGTGCGTGCGCGGCTACCGGCAGGCGGACGGCGCGCTGCACGACCTCGAGCGTCCGCATCGCCGCATCGCGCCGAGGGCCGATCGATACGGTCACCCTACGGGCGTCGCCACGGTCCTCGATCAGCGCCCGCACCGCCGACAGCAGTGCCCCGAGCGCGGTCGAGAGCAGTCGTTCATCGCCGAACACGGGGCAGGGCCCTGCCGGCAACGGCCAGGTCCCGGCGCCGCCACTGAGCCGGTTCTCGGGACCGAACGCCTCGTAGACGCCGGCGAGCAGCGCCACGAGGTCGAGTTCGTCGAGCGCCGGCAGCGGGTCGGTCTGCAGGACCACGGCGGCATCGGCCAGCCAGCGCCCACGCGTCGCCTCGGCGCGGGCGAGCTCGAGGGCCACGCGGTCGCGTAGCGGCCGGCCGCGCACGGGCACGTCACGCAGCGTCGCCTGGATGGTGTCGAACGCCTCGGCCAGTGCCGTTGCGGCGGCGATGGCGGCGGCCGACGCCGTCACCGAACCCGCGACGACCGGCGGCGCGGACGCTGACTCCACCGGCGCCGGCTCGAACGCCGCGAGCGAACGGTCGACGAGGGCTTCGACGTAGTGCGGCTCGGCGCGCATGCGGTACGAGGCTGGCAGTCCCTCGCGCACGCGCGGGGCCGCGTCGGCCCGCAGCGGGCCCTCGGCGTCGGGATCGGGATCGGCATCGAGATCCCCCTCCGCGGCCGCATCGTCGTCGAACTCGCCGTCGACGTCGCGCTCGACATCTCCGGCTCTCAATGGCGGAACGGATTCACGAGCGGCGCGGGCGAACGGGGGCACGTACGCAGGGGATTCAGACACGAAGGGGGCCTCGTCTCGAAAGCGCGGCGATTAGGTTACCTCAGCGGCACACTGGTGCCGTGCCGCGACCACGTCGACGCTATCGTCGAAGTCTGCGTCAGGCCCGACTTTCCAACACCTCCACGCCTACAACACCACGGCGCGGCACC
>CADEDM010000400.1 GCA_902826065.1 uncultured Acidobacteriota bacterium | reverse complement strand
GTCGTGCCGCCGCCGATGTCGACGACCATGCTGCCCGTGGCTTCGGTGATCGGCAACCCGGCGCCGATCGCCGCCGCCATGGGCTCTTCGACGAGGTGCACCTCGCTGGCCTTGGCGCGATAGGCACTGTCGACGACCGCGCGACGCTCGACCTGGGTGATGCTGGAGGGAATGCCGATGACGAGGCGCGTGCGGCGCCACGACACGGACCCCTGGGCCTTGCGGATGAGATGACTCAGCAGCCGCTCCGCCGCCTCGAAGTCGGCGATGACGCCGTCACGCAACGGGCGGATGGTGGTGATGTTCGCGGGCGTCCGCCCCAGCATGGCGTGGGCGTCGTGACCGACGGCTTCGGTTTTGTCGCTCTGGGTGTTGACGGCGACGATCGAAGGCTCGTCGACGACAATCCCGCGCCCGGGCGCGAACACAACCGTGTTCGCCGTGCCAAGATCGACAGCGAAATTTCTCGAGGCGAATGGGAGAATGTTGAACATCATCAGCCGAAGGTGGCAAAAGCCACGCGCATCCTAGCCGCAATCTTGGCAAGAGATGTGCCTGCTTGGTGACGGCCGCCTAATTTGTGCGACACATCGTGCAGTCCTATGCCGAACGGCGCCATCTGACCGGGGTTCCGGAGGGCGAACGACCGAGGCGAGACCTGGCAAGTGACGTGAATTCGACGGTGAGAACGCCAAATCCGTCAGTCGAGTCAACAAACCGGCACTTTTTGTAACCGGTCATTCACCCGAGCCCGTCACATCGGGAGACAACTGCTCATGGCATCCAGCACCGAGTCCTTCTTCGATCAGGTCACCCGCTATTTCGACGACGCGGCGCGCTTCACCTCGTATCCCGAGGGCCTGCTGTCGCAGATCCGGCTCTGCAACAGCATCTATCGCTTCGACTTTCCGCTACGCCGCGCCGACGGCAGCATCGAGGTCATTCACGGCTGGCGCGTCGAGCACAGCCACCACAAGCTGCCCACCAAGGGCGGCATCCGCTACGCCCTCGACGTGCACGAGGAAGAGGTGATGGCGCTGGCGGCGCTGATGACCTACAAGTGCGCGATCGTCGACGTCCCGTACGGGGGCGCCAAGGGCGGCATCAAGATCGACCCGACGAAATACACGATCGAGGAACTCGAGCGGATCACGCGACGCTACACGCACGAGCTGGTGAAGAAGAACTTCATCGGGCCCGGCACCGATGTGCCGGCGCCCGACTACGGCACCGGTGAACGCGAGATGGCGTGGATCGCCGACACCTATGCCGCCCTGCACCCTGGCGATCTCGACGCGCTGGGCTGCGTCACGGGCAAGCCGGTGACGCAGGGCGGGGTCACCGGGCGGCGCGAGGCCACCGGCCGGGGCCTCTTCTACGCCATTCGCGAGGCGTGCTCGCACGCGGAGGATCTGAAGCCGCTCGGACTCACGCCGGGCCTCGAAGGCAAGACCGTCGTGGTGCAGGGCCTGGGTAACGTCGGCTATCACGCGGCCAGGTTCTGCCGCGAGGCCGGGGCGATCGTGATCGGCATCGCCGAGCGCGAAGGCGCGATCACGAATCCCAAGGGACTCAACGAGGACGAGGTGTTCCAGCACCGCAAGAACGGCGGCTCGATCCTCACCTTCCCCGGCGCCACGGCGCTGCCGAGTACTGCGGCGGCGCTCGAGATGGCCTGCGACATCCTGATTCCGGCCGCCCTCGAAAACCAGTTCACCGCCGAGAACGCGCCGCGGATGCGGGCGAAGATCATCCTCGAGGGCGCCAACGGCCCCACGACGCCCGACGCCGATCCGATCTTCCGGCAGAAGGGTGTGCTGGTGATCCCGGACATCTACGCCAACGCCGG
>CADEDM010000399.1 GCA_902826065.1 uncultured Acidobacteriota bacterium | reverse complement strand
AGGGCAGCGTGCTGGTGCAGACCTCGCTCGCCAACCGCACCTCGCCGGTGCTGCGCGGCAAGTGGGTCATGGAGGTGCTGCTGGGCACGCCGCCGCCGGCGCCGCCCCCCAACATCCCGACGCTCGACGAGGCGGCCAGCGCCAAGGACGGCAAGCTGCTGACGACGCGGGAGCGCATGGAGATCCACCGCTCCAACCCGACCTGCAACGCCTGCCATCGCTTCATGGATCCGATCGGCCTGTCGCTCGACAGCTTCGACGTGACCGGCCGCTGGCGTGAGCGCGAGAACGGCATGCCGCTCGACACCCGCGGCGACTACTACGACGGCACGCAGGTGACCAACCTGGATCAGCTGTCGGCGGCGCTGCTGCGCCGGCCCGAGCCGCTGGTGCGGAACTTCACCGAGAACCTGATGGCCTATGCCCTCGGCCGTCGCGTCGAGACCTACGACCAGCCGGCCGTGCGCGCCATCGCCAGTCAGGCGTCGGCGAACGGCTACCGGATGTCGTCGTTCATCCTCGGCGTCGTGAAGAGCGACGCCTTCCAGAAACGGCGTGTCGATGGAGCCGCGGTCACGACGACCGAGGTCGCCCAGGACGCCGCCCGGCAGCGTTAGTCAGTCACCCCTACTCGAGGAGATTCGCGATGTCGTTCATCACCGGAAAGCAGCTGCCCCGCCGCACCTTCCTGCGCGGCGCGGGAGCCACGGTTGCGCTGCCGTTCCTCGACGCGATGCTGCCCGCCGGGCGGGTGCTGGCGAAGACGCCCGAGCGCACGCGCCTGGTCTGCATCGAAGAGGTGCACGGCCTGGCCGGCTGCAACGACTGGGCGGCCTCGCAGCATCTGTTCGCGCCGGCCACCACCGGGCGTGACTTCCAGCTGGTGAACGACAACCCGCTCAAGTCACTCGAGCCGTTCCGCGAGTACCTGACCGTCGTCAGCAACACCGACGTGCGCATGGCCGAGGCCTTCGCGCTGCCGGAGATCGGCGGCGACCACTTCCGCTCGAGCGCGGTGTTCCTCACCCAGTCGCACCCGAAGCAGACGCAGGGCTCCGACATCTGGTGCGGCACCTCGATGGACCAGCTCTACGCCCAGAAGTTCGGGCAGTCGACGCCGCTGCCGTCGATGCAGTTCTGCATCGAGAACCTCGATCAGGCCGGCGGCTGCACCTACAACTACTCGTGCGCCTACACCGACTCGATCAGCTGGGCCTCGCCGAACGAGCCGCTGCCGATGATCCGCGACCCGCGCGTCGCCTTCGACATGCTGTTCGGCTCGGGAAGCTCGAAGGAGGATCGGGCGGCGCGGCGGCAGTCGCGGCGCAGCATCCTCGACTGGATCGGCGGCCAGGTCGCCGACGTGCGCAAGGAGCTCGGTGCCAGCGACCGCGGCCGCCTCGACAAGTACCTGGACCACGTGCGCGAGATCGAGCGCCGCATCGAAGCCATCGAAGCCCGCAACACCAGCGGCGACGCGCGCGAGCTGCCGGGCGCCCCGGCCGGCGTGCCCGACTCGTTCAGCGAGCACATGAAGCTCCTGTTCGATCTGCAGGTGCTGGCGCTGCAGGCCGACATGACCCGCATCATCACCTTCAAGACCGGCCGCGACTCGCAGAACCGCGTGTTCCCCGAAAGCGAATCGGATCAGCCGTTCCACCCGGCGTCGCACCACGGCAACCGCGAGGACCGCATCCTCGAGTTCAACAAGATCTGCAAGTACCGCGTCGGCATGCTGCCCTACTTCCTGGAGAAGCTGAAGACGACGATGGACGGCGAGCAGAGCCTGCTCGACAAGAGCGTGGTCGTCTGGGGCTCGCCGATGGCCGACGCCAACGTGCACAACCACCGCCGCTGCCCGCTCG
>CADEDM010000398.1 GCA_902826065.1 uncultured Acidobacteriota bacterium | reverse complement strand
CGAACAGCCGCTCCATGTCGGCGAGCGACGTGATGTTCACGCCGCACTTCCCCACCTCGCCGAGCGACAGCGGGTGATCGGGGTCGCGGCCCATCAGCGTCGGCAGGTCGAAGGCCACGCTGAGACCGGTGCCGCCGGCCGCAATCAGCTCCTTGTAGCGCGCGTTCGTCTCCTCGGGCGTGCCGAAGCCGGCGAACTGCCGCATCGTCCACAGCTTGCCGCGGTAGCCACTGGGGTGGATGCCGCGCACGTAGGGGTAGACTCCCGGGTGCCCGATGTCGCGGGCGTAGTCGAGATCGGCGGTGTCGTCGGCGGTGTAGAGGCGCTCGACGGCGCGGCCCGAGATCGTGGTGAACGGGCCGCGGCGTTCCGGGGCCTTCTTCAGCGCCGGATCCAGCACCTCGCGCGTCCAGCGCGCCTTGTCGGAGGTTCGTGCCGTGCCGATCGCCATAGGTGCCTTTCAGTATAGAAGAGGGCGTCGGGACGCCGGTCGCCCGATGTCTCTGTCAGACGCATCAGCAGGCGTCAGTCGATGCCATGTTCGCATGATTTGAATGTGAAATTGACATCGACAGACCGGCTTGCTACTTTTGATCGTTTGCTCGGCGCACCCGGCCGCCCACGATGGGCGGCGGGCCTCAGCGAGGACCTATGGCCACACAAGGCAGCGTGTTCGGAGCGATGCTCCAGGAGTTCGAGGGCGCGGCGCGGATTCTCGATCTCGACCCAGGCATCTGGCAGATCCTGACCCACCCCAAGCGCCAGATCACCGTCTCGTGCCCGATCGCGCGCGACAACGGCCAGATCGAGGTGTTCACGGGGTACCGCGTCCAGTACAACATCACGCTCGGCCCGGCCAAGGGCGGCATCCGCTACCATCCCGGGGTCACGCTCGACGAAGTCACGGCGCTCGCCGCCTGGATGACATGGAAGTGCGCCGTGGCCCAGGTGCCGTTCGGCGGCGGCAAGGGCGGCATCATCTGCGATCCGACCACGATGTCGAAGCGCGAGATCGAGGCGCTGACGCGCCGCTACACCGCCGAGATCATCGACGCCATCGGCCCCGAGAAGGACGTGCCGGCGCCCGACGTCAACACCGACGCCCAGATCATGGCGTGGTTCATGGACACCTACTCGATGCACGTCGGCCACACCGAGACCGCCGTCGTCACCGGCAAGCCGGTCGAGATGGGCGGCTCGCTCGGCCGCCGCGAGGCCACCGGCCGCGGCGTGATGATCATCGCCCGCGAGTCGGCCCGGCACCTCGGCTTCGAGCTGAAGGGGTCGCGGGTCGCCGTGCAGGGCTTCGGCAACGTCGGCTCGATCGGCGCCGAGCTGATGCACGAGCAGGGCGCGAAGATCGTGGCCGCGACCGACTGGAAGGGCGGCGTGCACAACGCCAAGGGCCTCGACATGCCGGCGCTGCTGAAGTGGGCGGCGCAGCATCGCACCGTCGCCGGCTTCCCCGGCGCGGAGCCGCTGACCAACGCGCAGCTGTTCGGCCTCGACGTCGACATCCTGGTGCCGGCGGCGCTCGAGAACCAGATCACCGTGGAGAATTGCGGCGACATCAAGGCCAAGATGGTGATCGAGGGCGCCAACGGCCCGACGACACCCGACGCGCACAAGGCGCTGCACGATCGCGGCGTCTTCGTCGTGCCCGACATCCTCGCCAATGCCGGCGGCGTGACCACGTCGTACTTCGAGTGGGTCCAGGATCGCCACGGCTACTTCTGGACCGAAAAGGAAGTGAACGAACGCCTCGAGGCGAAGATGGTCGAGGCCTTCGACGCGGTGCTGGGGACGGCGAAGAAGCACGGCGTCGACATGCGCACCGCGGCTTACATCGTGGCCATCAACCGCGTCGCGACGGTCACGCGCATGCGCGGGATGTA
>CADEDM010000397.1 GCA_902826065.1 uncultured Acidobacteriota bacterium | reverse complement strand
CCACCGGCGCCACCGCGCTGATGCTGGCCGCGGCGTCCGGCAACGCCGTCATCGTCGACGCGCTCGCCGCCGGCGGCGCGACCATCGACGCGACCGAGACCGCACTGGGCCAGACGGCGCTGATGTTCGCTGCCGGCGCCGGCCGCACCGACGCCGTGAAGGCGCTGATCGCCCGTGGCGCGAAGCCCGGCCTGCGCTCGCGCGTGGTCGACCTCAGCACCGTGGAAGTGCCTGAAGAGGTCCTGCAGGACCAGGCGCGCCAGGAGCAGCGGCCGCAGGCGGCGACCGCCGTCGCGACGTCGGCGCCGGCCCCGCGTGCCGCCGCGGCGCGCCCCGCGCCGTCGGGCATCGCCGGCCAGACCCGGCCGTACAAGTACAACGAGCTCATCGGCAAGCACGGCGGCCTGACGGCGCTGCATTTCGCGGCGCGCCAGGGCGCCACCGACACGGTGCGCGCGCTGGTCGAGGCCGGCGCCGAGCTGAACGAGGTCAGTGCCGGCGACCACACCAGCCCGATGGTCATCGCCGCGGTGAATGGTCATTTCGACCTGGTGCTCTATCTGCTCGAGAAGGGCGCCGATCCCAACCTGACCACCGAGGCCGGCATGGCGCCGCTCTACGCCGTGCTCAACGTGCAGTGGCAGCCGAAGTCGTTCTACCCGCAGCCGCGCGCCTACCTGCAGCAGAAGGCCTCGTACCTCGAGGTGATGCAGCAGCTGCTCGACAAGGGCGCCGATGCGAACGCCCGCACCAGCAAGAAGATCTGGTACACGCAGTACAACTTCGACCTGCTGCGCGTCGACGACCAGGGGGCGACCCCGTTCTGGCGCGCCGCCTATGCCAGCGACATCGACGCGATGAAGCTGCTCGTGAAGTACGGCGCCGACCCCACCATCGCCACGTCGAAGCCGGCCGTGAACGACCGCTTCCGTCAGGGCGGCACGCGCAGCACCGACGAGAACCGCGACCACTCGGGCCTGCCGATCGTGCCGACCGCGGGACCGGACATCCCGCCGCTGCTCGCGGCCGCGGGCGCCGGCTACGGCGAGGGCTTCGCCGGCAACGCGCACCGCTTCGCGCCCACCGGCATGCTGGCGGCGGTGAAGTACCTGATCGAGGACCTCGGCACCAACCCCAACGTCCGCGATGCCGACGGCCACACGGCGCTGCATCATGCGGCATCGCGCGGCGACAACGAGATGATCGAGTACCTCGTCTCGAAGGGCGCCGACGTCACCCTGCTGAACCGCGGCGGCCAGACCACCGTCGACATGGCCAACGGACCGGTGCAGCGCGTGCAGCCGTTCCCCGAGACCATCAAGCTGCTCGAGAGTCTCGGCGCGAAGAACAACCACAAGTGCGTCTCGTGCTAAGGTTCTTGGCGCTGATCCGGTAGCCGGAGCGCCAGGGCTCTCACGCGTCGCGCCACACGCGGGATTCGCCGCACGCCCCGGCAGGGAGGTCCGTGATGCGAATCTCGTGTCGACTCGCCGCCGCGGCGGTGCTCGTCGTGCTGGCGGCGCTCCCGGCGACCGCGCAGCAGTCGGGCGTCCTGTCCGGATTGGTGCGTGACGGCCAGGGCGGCGTCCTGCCCGGTGTGTCCATTACCGTCGCCGGCGAGGCGCTGGGCGGCACCAGCCGCACGGCGCTCACCGCCGAGACCGGCGTCTACTCGATCACCGCCCTGCCGCCCGGCAGCTACACCGTCAGCTTCGACCTCGCCGGATTCGCCACGCAGGCGCGCGAGGACGTCGTGATCCAGGTGGCGCGCACGACCCGCCTCGACATCGAGCTCGGCGTCGGCACCCTCACCGAGACCGTCACCGTCAGCGGCGAGACCCCGGTGGTCGACGTCTCGTCCACCGTCACCCAGACCAACATCACCAAGGACCTCTACGAGGCCATTCCCACCGGCCGCAACCCGTGGGT
>CADEDM010000396.1 GCA_902826065.1 uncultured Acidobacteriota bacterium | reverse complement strand
GCCTCGGCGAGCGACTCGTCGAAGTACGGGAACGAGAGCGCGTCGGGCTCGACCTTGGTCAGGTCCTGCAGGCGCAGCCACTGCGACGCGAAGCGGGTGCCCAGGGCCTGGGCCTTCGGGTCTTCGAGCATGCGCCGCACCTGGCGCTCCGACATCTCGGGCCGCGTCAGGCCGCCACGCGCCGCCACGTCGAGCAGTTCCTTGTCGGGCAGCGTGCCCCACAGGAAGAACGACAGCCGCGACGCGAGGTCGAGGTCGGTGATGCGATAGGCGGCGCCCGGCTTCACGCCCGCCGGCGTCTCTTCGACGCGGAACACGAAGTGCAGGCTGGTCATCAGCGCCTGCAACGACTGGCGGACGCCGCCTTCGAAGCCGTCGGCCTTCGCCGCCTGGTCGTAGAACACCATCAGCTGGTCGATGTCGGCCTTCGACGCCGGCCGGCGATACGCCTGCGTCGCCAGGCGCTGCAGGATGCTGCGCGCACACGCCACGTCTTCACCGGGCGCGGTCGGCCGGCACGAGAAGATGGCGCGACGGGCGGGATGGTCCGAGACGCCGGTGGCTTCATACGGCCCGACGACTGACAGGTTGCGCAGGTGCGCCAGCGTGGTCACGCCGTAGCCGACGCCGATCTGCGTGTCGGCCAGCGTGTGTTCGATCGGCTTGATGAGGTCGTCTTCCGCGCCCTCGAACTCCTGGATGAACGTGGCCGACACCTTGCGGGCGCCGGCACGCACGTAGATCGGCGCGGTGGAGAGCGTCAGGCCCTCGGGATCCGATTCCGACATCCAGCGATCGACCTTCACCAGCGCGACGCGCTCGCCGTCGACCGCCACTTCCATGTCGATGTTGCGCTGCGTGCGGCCGAACAGATACCCGGTCGGCTCGCCGTGCAGCAGCATCTGGAACTTGTACTTCCCGTCGGCCGGGAAGTTGTGCGTGACCACCGTGCCGCCGCGCGTGCCGAACGGCGCGCCTTCGAGCCGGTCCTTCTGCGACAGCGTGCGCGGCACTTCGTACTGCGTGGAACTCGCGTCGACCGCGGGGTCGCCCACGGCGACGCGGCTGACGTAGGCCGCGGCCCGCATGTAGCCCTGCATCACCGTGGCGGAGGGCATCTGCACGTCGGCGATGTTGTCGAAGCTGGCGCTGATCGTGTCGGCCGGCAGGTAGCTGCTGACATCGATGTCGAAGCCGAAGAGCGCGCGCACCGCAGCCACGTACTCCGCGCGGTTCAAGCGCTGGAACGAGCGACGGCCGGGGTTGCGCTGCAGCACCGCGGCACGGTCGAGGGTGGTCTCGAGCGACGTGGCGAGCGATTCGCGTGTGGCGGGGTCGAGCTTCCGCGAGGCGCCGCGCGGCGGCATCATGCCGGTGCGCAACTTGCGGACGATTTTCTCGGCCACTTCGGCGTGGTCGGAAGCCTTGGCGGCATCGAACATCGCCAACGAGAGATCGCCCGACTTCACCCGGTCGTTGTGGCACCCGGCGCAGTAGGTCTTGAGGGTCTCGTTGTTGGCGGCAGCCGTGGGCGCCGCCGGCGCGTGCGAGGCCGCCGGCCGTGGCGCCGACGCGGGGACGGCCTTCGCCGCCTGCGCCGCAGAGAGCGCGGTCACCGCGGCGGGAATCACCAGGGCGGCCAGCGCGACAGGGACTCTCTTCATTGCGCGTCCTCGAACCTGACGTCCGCCCGGAGTATCGGCGCGGCGAAGCCGGAGCCGACACGGTTTCCGGTACCGCACAAACTATACCGATCGGGTGTGGATGTCAGCTGAAATCCGCGTGGTTTCGACCTTTGTTCTCCGTTTGTCACGGGGTGTCCATCAGGGCGCGGAACACCGGCGCACGGACGTGCCGAAACGACCAATCGTGAGGGGTGATGTCTCAGCCAAGGAGAGGTGTGGCGCGCCCTGCACGACTCGAACGTGCGACCTCCTGGTTCGTAGCCAGACGCT
>CADEDM010000395.1 GCA_902826065.1 uncultured Acidobacteriota bacterium | reverse complement strand
GCGAGAAGTTCGCCGGCGCCGAGAGGACCTACTCGATCGAGGCGCTGATGGGCGATGGCCGCGCGCTGCAGGCTGGCACGTCGCACAACCTCGGGCAGAACTTCGCCAAGGCGTTCGAGATCCAGTTCCAGGGCCGCGACAAGACGCTGCAGTACGCGTGGACGACGTCGTGGGGGGTGTCGACGCGCCTCATCGGCGGCACGATCATGACGCACGGCGACGACAGCGGGCTCATCCTGCCGCCGAAGGTCGCGCCGTATCAGGTCGTCATCATCCCGATCCCGCGCGGTGACTGGAAGACCACGGTGCTGCCGGCGTGCGAGGCGATCCGCGACGATCTGAAGGCGGCCGGCATCCGCGTGAAGCTGGATGCCGACGAAAGCCAGACGCCCGGGTGGAAGTACGCCGAGTACGAGATGCGCGGCGTGCCGCTGCGGCTCGAGGTGGGCCCGAAGGACCTCGAGAAGCGCTCGGTGTTCTCGGCGCGCCGCGACACGAAGGCCAAGGCCGCGCTGCCGATGGACGGCCTCGCCGGCCACGTGAACGCCCTGCTCGACGAGATCCAGGCCAACCTGCTGGCGCGGGCGCGGGCATTCCGCGAATCGCGGACCCAGTCGACCACGTCGTGGGACGAGTTCAAGGGCATCATGGAAGGCCGCCCCGGATTCGTCATCTCGCCGTGGTGCGAGACCGACGCGTGTGAGGCGGCGATCAAGGGCGAGACCCAGGCCACGATCCGCAACATCCCGTTCGGATCCGGCACGCCCACCGGCACCTGCGTGCGCTGCGACCAGCCCGCGAAGGTGAACGCGTGGTTCGCGAAGGCCTACTGATTCCCGATTATCGGGCGCGCGGCCAGCGACTGGCGGCTAGTCCTTGTCGTCCTCGTCGGCGTCGCGCCGCTTCTGGAACACCCACGCGACGCCGATGCTGATGACGTAGAGCACGAGCATCGGCGCGGCGACGATGGTCTGGCTCACCGGGTCGGCCGAGGGCGTGGCCACGGCGGCGACGATGAAGATGATCAGGATCGCGTACTTGATGTGCTTCGCCAGGAACTTCGCCGTGACGATGCCGAAGCGCGCCAGCACCATCACCAGCATCGGCATCTGGAAGACGACGCCCATCGCCAGCAACAGCCAGGCGTAGAGCGAGAACACCGGCGCGATGCGCGGCATGAAGATCACGTCGTCGGTGGAGAACCCGGCGAAGAACGTGAACGTCATCGGGAAGACGATGTAGTGCGAGAACGCCGCGCCGGCGGTGAAGAGCGCGCTGGTGCTGACGGCGAACGGCACCGCGAAGCGCTTCTCGTTGGCGTAGAGGCCCGGCGCGATGAACATCCAGACCTGCCACATGACGTAGGGGCCGGCCATCAGCAGGCCGAGGATGGCGGCAATCTTGAGCTGCAGGAAGAAGCCTTCACCGGGCTCGGTGAAGACGAAGTGCTCACCCGGCTTCAGCGTCGCCAGCAGCGGCTGCATCACGAACGCCTGGGCGCGCGCCGCGAACGCGAAGGCGGCGATGAAGCCGATGAGCAGGGCGACGACGGCGTGCGTCAGGCGGCGGCGCAGCTCGTCGAGGTGCTCGAGAAAGCTCATCCGCCCGTCGAGGTCGTCGTCCTCGTCGTGCGGTTCACCGCCGTCGTATTGGCCGAGCGCAGGCTTGTTCTCGTCCTGCGCCTTCTTGAACGGAACGAGCGCCACGTGGTGCTAGGAGCTGGCTTCGCCGCGCGACACGGGCTGGCCGTGGGTGCCGTCGGCGTCGATCACGGCCGTCGGCGCCGCGGCGGGTGCGGGCTTGACCTTCTCTTCACGTTCCTTGCGTTCCTCGGTCTCGATCTCGCGTTCGAGCGTGTTCTGCAGCTCGGTCGAGGCCTTCTTGAACTCGTTGATGCTCTTGCCCAGCGACTTGCCCAGCTCTGGCAGCTTCCGGGGCCCGAAGATGATGAGGGCGATCA
>CADEDM010000394.1 GCA_902826065.1 uncultured Acidobacteriota bacterium | reverse complement strand
TAGGCCTTGAGCGTGATGTGGTACGCCGGGTCCTTGGTGTTGCGGCGGATCGGCAACGCGCCCACGACGTGCCGCTGGATGAGCCCGAGCGGTCCGCCGAAGAGATTGATCCCGGCCGCGATCACCGGCGGGCGCAGGCCGGCGTCGTCGAGCGCCAGCAGCTCCAGCAGGTAGTCCATGTGGCTGCGGTGGTTGGACGCGTAGACGACGCGCTTGCCGGCGGCCACCGTGCGCTTCACGATCTCGAGATGCTCGTCGGTGCGATCGAGCTTGCGCAGGATCGGGTAGAGCGGATACTCGAGCGCCCGGTACAGCTCGTAGCGCTGCGTGGTGCGCAGCTCCTCGAGATAGCTCTCGACCCGGGCGCGGGCCTCGTCGCCGGAGACCCCGTGGCTGCCCTGCAGGTACTTCGCGACCTCGTCGCGCGCGAAGACGGCCTGGGCAATCGGATCGCTCATTGGCCGCCGGCCTCCATGGCGCGACAGATGGCATCGGCGAACGCGGTCGTGGAGGCGGTGCCGCCGATGTCGCGCGTCCGCACCGTGCCGGCCAGGACGGTGGTGACGCCGCCCATCACACGGTCGGCCATGGCGTCCTCGTGCAGGTGCCGCAGCATCAGCACGGCTGAGAGCAGGAGGGCCAGCGGGTTGGCCACGTCGCGGCCGGCGATGTCGGGGGCGCTGCCGTGCACGGCTTCGAACACGCCCACGCCATCGAGGCCCAGGTTCGCCGCCGGCACGACGCCGAGGCCGCCCACCAGGCCCGCGCACAGGTCGGACACGATGTCGCCGTAGAGGTTCGGCAGCAGCAGGACGTCGAACTTCTCGGGGAACATCACCAGCTGCATGCAGGCGGCGTCGACGATGCGCTCGTCGTACTGGACCTCCGGGAACTCCCTGGCCACGCGACGGGCGCACTCGATGAAGAGGCCGTCGCTGAGCTTCATGATGTTCGCCTTGTGCACCGCGGTCACGCGCTTACGTCCGTGCCGGCGCGCATGCTCGAAGGCGAAGCGGGCGATGCGCGTGGACGCGACCTCGGTGATGATCTTCAGGCTCTCGACCACGCCGGGCACGACCGTGTGCTCGAGGCCGGCGTAGAGGTCCTCGGTGTTCTCGCGCACGATCACCAGGTCGACGCCGTCGTAGCGCGACCTCACGTTCGGCAGGTTCCACACCGGACGCAGGTTCGCGTACAGGTCGAGCGCCTTGCGCAGGCCGACGTTCACGCTGGTGAAGCCTTCACCGATGGGCGTCGTCACCGGCCCCTTCAGCGCCGTCCGGGTCTTGCGGATCGAGGCGAGCAGAGGCTCGGGCAAGGTGACGCCATGCGCGGCCACCGCGCCGGCGCCGGCCTCGAAGCTCTCCCAGGTGGCCTGCAGGCCGGCGGCCTCGAGCACCTGGACGACGGCGCGCGTGACCTCGGGGCCGATGCCGTCGCCGGGAATGAGGGTGATCGTGTGTCGCATCGAAACCGGGTCCTATTCTCGCGCCTCCCACGCCGCCACGGCCACCCCTGCGAGGGCGATGCCGGTGACGAGCATGGTGGACAACTGGTGGAGCCGGTCGAACCGCGACCGGCGGGGGTCGGCCTCGGGCAGCGTCGCCATCGGCGCCTGGATGGCCTGGCGCAGGCTCTCGGCCTCCGGAAGAATCACGTGCGCCGTGTAGGCGTTGACCGCGAGCATCACCGCCAGCACGGCCGCCCGCACGCCGTAGCCGATTGGCTTCGGCCCGAGCAGCCGCAGCGCCGTCAGGGTGACCAGCATCACGCCGCCGGCCCAGTCCCCGGCCACCAGCACGCGGCGCAGCACCTCGCCGAACGCCGCACCCGCCAGCATCCGCCCGGAGGCGCCGGCTTCGGCGTCGAGCGCGCCGAAGATCGCCGGCGCCACGAATGCACCGGCGGCCACCAGGCCCCCCACCCACACGACGAGCGCCAGCACGTAGGCGTAGCGCAGCACGACCATCCGCCCAT
>CADEDM010000393.1 GCA_902826065.1 uncultured Acidobacteriota bacterium | reverse complement strand
GCATCTCGATGGCGATGACGCCGTCGCCCTGGCACGCCTCGCAGCGTCCGCCCTTGACGTTGAACGAGAAGCGGCCCGGCCGGTAGCCGCGCGCCTTGGCCTCGGGCACCATCGCGAACAGATCGCGGATGAACGAGAACAGGCCGGTATACGTGGCAGGATTCGAGCGCGGCGTACGACCGATCGGCGACTGATCGATCTCGATCACCTTGTCGACCAGCGTCACGCCGTCGACGGCCTTGTGCGGCCCCGGCTCGTCGGTGGCGCGATAGAGCTGCTTCGCCAGCGACCGGTAGAGGATGTCGTTGACCAACGTACTCTTGCCCGAGCCGCTGACGCCCGTCACCGCCACGAACAACCCGAGCGGGATGCGGACATCGAGGTCCTTCAGGTTGTTGGCCCGCGCGCCGCGGATGACGATCTCGGCCTTGCCCGCCGCCCGGCGTTTGCGCGGCGTCTCGATGCTGCGCCGGCCGCTCAGGAACTGGCCGGTGAGCGACTCGGCTTCGTCGGCCAGCCGGGCCGCCGTGCCCTGGAAGATCACGCGGCCGCCATGTTCGCCGGCGCCCGGACCGAGGTCCACGACGTAATCGGCCATGCGGATCGTCTCTTCGTCGTGTTCGACGACGATCACGGTGTTGCCCAGGTCGCGCAGGCGCGCCAGCGTGCTGAGCAGCCGGCGGTTGTCGCGCTGGTGCAGGCCGATCGACGGCTCGTCGAGCACGTAGAGCACGCCGGTCAGGTTCGAGCCGATCTGCGTCGCCAGGCGGATGCGCTGCGCCTCGCCGCCTGACAGCGTCGCGGCGCTGCGGCCCAGCGTGAGATAGCCCACGCCGACGTCGTCGAGGAAGCGCAGCCGCTCCTGGATCTCGCGCAGGATGCGGCTGGCGATGATGGTCTCGCGCTCCGTGAGCGTCATCGCCTCGAACACCCGGCGCGCCTCGCTCACCGGCATCGCCACGTACTCGGGCAGCGACTTGCCCTTCAGCCGCACGGCGCGGGTCTCCGGTCGCAGACGCCCGCCGTGACAGTCGGGACAATCGCGCAGGGCGCGGTACTGGTCCAGCTCCGCCTGCTGTTCCCACGCCGCGGCGTCGAAACGGCGGCGCAGGTTCGGCAGGATGCCCTCGAAGTCGCGGCCCCACGGCTCCGCGTCCTTCACCTTGGCGGTCTTCTTCTTCTTCGCGGGCGGGTCGTCGTCCTCGTCGTCGTCGCGCGCCGACGTCGCCGGGCCGTGCAGCAGCAGGTCGCGCTGCTTCTTCGGCAGCTTCCCGAAGGGCACGGACGGATCGATGCCCCAGTGCGACGAGATGCCCTCGATGGCCGCCTTCACCAGCTTCTTGTCGCCGCGCGCCCACGGCGAGATGGCCCCGTCGTTGAGCGACTTCGACTCGTCGGGAACGACCTTGCCGGGGTCGAAGTCCCATGTCGCGCCCAGGCCCTGGCACGTCGGGCAGGCGCCGTGCGGCGAGTTGAACGAGAAGGCCCGCGGCGACATCTCGGGGACGCTGATGCCGCAGACGACGCAGGCCAGCTTGCGCGAGAACAGCCGATCGCCGTGGTCGAGCGTGTTGATGACGACGACGCCGTCGGCCAGATCCAGCGCCGTCTGCACCGACTCGGTGAGCCGCCGCTCGATGCCCGAGCGCACGATCAGGCGGTCGATGACGATCTCGATCGTGTGGTTCTTGCGCCGGTTCAACACCAGGTCGTCCTCGAGCCCGCGGAACTGGCCGTCGATGCGCGCCTTGGTGAAGCCGCGCTGCACGATGGCCTGCAGCTCCTTCTTGAACTCGCCCTTGCGGCCGCGGACGATCGGCGCCAGCACGTTGATGCGGCTGTCCTGGGGGAAGGTCATCACCAGGTCGACGATGCGCTCGAGCGACTGCGACGAGATCTCCCGGCTGCAGTTCGGGCAGTGGGGCACGCCGGCGTTGGCGAAGAACAGGCGCAGGTAGTCGTAGATCTCGGTGACCGTGCC
>CADEDM010000392.1 GCA_902826065.1 uncultured Acidobacteriota bacterium | reverse complement strand
TGCCCTACGTCACCGAGGTGACCAGGGACGCGCCGGGCGTGTTCGTGGCCGCGTCGGACTACCTGAAGGTGCTGCCCGACGCGATCGATCGCTGGATTCCGCGTCCGGTGCACAGCCTCGGGACCGACGGCTTCGGCCGCAGCGAGACCCGCGCCGCCCTGCGCGACTTCTTCGAAGTCGATGCGCGTTTCATCGTGTTGACGACGCTCTACGCGCTGGCGCAGGAAAAGCAGATCGACATCAAGGTCGTGACGCAGGCCATCAAGGATCTCGGAATCGATCCCGAGAAGGTCGATCCCGCCGTTTCGTAAGGGTCGCCCCCACCCCTGACGTGCGGACGCTGGTCCGCGCGTCGGGGCGACCGAGGAGTTGCCGTGACTGAGTTCAAGCTGCCGAACCTGGGCGATGGTGTGGCCGCGGGCGACGTGCTCCGCGTGCTGGTGAAGCCTGGCGACACGCTCAAGGCCGATCAGGCCGTCCTGGAACTGGAAACCGACAAGGCCACGCTCGAAGTGCCGTCGAGCGTCGGCGGCCGCGTCGCCGAAGTGAAGGTGAAAGCCGGCGACAAGGTGAAGCCCGGCCAGGTGGTCCTGGTGATCGACGAGGCCGGCAGCGGCGCCGCGGCGCCAGCGGCCGCGCCGGCGCCCGCTGCGGCGGCGTCGGCACCGGTGCCGGCCGCGGCCGTGCCTGCCGCGGTGACGATGGCCGGACCTCCCGGCCAGGCCGACGACCCCACCGACCGCCCGATGGCCGGTCCTCCAGGGCAGGCCGATGACCCGACCGACCGGCCGCTGATGCTCGGCGGCCCCGGTCAGGCCGACGACCCGACGGATCGCGCCAACGTGCTGGCGTTCTCGGCGCCGAAGTCACCGGCGCCCGCCGCCGGAGGGCCGATTGCGCCGGCCGCGCCGTCGGTCCGTCGCCTGGCACGCGAACTCGGCGTCGACCTGCACCAGGTGCGCGGCAGCGGCGCCGGCGGACGCATCAGCCAGGATGACGTCAAGACGTTCACCAAGCAGGTCATGGCGAGCCTCGGCGGCGGCGGCCAGCGGGCCGTGGCCACCGTGTCCGGCGCCTCAGCGGCACTGCCCGACTTCTCGAAGTGGGGCGCGGTGGAACGCAAGGCGATGAGCGGCATCCGCCGCAAGACGAGCGAGCACCTGTCGCACGCGTGGAACACGATTCCGCACGTCACGCAGTTCGACAAGGCCGACATCACCGCGCTCGAGCAGGTGCGCAAGCAGTACCGCGGCGAGGTCGAGAAGGCCGGGGGCAACCTCACCGTCACCTCGATCCTCACCAAGATCGTCGCCAGCGCGCTCAAGACGTTCCCGCAGTTCAACGCCTCGGTCGACGCCGCCGGCGAGGCCATCGTCTACAAGAAGTACGTCAACGTCGGCATCGCCGTGGACACCGAGAACGGCCTGCTCGTGCCGGTCGTCCGCAACGCCGACCAGAAGAACCTGACGCAGATCTCGGTCGACATCCAGCAGCTCGCCGAGAAGGCCAAGGCCCGCAAGCTGTCGCTCGACGAGATGTCGGGCGGCTCGATGTCGATCTCGAACCTGGGCGGCATCGGCGGCACGGCCTTCACGCCGATCGTCAACTGGCCCGAAGTCGCCATCCTCGGCGTGTCGCGCGGATCGATGGAGCCGAAGTGGAACGGCTCGGCCTTCGAGCCGAAGATGATGCTGCCACTGTCGCTGAGCTACGATCATCGGCTGATCGACGGCGCCGACGCGATTCGCTTCCTGCGCTGGGTCGTCGACGCGCTCGAGAACCCGTTCGCGCTCGCGCTGCGCGGGTAACGGCTTCGCGGCGGCGACCGGCTGGTCGCGCCCGGAGCATCCAACGATCGAGAGACTCAGATGCCCTCAGTAATCGTTCTCGGCGCCGGCCCCGGTGGCTATGCAGGCGCGTTCTACGCGGCCGACCTCGGCATGCAGGTCACGCTCGTCGACGAGGAGAAGAACCCCGGCGGCGTGTGCC
>CADEDM010000391.1 GCA_902826065.1 uncultured Acidobacteriota bacterium | reverse complement strand
CACGACATCGGCAAGAACATCGTCGGCGTGGTGCTCGCCTGCAACAACTACGACGTCGTCGACATGGGCGTGATGGTGCCGTGCGAGAAGATCCTCGAGCGCGCCCGCACCGAGCAGGCGGACATCATCGGCCTGAGCGGCCTGATCACGCCGTCGCTCGACGAGATGGTGCACGTGGCGCGCGAGATGGAGCGGCAGGGCTTCACCCTGCCGCTGCTCATCGGCGGCGCCACGACCAGCCGTGCCCACACCGCCATCAAGATCGCGCCGCACTACAAGGAGCCGGTCCTCCACGTGCTCGACGCCAGTCGTGCCGTGCCGGTGACGACCAGCCTGCTGAGCGACGACGGCCGCGAGGCGTTCGTGGCCCAGCAGCGGGCCGACTACGCCACGATCCGGCGGAACCACGGAACGTCGCGACAGCCGATCGTCGACCTGGCCACGGCGCGCCGCCGCCGCACGCCTCTCGCCTGGCGGGCAGAGGATGTGGCGCGGCCGGAGTTCACCGGCGTTCGCGTGCTCGACGACTTCCCGCTGGCCACCCTGCGCGAGTACATCGACTGGACGCCGTTCTTCCACACGTGGGAGCTGAAGGGCGTCTACCCGCGCATCCTCGACGACGAGAAGTACGGCGCCCAGGCGCGCCAGATCCACGCCGAGGCCAATGCGCTGCTCGATCGCATCATCGCCGAGCGGCTGCTGCGGGCGCGTGGCGTCTACGGGTTCTTTCCCGCGCACGCGGTCGGCGACGACGTCGCGCTCTACACCGACGAACGGCGCGCGGAGGTGCACGCGCACTTCCGCTTCCTCCGCCAGCAGGTTGACCGCGGGCAGGACCAGGCGTGTCGCTCGCTCAGCGACTTCATCGCGCCACGGGAGACCGGCCTGGCCGACCACATCGGCGCGTTCGCGGTCACCTCGGGCCTCGGCCTGACGGAGTTGTGCGATCGCTTCCGCGCCGAGCACGACGACTACAACGCGATCATGGCCGAGGCCGTCGCCGACCGCCTCGCCGAGGCGTTCGCCGAGTGCCTGCACAAGCAGGTGCGCGACGAGTGGGGCTACGGGCGCGCCGAGAGGTTCAGCCCGGCCGATCTCATCCAGGAGAAGTACCGCGGCATCCGCCCGGCGGCCGGCTATCCGGCGTGTCCCGATCACACCGAGAAAGGCACGCTGTGGCGCCTGCTCGACGCCGAGGCGTCGACCGGCATGCGGCTCACCGAGTCGTTCGCGATGTGGCCGGGCTCGAGCGTCAGCGGCCTCTACTTCGCGCACCCGGAGGCGAAGTACTTCACGCTCGGGAAGATCGGGCGGGACCAGGTGGCGGACTACGCCGCACGCAAGGGCCTGACGGTGGCCGAGGCCGAACGCTGGCTCGGCCCGAACCTCGACTACGACCCGTCGGACGACGCGGCCGCCGCCTGATCGCCCCGCCGTGCGGTCACGGCGCGGCGACGATCAGGAGTGGACCGGCGTCCCCGGCGGCAGCACCTTCGGCTCGACGGTGAGGAAGTACGGCACGGTCAGCAGCGCCAGCGCCGCCGCCGCGCCATAGGCCGCGCGATAGCCGTGGTGCTCGACGATCCAGCCGATGGTCATCGACCCGGTGCCGATGCCGGTGTCGAACGCCGCCAGGATGCTGCCGAACGCCGCGCCCCGCCGCGCCGGCGCGACATGGCGCATCACGTGCCCGAGGAAGAGCGGGTAGGCCGACCCGAACCCGGTGCCGAACACGAGCGCCGAGGCCACGAACATCGCCCGTCCGCCACCGATGGCGAGCAGCGCGAAGCCGATCACCACGGCCACCAGGCACGGCACCAGGACTCTCTTGTGGCCGACACGGTCGCCGAGGCGGGCGATGTAGGGACGGGTGACCAGGATCGCCACCGAGAACACCGTGAAGTACAACGACGCGGGACTGACCCCCGACGCCTCGCTGTACATCGCGACGAAGCTGGTGATGCCGCCGTAGCCGAACGAGTAGAGGAACATCGT
>CADEDM010000390.1 GCA_902826065.1 uncultured Acidobacteriota bacterium | reverse complement strand
GCGGCGCCGGCGCCATCCTGCCCAACAAGATCACGTCCAAGCACAACTTCCGCTATCAGCCGGGCCAGAGCGGCCCCGACATCGTGAACAAGCTGAAGGCCCAGCTCGTGAAGAACGGCTACGCCGATGTCGACGTGAAGCTGATCGGCGACGTGCCCTGGGCGATGATGAACAGCGACAACGAGATCGGCCGCGCGATGGAGCGCACCTACCAGATCATGGGCATCCCGCACTCGCCGGTGCGTGCCGACTGGGGCATCGGCGGTGGCGGCGCGGCGGCGGGTGGCTACTGGCCGGCCTACATGTTCGGGAACGGCGAAGTGGGCGAGAAGATCTCGCCGTTCAAGGGCGTGCCGATCGTGATGGGCGGCGCCGGCCTGGGCGGCCGCGCGCACGCCGCCAACGAGTACTACGTGATCGAAGGCGCCGGGAAGGTCTACGGCATGGCCGGGGCCGAGAAGGCCGTGGCCACGACGATGTACGCCTACGCCGGCAAGGTCGCGCCGAAGCCGGCCGGCAAGAGCACCACGAACTAGGGGCTGGAGGCTAGGGACTGGGGGCTAGGGCATGCCAGCGTCACGCTGCTCACGGATGCGTCCTTGCGCAGGTGCGACGGCACGCCCCAGCCCCCAGCCCCCAGCACCCAGCCCGGTCAGGATCACTGAATGATCGGCGTGCGCAGTCTGGAGAAGGAGTACCACGTGGGCGACCACGTGGTACGGGCCCTGCGGGGCGTCACGCTCGACATCGCGGGCGGCGAGTTCGTGACGGTGGTCGGGCCGTCGGGCTCGGGCAAGTCGACGTTCATGCACATCCTCGGCTGTCTCGACCGTCCGACCAAGGGACAGTACCTGCTGGGCGGTCGCGACGTCTCGACCCTGCCGCACGACGAGCTGGCGCGGGTACGCAACGAGACGATCGGGTTCGTCTTCCAGGGCTTCAACCTGCTGGCCCGCACGTCGGCGCTCGAGAACGTCGAGCTGCCGCTGCTCTACACGCGCAAGGGTGCGGTCAAGGCCGGCGAACGGCGTGATCGCGCCCGGCGCGCGCTCGCCGCGGTCGGACTCAGCGACCGCGAAGAGCATCATCCCAACCAGCTCTCGGGTGGACAGCAGCAGCGCGTCGCGATCGCGCGCGCGCTGGTGAACGAGCCGTCGCTCCTGCTCGCCGACGAGCCCACCGGCAATCTCGACACCGCGACCAGCCACGAGGTGATGGAGGTGTTCGCGCGCCTGCGCGCCGAGCGCGGCATCACCATCGTGGTCATCACCCATGAGCGCGACATCGCGGCGTGGGGCACCCGCACCATCGACTTCAAGGACGGCGTCGTCGTGTCGGACCAGGCCCACGCTCCCACCCTGGGCGTGCAGGCCTCGGCGCACGCCTGACGGCCGGAGCCGCACGAAGGAGCCCGCCGTGGCGTCACCGATTCAGCGTCTGCGCGCCCTGCACCCGTCGATCGACATCGGGTTCAAGGCGCTCACCCGCAACCGTCTGCAGACCGGCCTCACCATGCTCGGCATCACCGTGGGCGTGGCCACCGTGCTGGCGATGATGGCGGTGGGCGCCGGCGCGCAGCAGTCGATCGAGCAGCAGGTGCGGGCAGCCGGCCTGAACCAGTTGACGATCACCGCGGGCAACTACAAGCAGAAGGTCGAGGACCGCGGCGGCGTGGTGGCACATCAGGGCGACGCCGACGACACCATGCGGCTCCCGGTCGACGAGCTGATGCCGGAGCTGCCCGATGCCGGCGATCCGTTCGCCGGCGTCGACGTGCTGCCCATCCGCTTCCATCCGGAAGACGATCCGATGGAGAAGCACGACCATCCGCTGGCATGGCAGCGGCTGGGCGACCTCGAGGCCGGACTCGGCGCGGCCGCGACGCTGTCGTTCTCGGACGCCGAGGCGATCCGCGCCATGGACGGTGTGCAGTACGTGGCCTGCGGCATCCACGGCAACGCGCGCGTGCACCTGAACGACAAGCGCTGGTTCACCCGCATGCACGGCACCGACCTGCACCTGCTCGACATCAAGC
>CADEDM010000389.1 GCA_902826065.1 uncultured Acidobacteriota bacterium | reverse complement strand
AAGAAGAAGTCGAGCAGATCCTCGTGCAGGTCAAGACCGCGCACGAGAAGCCGAAGCCGAAGTACTCGTTCGAGCGCGGCGATCAGGTGCGGATCAACGAGGGGCCGTTCACCAGCTTCAACGGCACCGTCGACGACGTGAACATGGACAAGAACACCCTGAAGGTCATGGTCACGATCTTCGGCCGGGCGACGCCCGTCGAACTCGATTTCCTGCAGGTGGAGAAGCTCTAGCGGCTAGCGGCTAGGGACTAGCGGCTAGGAGAACGTACAAGCGATGGCGAAAAAAGTTCAGGCAATGGTGAAGCTCCAGATCCCGGCGGGGAAGGCGACGCCGGCTCCGCCCGTGGGCACCGCACTCGGCCCGCACGGCGTGAACATCATGGACTTCGTCAAGGCGTTCAACGCGCGCACCGCGAAGGACGAGGGACTGATCATCCCGGCGGTGGTGACGATCTACTCCGACCGTTCCTACACGTTCATCACCAAGACGCCCCCGGCGCCGGTGCTGATCAAGAAGGCAGCGAACGTCGCCAAGGGCTCGGCCGAGCCGAACAAGGCCAAGGTCGGCACCATCACCAAGAAGCAGGTCGAGGACATCGCCAAGCAGAAGCTGCCCGACCTGAACACCGAGTCGCTGGCGTCGGCAATCAAGACCGTGGCCGGCACGGCCCGGTCGATGGGCATCGACGTCATCGGATAGCGGGACCCGAGCCCGGGACCCGTCTGGAACGTGGGAGGGTGGTCACCACCCGCATGCACCACGGAGGAGGCACATGAGGAAACGCGGGAAGAATTACCTCGCGGCGCGCCAGAAAGTTGAAGAGCGCGCCTACGGGCTGGAGGAAGCGCTGCCGCTCGTCCAGACGCTGAAGTTCGCGAAGTTCGACGAGACGGTGGCGTTGTCGATCCGTCTCGGTGTCGATCCCAAGCACGCCGACCAGATGGTGCGCGGCACCGTGGTGCTGCCGCACGGCCTGGGCAAGACCAAGAGTGTGCTGGTGATCGCCGGACCCGACAAGCAGAAGGACGCGCACGAGGCCGGCGCCGACCACGTCGGCGGCGAGGAGCTCGTCGATCGCATCCAGGCCGGCTGGACCGCCTTCGATGCGGTCGTTGCCACGCCCGACATGATGCGCGTCGTGGGCAAGCTGGGCAAGGTGCTCGGCCCCCGCGGCCTCATGCCCAACCCGAAGACCGGCACCGTCACGACCGACATCGCCAAGGCGGTGAAGGAGATCAAGGCCGGCAAGGTGGAGTTCCGCGTCGACAAGACCGGCATCGTGCACGCGCCGGTGGGGAAGACGTCGTTCCCCGCGCAGAACCTGATCGACAACGCCTCGACGCTGCTCGACAGCATCGTCAAGGCGAAGCCCTCGGCGGCGAAGGGCAAGTACTTCCGCAGCATCACCGTGTCGTCCACCATGGGCCCGGGCATCCGCATCGACGAGCTGCGGATCGACACCGGCGCGAAACACTAGGGGAGCGCGAGAACCATGGCCGTCACACGAGCCGACAAGCAGGCCGAGCTGGAGTCGCTGGAAGGCGTCTTCAAGGGGGCCGATGCGGCGATTCTGATCGACTACAAGGGCATCAACGTGCCCCAGGTCACCGACCTGCGGCGCGAGCTGCGCAAGGCGAAGTCGAGCTACCGCGTCGTCAAGAACTCGCTCGCGAAGCGGGCGCTGAAGGGCACCACGTTCGAAGCCCTGAGCGCCCATCTCGAGGGCACGACCGCCGTCGCCTACACCGAGAGCGATCCGGTGGCGCTGGCGAAGACGCTGACCGCGTTCATGAAGAACGCGCCGGCGCTGCAGATCAAGGCGGCGGTGGTGCAGGGCCAGGCGATCAAGCCGGGCGAAGTCACCGAGCTCGCCAACATGCCGGGGAAGCCGGAGCTCTACGCGAAGCTCCTGTTCCTGCTGAATGCGCCCGCCACCAACCTGGTGCGCGTGCTGAGCGCCGTGCCGCGCGATCTGATGAACGTGCTCGCGGCATCGGAAAAAAAGCGGGCGTAGGCCCACATCCCAGATTTCGTTTCATCTCAGACGGAGACAAGAGCAATGGCCGACGTGACGCAGCAGCAGGTTGTGGACTACATCAAGAACATCAGCGTGATGGAGCTCTCGCAGCTCGTGAAGACGCTGGAATCGGAGCTCGG
>CADEDM010000388.1 GCA_902826065.1 uncultured Acidobacteriota bacterium | reverse complement strand
GGAACTCCTTGACGATGCCGCGCAGGCGGTTGCGTTCCTCGCGGGTCGAGATCTTCCGCGACACGCCGACGTGGTCGACCGTCGGCATGAACACCAGGAACCGGCCCGGCATCGTGACGTGCGAGGTCAGCCGCGCGCCCTTGGTGCCGAGCGGCTCCTTGACGACCTGGACGATGATGTCCTGGCCTTCCTTGACCAGCTCCTCGATCTTGGCTTCGGTGCCCTTCTGGGCCTCGCCGCGGTCGGCGCGGTCACGTCCGCGTCCGCGGCCGCCCCGGCCGCCGTTGTGGGTGGCGGGCGCCGGCGCTGCCGCCACTTCCGCCGCGCCGCTGCCGACGGCGCCGGTGTCGGCCGCCGCCGCGGGCTCGTCGTCTTCGTCGTCGCCGCTCAGGCGCTCGAACTCCTCCATCGTGTTGACGACGTCGGCGACGTAGAGGAAGCCGTCGCGCTCGAGCCCGAGGTCGACGAAGGCCGACTGCATGCCGGGCAGCACCTTCGAGACACGGCCCTTGTAGACGTTGCCGACGACGCCGCGGTTGCGCTCGCGCTCGACGAAGATCTCCGCGAGGAGATCGTCCTCGAGGATGGCCACGCGGGTCTCGTGGCCATTGGTCGCGATGATCATTTCCTTGGTCATGCCGGGAGCCTGCTCAATTCGTGAAGCGTCGCATCCTGACGTTGAGGATGAGACCGAAGCCGGCGAGCGTGGCGATCATCGAGGAGCCGCCGTAGCTGAGCAACGGCAGCGTGAGCCCCTTGACCGGCGCCAGTCCCGCCGACATCGTGATGTTGTAGAGAACCTGGAACGTGAAACTGGCGAGCACGCCCAGCACCAGGTACGCGCCCACCCGATCTTTCGAGAGGCGCGCAGCGTCGAGCGCGCGTGAGATGACGAACAGGTAGAGGGCCAGGGCCACCACCACGCCGGCGAAGCCCTGTTCCTCGGCCAGCACCGAGAAGATGAAGTCGTTGTGGGCCACCGGCAGGAAGCGGAGCTGTCCCTGCGTGCCCTTCATGAAGCCCTTGCCTATCACGCCGCCCGAGCCGACGGTGATGCGGGCCTGGATCTGCTGGTAGCCGGCGCCGCGGGCGTCCTGCTCGGGATCGAGGAACGTGACGATGCGCGACTTCTGGTAGTCCTTCAGGGCGAACATCCACGCCACCGGCGCGGAGACGACGGCGATCAGCACCGCGATACCCAGGTAGCGCACCGGCAGCCCGGCGGCGAACACCACGGCGCCCAGCACCGGCAGCAGCGTCACCGCGGTGCCGAGATCGGGCTCGCGGGCGATCAGCAGCAGCGGGACGACGGCCAGCGCCGCCGCCACGAACAGGTCCTGCGACGACGGCGAGCTGCGGCGGACGTCGCCGAGCTGCTTGGCCAGCAGCAGGGCCAGCGCCGCTTTCGCGAACTCCGACGGCTGCAGGTTGAAGACGCCCAGATCGAGCCAGCGCTGCGAGCCGCCGCGCACCGCGCCGAACAGCAGCACCGCGAGCAGCAGGATCACGACGCCCAGATAGATCCAGTGCGCCTTGTCGACGAGCGTCCGGTAGTCGACGGCCACGCAGACGGCCATCGCGCCCAGGCCGAGCACCACAGCGTAGATCTGCGTCCAGTACTCGCGGCTGGCGCCGCCGGTCGTGCTGTAGATCATGGCGATGCCGAGCAGCGCCACCGCGATCACGGCCGCCAGCAGCGGCCAGTCGAGATGAGTCGAAAGACGGCGCTCGAACACGGGCTATTGGGGCTCGGCGTCGCCGGCCACCGCACCGGCGACCGCGACGGTACGCGTCGGGGGCGGCGGCGGCGTGTAGCCGGGCGTGCCGGGCACGGGCGGCATGGTGGGCAGCGGCCGCCCTTCCTTCCGCGCGTAATAGGTCTCGATGATGTGGCGCGCGATCGGCGCCGCCAGATAGCCGTGCTCCGAGTGCTCGGCGAAGATCACGCCGGCCAGCTCGGGATTCTCCTGCGGCACCATGAACACGAACCAGCCGTGGTCACGCAGGTCCTTGCCGCTGCCGCGCGCGCGCTGGCGGCCCTGCAGCGAGATGACCTGGGCGGTGCCCGTCTTCCCCGCCACGTCGCGGCCGGCGATCTTGGCACGCACCGCCGTGCCGGCGCCGTTGACCGCCATCCACAGGCCATCGTGCACTGCCGACACG
>CADEDM010000387.1 GCA_902826065.1 uncultured Acidobacteriota bacterium | reverse complement strand
TCGACAACCTGCGAGCGAACAAGCTGCGCAGCGTGCTGACGATGTTCGGCATCCTGTGGGGCGTCATCGCGGTGGTCATCCTCTCGGCTACCGGCGAAGGGTTTCAGCGCGGGAACCAGACCGTGCTCGAGGAACTCGGCAAGAACATCGCGATCGTGTGGGGCGGGCGCACCACGATGCAGGCCGGAGGCCAGCGCGCCGGCAAGCAGATCTTCCTGACCGTCGATGACGCCCGCGCCATCGCCGCCGAGTCCGCGCTTGCGGCGGTCGTGAGTCCCGAGATCAACCGCGGCGGGCTGCAGGTGAAGAGCCCCTACAACTCCGCGGCCCTGAGCGTGCACGGCATCGAGCCGCAGTACCAGGCCATCCGCACCATCGACATCGAGCGCGGACGCATCTTCGACTGGCAGGACGAGACCGACGTGCACCGCGTCGCGATCATCGGCGCCGACGCGTGGAAGCAGTTGTTCGGAACCCGCGAGGGCCTGGGCGAAGCGGTGCAGATCAACGGGCTGCCGTACACGGTGGTCGGCAAGATCCGGAAGAAAGACCAGGACAGCAACTACAGCGGGCCCGACAACGACAAGGTGTTCGTGCCCTTCGCGGCGATGGCCCGTGATTTCCCGCGTGCCGGCGCGCCGCCGGGCACCGTGTCGCAGATCATCGTCGCGCCTAAGCCCGAGGTCGTGGCCGGCCTCGAAGGCGTACTCGAGGCGAGGACCGGCCGCATCAGCGACATCGACTGGCCGCTCGAACGCGACGTCCGACACGTGCTGGCGCGCCGTCACGGGTTCGAAGCCGACGACAAGGACGCGCTGAGCGTGTGGGACACGTCGCTCGAGACGCTGATGTTCGGCCGCATGATCGGCACGATGCGCGACTTCTTCTGGGCGGTCGGCGTCATCACCCTGGCGCTCGGCGGCCTCGGCGTGATGAACATCATGCTAGTGGCCGTGCGCGAGCGCACCCGAGAGATCGGCGTGCGCAAGGCGCTGGGCGCGACGACCGCGGTCATCCAGCGGCAGTTCTTCCTCGAAGGGTTCTTCCTCACGGTGCTCAGCGGCGGCGTCGGCTTCGCGCTGGCCGCGGGCCTGTGCGGGCTGGTCAACCAGCTGCCGATGCCGGCGCGGTTCCAGGGCATGGTCATGACGTGGCAGGCCGGCGGCCTCGCCCTCGGCGTGCTGCTGGTCATCGGCGTCGTGACGTCCACCTATCCCGCGAGGCGCGCGTCGCAACTGCCGCCGGTCGAAGCGCTGCGCTTCGACGCCTGACATCATGTCCGCCCGGGACCTTGCTGCCGCCGTGCCGCCGATGCCCGCCGTGGCCCGACGTCCGTTCCTGGGGGCGCAACTCGGCGACGTCGTCCGTGAAGCCGCCGCCGGACTGTCGCGCAACCGGCTGCGCGCCGGCCTGTCGATGCTCGGCATCTCGTGGGGCATCGTCTCGGTGGTGATGCTGCTGTCGTACGGCAACGGCTTCCAGGCCGCCCTCGACCGCGGCTTCCGCGGCGCCTTCGGCGACGGCGTGGTGATCGCGTGGCCGGGACAGACGTCGTCGCAGGCCGGCGGCGAGCGGGCCGGCAAGCGCATCCAGCTCACCGAGCAGGACGTGCTGGCCGTGCAGGGCCTGCCGTTCGTGAAGTTCGTGAGCCCCGAGTTCATCCGCGAATTTCCGATGAGCTGGGGCGTGAAGCAGGGTTCGTATCGGGTGCGCGGCGTCTCGCCCGACTACGCGATCATGCGCAGCCAGTGGGTGCAGGCCGGACGCTTCCCCGATGCGGAAGACCTGCGCCTGCAGCGCCGCGTCGTCTTCATCGGCAGCGAGGTCGCGCGCAAGATGTTCGGCAACGCCCAGCCGGTGGGGCAGACGCTGCGCATCGGCGGCATGGCCTTCGAAGTGGTGGGCGTGCAGCGGGAGAAGGTGCAGCTCTCGAACTACATGGGCTCTGACAAGGAGTCGGTGTTCGTTCCCTACACGACCGCCGGGCAGCTCTGGAACACCGAGTACACGACCGTGATGGTCTACCAGGCAGTCGACGCCTCGAAGGAGGCGCAGGCCACGAAACACGTGCTCGAGATGCTGGGCCGGCGCAAGGGCTTCGACCCCGCCGACGATCGCGCCCTGCGCCTGTTCGGCTCGTCGCAGACCGCGCAGATCACCGCCGGCATCACGCTGGGCCTGAAGCTCGTGCTCGGCTTCATCGGCGT
>CADEDM010000386.1 GCA_902826065.1 uncultured Acidobacteriota bacterium | reverse complement strand
TCGCCCTTGAGCGACGGGTCTTCGCAGTGCTCGATGAGCGGCATGCCGAACATGCTGGCGTATTCCATCGCCCGCCGCGCCAGCAGCGCCGTCGACACCGGATGGCCGTCGTCGGTGATGGCGACGCAGCCGGCCGCCTTGAGCTCGGCGATGTCGGCCAGCGACTCGCCCTTCTGGCCGCGCGACACGGCGCCGATCGGGTAGACGTGGGCGAGGTTGGCGTCGGTCGCCTTCTTGAGGATCAGCTCGGTGACGCCGGCGTTGTCGTTCACCGGCGCGGTGTTCGGCATGCAGGCCACGGCCGTGAAGCCGCCGGCCACCGCCGAGGCGACGCCGGTAGCGACCGTCTCCTTGTGCTCCTGTCCCGGCTCGCGCAGGTGCACGTGCATGTCGATGAAGCCGGGGCACACCACATACGACGCCGGCAGCGTCACGACCTCTCCGCCTTCCGCGAGCGAGGCCGGCAGGTCCTTGCCGACCCTGGCGATCACGCCGCCGTCGATCAGCACGTCGAACGCGCCGTCGCGTCCGTTGGCCGGGTCCACGACCCGGGCGCCCTTAAGCAGCCGCTTCATCTGGCACTCCGCCGGCGAGCAGATACAGCACCGCCATCCTCGCGGCCACGCCGTTGGCCACCTGGTCGAGGATCACGGAATAGGGCCCGTCGGCGACCTCGCTCGAGATCTCGACGCCGCGGTTGATCGGCCCCGGGTGCATCACGATGACGTCGGGCTTCGCCCGCCGCAGCCGCGCCTCGGTCATGCCGAAGACGCGGAAGTACTCGCGGAGCGACGGGAAGAACCCGCCCTCCATGCGTTCGAGCTGGATGCGCAGCATCATCACGACGTCGGCGCCTTCGACCGCCGCGTCGATCGACGTGGTGGTGTGCACGCCGAACTGGTCGAGGCCCATCGGGATGAGCGTGCGCGGACCGCATACCCAGACGTCGGCGCCGAGCTTGGTGAGCAGCAGCACGTTGCTGCGCAGCACGCGGCTGTGCAGCAGGTCGCCCACGATCGCCACCTTCAGCCCGGCGATGCGGCCCTTGCGCTCGCGGATGGTGAAGGCGTCGAGCAGGGCCTGCGTCGGATGCTCGTGCAGGCCGTCGCCGGCGTTGACGATCGGCGACTTGCACAGCCGCGACAGCAGGTGCGGCGCGCCCGACGAGGGATGGCGCAGCACGATCATGCTCGGGCCCATCGCCTCGATGTTCCTGGCCGTGTCCACCAGGGTCTCGCCCTTGGTCACGCTGGAGTTGGCGATGGCCACGCCGAGGGTGTCGGCGCTGAGCCGCTTCTCGGCGATCTCGAACGACGTGCGGGTGCGGGTCGAGGCCTCGAAGAACAGGTTCACCACGGTGCGGCCGCGCAACGCGGGGACCTTCTTGATCTGCCGCTGCGAGATCTCCTTCATCGCCTCGGCGGTGTCGAGGATGAGCACGATCTCCTCGGGCGTGAGCTCGGCGATGCCGAGCAGATCCTTGCTGCGCAGCGCGGTGGCCGGCAGGACGACGTCGTTGACGGGCGCCTCCACGATCAGGCCTCGCTGTCGACGGTGACCTCGTCGATGCCGTCGGTGTCGCCCACGCGCACGTGGACGTTCTCGCGGCGCGAGGTCGGGATGTTCTTGCCGACGTAGTCGGCCTTGATCGGCAGCTCGCGATGGCCGCGGTCGACCAGCACGACCAGCTGGATGGCGCGCGGCCGGCCGAAGTCGATGAGCGCATCGAGCGCGGCCCGCGTCGTGCGGCCGGTGAACAGCACGTCGTCGACCAGGACGATGACGCGGTCGTCGATCGAGAACGGAATCTCGGTGCGCCGCACCAGCGGCTGCGGGCCCACGGTCTGGCGCATCAGGTCGTCGCGATAGAGCGTGATGTCGAGCGCCCCGACCGGCACGTCGTCGCCGGAGATCTGCTTCAACGCCGCGGCGATGCGTCGCGCCAGCGGCACGCCGCGCGAGCGCACGCCGATGATGGCGAGGTTCTCGACCCCGCGATTGCGCTCCACGATCTCGTGAGCGATGCGCACCAGCGCCCGGCCGATGCGATCGGCGTCCATCACGACAGGCATGCGGCCTCCCTTCGGTCGGCCACATGCACGGAGGGACCGGGGATCAGGGACCAGGGACCAGGGAAGGACGGACTGGCGCAGGACGCGCCGCAGGCGTGACGTACAGACAGCATGTTCACCTCTTGGCGGGCTCGCGGGCCCGCGTTAAAGAGCGGCGCCCAGTATACC
>CADEDM010000385.1 GCA_902826065.1 uncultured Acidobacteriota bacterium | reverse complement strand
GCCGCCATCGGCGTGGTCGGCTCGCTGCTGTTGACGCGCACGCCGTTCAGCATGCAGGCCTACATCGGCGTCATCATGCTGGCCGGTATCGTCGTCAGCAACGCCATCCTGCTGGTCGACTACGCCAACACGCTGCGGCGGCGCGACAAGCTGCCGCTGCGTCAGGCCATCGAACAGGCCGGCCACCACCGCCTGCGGCCGATTCTGATGACCAGCATCTGCACCGCCCTGGGCCTGGTGCCGATGGCGCTCGGCATCGGCGAGGGCGCCGAGCTGCAGGCGCCGCTGGCCCGCGTGGTCATCGGCGGACTCCTCACCTCCACCCTGATCACGCTGGTGTTCGTGCCGGCGATGTACACGCTGTTCGAAGAGGGGCTCGGCGCGCTGTTCCGGCGCGGCGGGTCCCACGACGCGCCGGCGGCACACTAGCCCCGGCGGGCACTCGCGCTGGCTGCCCCACCTCCCCCGGGCAGCCGGCGCGCGCGCCACAGCCGCGCCATCGTCTCGCCGGACACCGGGTCGCGCCACCGCGGCGCCAGTGCCGCCAGCGGACCGAGCACGAAGGCCCGCTCCCGGAACCGTGGATGCGGCACCACCAGCCCGGGCTCGTCCAGCACGCGATCGCCGTAGAGAATCAGGTCGAGGTCGAGCGGCCGTGCCGCGAGGCGCGCGGTGCGCACCCGTCCGCGCGAGGCCTCGAGCGCCAGCAGACGGTCCAGCAGCGCCCGTGGCTCGAGCCGGGTGCCGCCCACGACGACGGCGTTCAGGTAGTCGGGTTGCGGCCCGGGCACGCCGACCGGCGCGGTGTTCTCGAACGGAGACGCGGTGAGGTCGTCGACCTCGGAACGCAGAGCGTCGACCGCCCAGGTGAGGTGCGCGTGGCGGTCGCCGAGGTTGCTGCCGAGGGCGATGGCGACGCGCGTCGGGGACGCACGCCGCACGCGGATCACTCCACCCAGCGGGTGCTCAGCACGGCGCCGATGCGCGTGGTGCCGGCGACCGGCGTGCCGATGATGTCGGTGCGGCCTTCGCCGGCCTGCGCGAACAGGCGCTGGTGCTCCTGCAGTTCACCCAGGATCACCTGCAGCATCTTGCGGTGCCGGGCGTGCACCACCGTCGCCACCTTCGGCGTCCACGACGCCACGAATGCCTGGTTGGCGGCGGCGTCGGCCGACGCGATGTCGCGCAGGCCGCCCGTGGGTGTCGCGGGCTCCGCCGGCGCCGCGGGCACCGACCCGCCGACATCGAGGATGGCCTTGTGCACCCACAGCACGTGCATCTCCTCGCGGGCGACGATGTACTGGTAGGCGTTGTTGACGTCGTAGTCGGTCACGGCGCGCGCCGAGGCCACGTGCCGCTGCAGCAGGGCCAGACGGTCGCCGTAGAACGCGGCGAGGAGCGGAGCCAGGTCGGTCGAGGTCACGCCTTCTGCTTCTCCTTGCACGTGATGCACACGCGCGTCCACGGGATCGCGTTGAGACGGGCTTCGGCAATCGGCTCGCCGCAATCGCGGCACACGCCGTAGACGCCCTTGTCGATGCGGACGAGCGCCTCGTCGATGGCCTGCAGGATCTTGGCGTCGGTCTGCTTGAGCTTCAGCGCGATGTGGACTTCGTTGTTCCCGGACGCCTGGTCGGCCATGTCACCCTGGCGGCCGTTGTTGTGCTCCATGGAGTTCTGCAGCGGCTTCACGCCAGCGGAGGCGGCCAGCTCGGCTCGCTTGCGGAGGAGGACGTCCTTGTAGACGGCGACGTTCATCGGGAGTGCTCCACGGCGCCCAACCCGGTGGCCGGGCGATCACCCGATGATAGCACGCGGCTGCACGGGCAGCCGGCGCGGCGGTCACTGCCCACGAAGGGTCGAGAGCGGCCGCTTCTGCAGGACATCCCAACTCGACACGACGCCGACGAGGGCGACGCTCACACCGCACGCGACGACGCCGAAGGCCAGCAGGGCCGACGGCCACCGGAACGGCATCTCGAAGGCGAAGCGGCTCAACGCCCACGTCAGGCCGGCGGCGCCGGCGGCGCCGAGCACGCCGGCCAGCGCGCCCAGCACGGCGTACTCCAGCAGCAGCATGGTGGCGATCACGCGGCGCGTGGCGCCCAGCGTCTTCAGGATGGCCGCTTCGTAGACGCGCCGGAACTTCGTCATCGCCACCGCGCCGATCAGGATGAGCAGCCCGCTGACGACGACCAGCGACCCGACGACCGTGACGGCCAGGGTCACGTTGTCCACCACCGTCTTGATG
>CADEDM010000384.1 GCA_902826065.1 uncultured Acidobacteriota bacterium | reverse complement strand
GTCTCGTTGAAGCTGATGGGCGGCTTCCACTTCGCGACCGACGACACCGCGGTCGTGAGCTTGACGACGGCGTTGCTGCGCAGGGGCACCGAGCCGTGGCCGGCCGTGCCGCGCGCGGTCAGGGTGATGGCGCGCGGGATCTTCTCCAGCGTCTGGATCGACGCGAAGGTCACCTTCCCGCCCTGCCGGTTCAGGCTGCCGCCTTCCGCGAGGCAGAACTCGGCGTCGATCTTGGCGAACTGCGGGTCCTGCGACATGTGGCCGATGCCGAAGCGCACGGCGCCTTCCTCACCAGCCTCGAACAGCACCACGACGTCGCGGTCGAGCGGCACGTTCTGACGCTTGAGCATCAGCAGCGTCATCAGCGTGGCGGCGACGTTGTCCTTGTCGTCGACGGTGCCGCGGCCGTAGATGTAGCCGTCCTGGCGCAGCGCGCTGAAGGGCGGATGGGTCCACTTCTTGGCGTCGATGTTGACCGTGTCGGTGTGCGCCATCAGCAGCAGCGGGCGCTTCTTGCCGTTGCCCTTGAGGCGGGCGACGAGGTTCGGGCGGTTGGGGTCGATCGCGACCGTCTCGGTGGCGATGCCCTCCTTCTCCAGGACGGCGCGGAGGTAGTCGACGACCGGCTTCTCGACCCCCGGCGGGGTGGTGGGCGGGTCGGTGGAGTCGATCTGGACGATCGCCTGGAAGTGCTTCAACGTCTCGGCGTCGACGGCGGTCCAGTCGATGCCGGCAGGCGCCTGAGCGGACACGGCCCCGGACGCGATCAGGAGGAACGGGACGAGGAGCAGGCGCTTCATGCGCCGGGATGGTAGCACGGGAGTTTTCGACGTCCCGGACCGTGGATCGCGCACGAGAATCGTGCCTTCACGTACAGATTCGTGATTGAACGGCGGCCGGCGACCCGGCCGTGGAGCCCTGTCGGCCCACCGACGACGCCTTCAGTCTGGCAACACGATTGCAAAGTCGTTAGCCCGTCATGCCTTCGTCACCTCGCGTCGGTGTCGCGTGTCCCCGCCCCGGCGAGCGGGCAGCCATCTGTGACTGGCTCCGCACGGCGGGCTTCGAGCCGGTGCTCCTGGTGGATGCCTGCTTCGTCTCCACCGAGGTCACCGGGCGGCCGCTGCTGCTGGTCGTGGCAGACGCCAGCCTGCTGACCTCGCCGTTCATCGCCGGACTCCGCAAGGGCGACCCGAACCGCCCGGTGCTGGCGGTGGGCGACGAGGGGGACCCGAACGAGAAGATGCTGGCCCGCAAGGACGTGTCGTTCCACGTTCGGCCGCTCGACGAAAAGGCCCTGATCCTCGCCGTGTCCCTGGCCAACGCCGAGGGCCGCTCCATGCGTCGCTCCGAGCGCCGCATCGTGCCGCGGCTGGCGACGACCATCGAAGGCGAAGCGGCCGTGCTAATCGACGTGAGCAACGAGGGGCTGCGGCTGGAGGTCGGGTCGAACGCCGGCGCCAAGCGGCTGTCGCCGCAGTTCGTGGTGCACGTGCCCCTCCTCAAGATGGGGGTGCCGGTGCAGCGGGTGTGGGTGAAGTCGGCCGCGACCCCGGCCGGTCAGAAGGTCCAGTGCGGCGCGTCGCTGCTGGCGTCGGACGAGCGCACCCTCCGGGCGTGGCAGCGGCTGGCCGATCCCACCACGGGACGCCTGGTCGCGGCCCCGCAGGCGAAGCCGGCCAAGGTCGGCCACGACGGCCTGCTCGATCGCATGTCGTCGATGATCTCGAACACGCCGATCGTCGGCTCGCTGGCGCACCTGCCCTGGCGCGGCCGCTCGTAGCGCGTCGACGCGCCGGCCCGTCCGCCGGTCGTGGCGGCGGCCCTGGTCGCGGCCATCCGGCCGCCCCGGCCCTCCCGCATCCCGTTGTGCGGCAGGCACTTTCGTGCGACGACAGAAGTATTACAGTCGTCGCGCCGGAGAGTCGGTAGCATCACTTCCGGCATGCAACCCATCTCCACCATCTACGGCCGCAAGGCCGCCACCGGGCTGAACTGGATCACCTTCATCGCCATGTCGGTGTTCCACGTCGGCGCCGTCGCCGCGTTCTTCTACATCGACTCGGGCGCCATCCTGGCGGCCCTCGTGCTGTGGTGGGTGACCGGCAGCCTCGGCATCGGCATGGCGTACCACCGCCTGCTGACGCACCGCGGCTACAAGTGCCCGAAGTGGGTCGAGTACGTCCTCACGACCTGCGGGGCGCTCGCCCTCGAGGGCGGCCCGATCTTCTGGGTGGCCACCCACCGCATCCACC
>CADEDM010000383.1 GCA_902826065.1 uncultured Acidobacteriota bacterium | reverse complement strand
GCGGATCGCGCTGGCCGTAGCTGCGCAGGCTGATGCCGTCCTTCAGGTGGTCGAGGGAGTAGAGATGGTCCTTCCACTGCGTGTCGACGATCTGCAGCATCAGATCGCGTTCGACGCGGCGCAGGATATCGGCCGGGATCAGCGCGTCCTTCTGATCGTACTTCTCACGGACCCGCGTCCACAGCGCGGCCTGGATCTCGGCGGGACGGTCTTCGAAGTCGACTGCGGCGAAGTCGTCGTCGTCGAGCGCGAAGAGCTCGGTCATCTCGCGGCGCAGCGCCTCGAGATCCCAGGTGCTGTGGTCACCGTCCTTCGGGAGGTAGAGCGCGACCTTGTCGTCGACGAGCTCTTCGGCCGTGGCCAGGAGATAGCCGCGCGTGTCCGACGTCTCGTCTTCCGTCACGCGCACCGTGCCCTCGAGGACCTCGCGGCGCAGCGTGTAGACGCTCTCGCGCTGCTTGTTCATGACGTCGTCGTACTCGAGCAGGTGCTTGCGGACGGCGAAGTTCTGGGCCTCGACCTGCTTCTGGGCGCGCTCGATGGCCCGGGTCACCATGCCGTGCTCGATCGGCACGCCTTCTTCCATGCCGAGGCGCTGCATCAGGCCCGAGATGCGGTCGGAGCCGAAGATACGCATCAGGTCGTCTTCGAGCGACAGGTAGAAGCGTGAGCTGCCCGGGTCGCCCTGACGGCCGGCGCGGCCGCGCAGCTGGTTGTCGATGCGGCGGGCCTCGTGACGTTCGGTGCCGAGGATGTGCAGGCCGCCCAGGGCCACGACCTCCTCGTGCTCGGCCTCGCACTGGCGCTTGAAGTGCGTGAAGATGCGGTCCCAATCGGCGCGCTTCACGCGGTAGTGGTCGAGCCCGTGCGAGAAGTAGACGAACTCGTCGTCGTCGACGAACTTCTCCTGGCCCTTCTCCAGCTTCTCGGCGACTTCCTCGTTCAGGCACTGCTGGCGCGCCATGTACTCGGCGTTGCCGCCCAGGAGGATGTCGGTGCCGCGGCCGGCCATGTTCGTGGCGATGGTCACGGCGGCCTGGCGCCCGGCCTGGGCGACGATCTCGGCTTCCTGGGCGTGGTACTTCGCGTTCAGCACCACGTGCTTGATGCCGCGCTTCTTCAGCATCGTCGAGATCTTCTCGGATTTCTCGATGCTGACGGTGCCCACCAGTACCGGCCGGCCGAGCTCCTGCTTCTCGATGATGTCGCCGACGATCGCCTCGAACTTCTCGGCCGCCGTGCGGTAGACGAGGTCGGGTTCCTCGACGCGGCGCATCGGCTTGTTGGTCGGGACGACGGTGACTTCGAGCTTGTAGATCTTGCTGAACTCGGGCGCCTCGGTCTCGGCCGTGCCGGTCATGCCGCCGAGCTTGGCGTACTTGCGGAAGTAGTTCTGGAAGGTGATGGTGGCGAGCGTCTGGTTCTCGCGCTCGATCTTCACGCCTTCCTTGGCTTCGACGGCCTGGTGCAGCCCGTCGCTCCAGCGGCGGCCCGGCATGAGGCGGCCGGTGAACTCGTCGACGATCACGACCCCGCCGTCCTTGATCATGTACTCGACGTCGAGCCGGTAGTGGGTGTGGGCGCGCAGCGCCTGCTGCACGTGGTGCAGCAGCGGCATGTTCACCGGGTCGTAGAGGCCGCCCGGTTGGAGCCGGTGCGACAGCAGCTTCTCGGCCTTGGCAATGCCGGCCTCGGTCAGGGTGACCGTCTTGCCCTTCTCGTCGACGGTGTAGTCGCCGGACGCTTCCATGCGCTCGCGGTCTTCGGTCTTCATCTGGCCCTGGTGGACCAGACCGCGGGTGAGCGAGGGGATGATGCGGTCGACCTCGTAGTAGAGGTCCGTCGACTCCTCGGCCGGGCCCGAGATGATGAGCGGCGTGCGCGCCTCGTCGATGAGGATGCTGTCGACCTCGTCGACGATCGCGAAGTTGTGGCCGCGCTGGACCATGCGCGCCAGCTCGAACTTCATGTTGTCGCGCAGGTAGTCGAACCCGAACTCGTTGTTCGTGCCGTAGGTGATGTCGCAGGCGTAGGCCGCCTGGCGCTGCTCGTCGTTGAGGTCGTGCTGGATGACGCCGACCGACAGGCCGAGGAAGCGGTAGATGCGGCCCATCCACTCGGCGTCGCGGCGGGCGAGGTAGTCGTTGACGGTGACGACGTGAACGCCCTTGCCCGAGAGCGCGTTCAGGTAGGCGGGCAGGGTCGCCATGAGCGTCTTGCCTTCGCCGGTCTTCATCTCGCCGATGCGGCCCTGG
>CADEDM010000382.1 GCA_902826065.1 uncultured Acidobacteriota bacterium | reverse complement strand
GGCACGCTGGTCACCGGCCGCCAGGTGTCGGTCACGTATCCCGTCAAGGCCGTGGCCGTGCTGCCGAGGCAGGCGGTCGTCACGGTGGCCGGCAAGGGCATGGTGGGCGTGCACGGCATTGCCGCCAGGACGTTCGCTGCGGTCGACGCCGAGCGGCTGTCGGTCTCCACGATCTTCCAGGGCTCATCAGAGAGCTCGATCGGCTTCACGCTGCCCGAACAGGAGGCCGATCGCGCCGTGGCGAGTCTGCGCGCCGCCTTTCGCGAGGAGATCGCCGGCGGCATCATCGACGGCGTCACCGCGACCCACGACGTGGCCGTGATGGCCGTGGTTGGCGACGGCATGGCCGGCACGCCCGGCATCGCCGCCCGCGTGTTCACCGCCCTCGAGACGAGCGGCATCAACATCGTCGCCATCGCGCAGGGCTCGTCCGAGCGGAACATCTCGTTCGTGGTCGCTGCGGCAGACGCGCCGCTGGCCGCGCAGCGCGTGCACAGCGCCTTCCAGCTCTCGAAGATCGGCGGCGGCCGAGCGCCATCACGACCGCTCACCGACGTCGTCCTGCTGGGTTTCGGCCGAGTCGGCCGGGAACTGGCGACGTTGATCGCCACGTCGCCGGCGCGGCACCGGGTGCGCATCGTCGGCCTGCTCGACACGTCGGGCTACGTCTTCGACGCGCGCGGCTTGTCGGAGACGCGCCTGCGTGCCCTCGCCGAACGGAAGGACGCCGGCGCCATGCTCGCGAGCATCGGCGGGACCAAGGCGTCGGCGCTCGAAGCGCTCGGGTTCATGTCGAGTCATGCGGTGTCGCGGCCGGTGCTGGTCGACGTCACCAGCGACGAGACGACGCCGGCGCTGCACGCGGCGATCGAGCGCGGCTTCGATGTCGTGCTCGCCAACAAGCGGCCGCTGGCCGGATCCTGGGAGTCGTACACCCGCCTGCTGGAGGGCGCCGCGAGCCACGGACGCACGATTCGCTTCGAGGCCACGGTCGGCGCGGGTCTGCCGGTGATCGACACGCACAAGAAGCTGGCGGAAACCGGCGACCAGGTGATGCGCGTCGACGGCTGCGTCAGCGGCACGCTGATGTTCGTGTTGTCGGAGGTCTGTGGCGGCCGGCCGTTTTCAGAGGCCGTGCGCGACGCCGTCGCGCGCGGTTACGCCGAGCCCGATCCTCGCGACGATCTCTCCGGCGCTGACGCCGCCCGCAAGGGCCTGATCCTGGCGCGCCTGCTCGGCTATCGCGGCGCCGCGCCGGCGCCGGAGAACCTGGTGCCGGCGCCGTATCGCAAGCTGTCGAAGGACGCGTTCCTGGCGCGCCTGCCCGAGCTCGATGCCGACTGGACCCGCCGCGTCGCCCGCGCCGCCGCGAAAGGCGAGGTGCTGCGCTACGTCGTCAGCGCCACCAAGTCGCGCGCGGTCGCGCGGCTGGAGTCGGTGCCGGCGACGAGCCCGATGGGCTCGGCCGGCGGCGCGCGCAACCTGATCACGTTCACGTCGGCGCGCTATCACGCCGAGCCGCTGGTCGTGAGTGGCCCCGGCGCCGGGCCGGCGGTGACGGCCGCCGGCATCCTGAACGACATCATCGCGCTCGGCGCACCGTCGGCCGCCGGCGCGTGGCAGCGATAGCCGCCACATGCTCGTCAACTGCGTCGTCTACGAGCAGGGCGCGCGGCTGGCCGACATCCCGGTCAGTGACATCCGGGCTCACCTGACCAAACCCGGCTGCTTCGTGTGGGTGGCCGTGAAGGACCCCGAGCCGGGCGAACTCGAAGCGCTGCAGGACGAGTTCGGGCTGCACGAGCTCGCCGTCGAAGACGCCCAGAAAGGCCACCAGCGCCCGAAGATCGAGGAGTACGGCGCGTCGCTGTTCGTCGTGCTCCAGATGGTCGAGTGGCCCGGCGGCGCCGACTTGCAGACCGGCGAAGTCGCGGTGTTCGTCGGCCCGCAATACATCATCTCGGTGCGCCGCGAGGCGCAGCACGGCTTCACCGAGGTGCGGCGGCGCTGCGAGCAGGAGCCGGAGCTGCTGCGCCACGGTCCCGCCTACGTGCTCTACGCGCTGATGGACACCGTGGTCGATCGCTACTTCCCGGTGCTCGATCGCGTCACCGAGGAGATCGAGTGCATCGAGGAGCGCATCTTCGCCGGCGACACCTCGCGCGGCCAGATCGAGGCGCTCTACACGCTCAAGCGCAAGCTGCTCGTGCTCGATCACGCCACCGGGCCGCTGCTCGAAGTGGCCGGCAAGCTGCACGGCGGCCGCGTGCCGCCGATCT
>CADEDM010000381.1 GCA_902826065.1 uncultured Acidobacteriota bacterium | reverse complement strand
ACGCTGCAATTGACGCCGACGACGTTGGCGCCGCGCGCCGCCAGGGCCGGCCCGAACTGCTCCGGCGGCGTGCCGTCGAGGCTGTTGCCGTCTTCCTCGGTGGTGACCGCGGCCACGATCGGCAGGTCGCACACCGCCCGCACGGCATCGACGGCCGCCGCGGCCTCGTTCCAGTCGCGGAAGGTCTCGAGGATCAGCAGATCGACGCCGCCCTCGACCAACGCCGCCACCTGCTCGCGGAAGTACTCGCGCGCCTCGTCCACGCCGGTCTTGCCCCACGGCTCGATGCGCACGCCCAACGGACCGATGGCGCCCGCGACCCACGCCGATTCACCGGCCGCCTCACGGGCGATGCGCGCGCCGGCGAGGTTGATGGCGTGCACCTGGTCGCCGAGGCCGAACGCGCGCAGCTTGAGGCGCGAGGCGCCGAACGTGTTGGTCTCGATCACATCGGCGCCCGCCGCCAGGTACTCGCGGTGCACGTCGGAGACCAGCGACGGCTGCGACACGTTGAGCGACTCGAAGCAGCGGTTGACGAAGACGCCCTTGCCGTACAGCATCGTCCCCATCGCGCCGTCGCAGACGAGCACCCGGGACGCCAGCGCGTCGAGGAAGGCAGGACGAGACATCAGTGTTCGAAGGGCCGGATCGCCGCCGGCCGACGGCGACGCAGGGTCAGCGCGCCGACTGCGGAGCGGTCACGCCGGCTGGCGCCGGCACCAGCAGCTCCGTCTTGTCCCACACGAAGTCGTCCTTGCTGTAGACGGCGAGCTCGTAGTCCTTGCCCATGAAGATGGCCGAGACGGGGCACGCTTCTTCGCAATAGCCACAGAAGATGCAGCGGGTCTTGTGGATCTGGTAGACGGCCGCGTAGCGCGGGCCGGCCATGACCGTGCCGTCGTTCTCCGCCGCCTCGAGGTAGATGGCGTCGGCCGGGCAGGCCACCGAACACAGCCCGCAGGCGACACACTTCTCCATGCCGTGCTCGTCCCGCATCAGCACCTGCTTGCCGCGGTAGCGCGGGAACATCGGCACCTTCTGGTGCGGATAGTCCACGGTGATCGGCTTCCGGAACAGGTGCTTGAACGTGAGTGAGAAGCCGTTGATCAGCGGGCGAAGCATGCTCTCCCCTGCCGGGGCCGTGGCGGCCCCGAGACTCTCCGATTGTAGCATCGGCGTGCAGCAGCGGGTCGTCCGGGGCGGCGGGCCGGCCCTTCGGTTACCATGGATTCGGCCGGCCCCGACGGAAACGTCCGCCCGGCGGCACCGTATAGACGTTCGAGGAGCCTCGCTCGTGGACCAGCCCGATCGCGCCGACGCCGACGAGTCCCTGCCGCCCGCGGCCCCGCCCGTGCCGCAGCCCGAACCGGTGGTCAGCGAGACCCGGACCGCGGTGCCGCTGAGCGGCTTCGACGCGCCGCCCTCCGCGTTCGGCGTGCCTCAGGCACCGATGCCGCCGGCGCCCACCACCGCCGATCGGCTGTCGGCCTGGCAGGACGAGTTCTGGGCGTGGATCAAGACGCTCGCGTCGGCGGCGCTCTACGCCGTCGTGATCGTGACCTTCGTGTTCCAGGTGGCGCGCGTCGAGGGGCTCAGCATGGCGCCCACGCTCGACGACCAGGACCGCCTGATCGTCAACAAGCTGATCTACCGCATCTCGTCGCCGCGCCGCGGCGACATCGTGATGCTGTACTACCCGCTCGACCCCGACAAGATGTTCGTCAAGCGCGTCATCGCGGAAGAAGGCGACCAGGTGCGCATCGTCGACGGCCGCGTCTACGTCAACGACGTGCCGATGCCCAGCGACTACGTGCCGGCCGAGTACCAGAGCCACGACGACTGGGGCCCGCAGGTGATCCCGCAGGGCCACTACTTCGTCATGGGCGATCACCGGAACAACAGCCAGGACAGCCGCCACTTCGGGTTCGTCCCGAAGCGCTACATCGTCGGCAAGGTGCAGGTGCGCTGGTGGCCGGTGCCCCAGGCGCGCACCTTCTGACCGGCGCACCCGCCACCGCAACGCCGCACCGGCGCGATCGCTAGGCGTCGCCGCCCGGCTTGGCCGTCGGCACCGCCGCCGGCTTCGAGATCGGATCGCCGGGCTTTCCCAGGATCACGACCGAGATGACGGCCGGCTCCGTGGCGCTGGCGTTGGCCGACGTGCTGTGCACCGAGCCCATCGGCTCGTAGAACGTCTGGCCCGGTTCGAGCACCCTGGCCGGCTCGCCATCGATCGCCCAGCGGATCTTCCCGCGCACGACGTAGCCGAAGGTCGGCCCCGGATGC
>CADEDM010000380.1 GCA_902826065.1 uncultured Acidobacteriota bacterium | reverse complement strand
CAGACGGCCGACAACAAGCCGAACCTGTTCGCCATCGACAAGAAGACCGGCAAGCGCGTCGCGGCGGTGCCCACGCCGCGCCTGGGTCAGTACGGCCTCATGACCTACCTGCACCAGGGCAAGCAGTACGTCGTGCTGCCGGTCACCGGCGGCTACACCGCGCTCGCGCTGCCGTAGACGGCACGCGGTCGCTTCGGGTCTATGACGGGCCGGGTTCCGCGAGGAGCCCGGCCCGAGTTGCGTGTGGCGATGCGGCCGCGGCGGCAGGACGTTCTGGGGTTGCGGCCTGAGGCGGATTCCGGCGCCGGCCGAACTCGCTCAGGATCGCTTCCAGCATCGGCAGCATCGCGCCGGCCTGGCGGGCGCGGATCACGACGTCCCACAACGGTTCGAACTTCTTCCAGCCGGCGGCGTACGCCGCGTGACGCAGTCCGCCGAGCAGATCGTCGTGCGCCGCGGCCCCGCGCGCGATCGCGCCCCAGCGGTAGAAGTCGCGATAGGCGCGCCAGTAGCCGGCTTCCAGTTCCGCTCCGGTCATCCGCGCTGGCGTGAAGACCGCGTGGCGCGTGTCGTAGACGTCCCAGTCGCTGGTGGTGAGCCGGCCCGCCGCCGCCATGCGCGCGTACAACGGCGTCCCCGGATACGGCGTGAGGATGTGGAACGTCGAGGTCTCGATGCCGTGTGAGACGGCCCAGTCGACCGTGCGCGCGAAGACGTTGCTGTCGTCGTCGTCCATCCCGAACACGAACGAGCCGTTGATCATCACGCCGCAGTCGTGCAGCCGCCGGATTGCGGCCGCGTAGTCGCGCTTCAGGTTCTGGAACTTGCGCTGCGCCGTCAGGTTCACGGGACTCAGCGTCTCGAAGCCGACGAACAGCGAGCGCAGCCCGGCGGCCACCGCGCGCTCGAGCAGATCCGGCGCGAGCACCGCGTTGACGGTGCCGGCCGCCTGCCACAGCCGGCCCATGCCGCGCATGCCGTCGAAGAGCGCCGTCGCGAAACGGCGATCGCCGAACAGGTGGTCGTCGAGGAAGTAGAGGTGGCGGCCGGGAAGGCGATCGATCTCGGCCAGCGCGGCATCCACGGCCTGCGTGTAGAAGCCCTTGCCGCCGGTGAAGAACGCCTCCTTGTAGCAGAAGTCGCAGACGTGCGGGCAACCGCGTGAGACGACGATCGAGTTCGGCACGAGATACAGATGGCGCGCGATCAGATCGCGCCGGATCGGTGGCAGTCCGGCCAGCGTGCGCACCGTGGACTGATAGCGCCGGCGCGGCTCGCCGCGGGCGAAGTCGGCGAGGAACTGCGGCCACGTGTCCTCGCCGGGGCCGAGGAAGATCGTGTCGCCGTGCGCGGCGGCTTCGTCGGGCAGCGACGTCACGTGCAGTCCGCCGAGCGCGACGTGGACGCCGCGGGCGCGGTAGGCGTCGGCCAGCGCGTAGGCCCGCCGCGCGTTGGTGATGTAGACCTGGATGACGGCGAGGTCGGGCGTGTCGTCGTCGAGCGCGAGCGGCATCACGTGCTCGTCGTGGATCGCGACCTGAGCGTCGGCGGGCAGGTAGCCGGCGAGCGTGGCGAGGCCGAGCGGTGGGAACAGCGAGTACTTGATCGGCCGGAAGTGCGGGCTCGTCGCCTCGGTCAGCGCCGGCAGGACCATCGTGACTCTCATCGCGCCGCTCCGAGCACGACGACGCTCAGGTCACGCGGCCGCGGGCCATCCAGTTCGACCAGAAACACGCGCTGCCAGCGGCCCAGGGCCAGCCGGCCGTCGATGACGTTGAGGCAGACGGACGTCGGCAGCAGCAGGGCGCGGCAGTGGGCGTGGCCGTTGCGGGGCTCATCGGCGGTCACCGCCTGGCGCCGGGCGAGGTCGTCGTGTCGGTAGGCCACACCGCGCGGCGCGAGCCGGGCCAGCAGCGCGTGCAGATCGTCGAGCAACTGCGGCTCGTGCTCGTTCACGACCACGCCCGTCGTGGTGTGCGCCGACATGACGTTCAGCAGCCCCGTGTCCACGCCGGAGACGGCGACCGCCTCGTGCAGGCGATCGGTGACGTCGACGAACTCGGTGGGCTGTGCCGTGTCGACGCGCAGGCGAAGGGCGTGGGCGGGGCGAACGAGCGAAAACGTGTCCATCGGGAACCTCCGCTCGCAGCATCGATGCGGAGGTGTGGGGAAGTCTTCAGCGGCGCGTGAGCGCGCCGTGAGATCTGCGTGATCGCAGCAGATCCTGCGATCCCGCTGCACCGTATCAGGGCAGGGGCCTGTCCCGGGACAGGCCCCGATCACGAATCC
>CADEDM010000379.1 GCA_902826065.1 uncultured Acidobacteriota bacterium | reverse complement strand
TGAAGATGAAGCGGTCGGTCGGCATCTGGTACTCGGCGATCAAGGCGCGGATCATGTCGTAGTAGCGCGGCACGCCGTCGGTCCGGCCGACGAAGATGAAGCGGTAGTTCACGTCGACGTAGCGCTTGTAGACCTCGGCGAGGCGGATGTGGTCCTCGATCTTCTTGTTCGGGACGATGCGCCCGACGAACAGGAAGTTGAGGGGCCCGTCGCTCAGCACCTTCTCGAGCGCCGGCCGCCGCGGCGCCGCGGTGATGCGCTCGACGTCGATGGCGATGGGGAAGACGCCGGTGCGCGTGAAGCCCATCGCGTCGAGTTCCTGCCGGTTGTACTCGGAGTCGCCGAGCGCCACGTCGGTGCGGCCGGCCAGCGTGGCCACTTCGTCGCGTCCGAGCTGCGCGAGGCGGAAGATGCCGGCATGGTACGGCGCGAAAAAGTGCGCGGGCGTGACGTTGTGGTACTGCAGCACGCGGCCGTGGGGCAGTGACGCGAACGCCTCGGTCATCACCGACGGCAGCGCGTAGTGGAAGATCGTCAGGTCGCCGCGGCGCGCCGCCGCGTCGGCGAACGGGCGCACGTCGTCGACGAGGTCGTCGTCGATCGTCAGGGCAAAGAGATCCGACTCGTGGCCCATCGCCCGCAGCAGTCCCCGCACGCGGCGGGCCGAGTCGCCGATCGCATCGCCCTTGTGGGCGGCCGGCACCCACTGGTTCACGATCACGCGGCCGCTCCTCCGGGTCCCTGGTCCTCAGTGCCTGGTCCCTGTTCCTTGGGCAGGGCCTCGAAGGCTGCCGGGCGATAGGCGCGAACCTCTTCCAGCCACTCGGCCTGGCGCACGTGATCCCAGAAGTCGAAGGCGACGGGCGGATGGGCACGCCGTGGGCCGTTGAGCGCATCGTCGACGAAGCGCAGGAGCATGCCACCGAAATCACGGCCCTGCAGCCGGTCGAGCGCCGCGTCCTGCCGATCCAGCACGTCGTCGCGGAGGCGCGTGTTCGCGACCACGGCGTCGATCAGCCCGGCGATCTCCACCGGGTCCTTGCGGTGGTAGAGGATGCCGCCGCCGTCCATCGTGGCCGGCACGGCGGTGGCCGCGTAGGCCAGCACCGGAACGCCCATGTGGAAGGCCTCCATCAGCGGTACGCAGAAGCCTTCGTGCTCGCTGGCGCACAGGAAGACGTCGGCAATCTCGTAGTAGGCGGCCAGTTCCTCGTTCGTGACGTGGCCCATGAAGTGCACGTCGGCCGCGCCGATGCGCGCGACGAAGTCGTGCACCATCGCCAGGTAGCGTTCGAAACCGCCGTGCGAGCCCACCAGCAGCAACCGCGAGCGCGGGTTGAACCAGCGCTTGTAGGCGTGGAACGCACGGATGACGTCCTCGATGCGCTTGTTCGGGATCATCCGGCCGACGAAGAGCACGTTCACCCAGTCGTCGTCGAAGGTGCCGGCCTGCATGAAGTTCGGCGTGCCGGCGAGGTGGGTGAAATCGGGCACCACGGGCAGGACGGCAGTGTGCGGGAAGCCGAGGTCCTCGAGTTCCTGGCGGTTGAACTCGGAGTCGCCGAGGCCGATCTCGACGCGATTGCGATAGACGCCCAGTTCACGTCGCCCGAGGTAGCAGAGCTGCACGAGCAGCGGGTGGACGTCGATGAAGAACTCGGGCGGCGTGATGTTGTGGTAGACGAGCGCCATGCGATCGGGCAGCGCGTAGGCCACTCGCGAGGCCCGCGAGCCAATCGAGAAATGGTGAATCAGCAGGTTGTCGGGATGGCTGGCCTCGGGCAGATCGCGATAGTCGACCGTCAGGTCTTCCAGGCGCGAGTCGGCGGTCTCGACGAAGATCTCCGATTCGTAGCCAGCCGCGCGCAAGACACGCTGGATCCCGAGCACCTCGTGCCCGATCGCATCGCCGTAGCCCAGCGTCGCGAGCACCTGATGCACCGCACGCGGCACTACGTCCCGTCCTTCCGCTCGGGGCGTCCGCCCGGCCGGCGCCCGCGACGGTGACGTCCGCCGCGGTGCCCGCGATGGCGGGCCGCGGCGTCACCGGCGGCGTTCGGGGCGGCGTCGTCGCGAGTGGGCCCGTCAGAAGGGGGCGGCGTGGATGACGCGGGGGCCGGGCCGCTCTGGCGCTCACCCGGCGATTCCCCGCCGCGATCGGCGCGGGGTTCGCCGCCGCGTTCCTGACGCGGGCGTTCGCGATCGCGGCGTCGTTGATCGTCCCTGCCGGGCCGGGCCTGTCCGCCCCGGCCTTCGCGGTTGTCGCGCTTGTCGCGGCCGTCTCTGCGTTCGCGGCC
>CADEDM010000378.1 GCA_902826065.1 uncultured Acidobacteriota bacterium | reverse complement strand
GATTGGTGAGCCGGCGCAGCCCCGAGCCGTCGCGGTTCATCACGTAGATCTCGGAGTTGCCGTCGCGGTTCGAGGTGAACGCGATCCGGGTGCCGTCGGGTGAGAACGCCGGCAGCCAGTTCTGGCCGGTGCCGTTGGTGGGCGTCTCCATCGTGCCCTGGTAGATGAGCGACACGAAGATGTCAGGGTAGCCGCGCCGGTACGAGGTGTAGGCGATGGCGCGCGCATCGGGCGACCACGACGGGAACACGTTGAGCTGCCGGTTCACGGTGACGCGACGCTGGTTGGCGCCGTCGTAGTCGGCGATGAAGATCTCCTTCACGTTGCGCGACTCGATGGTGTCGGCGGCGCGATCGCGGACGCGGTCGGACGAGAAGGTGAGCTTGGTGCGGGCGACGCCCTTGAGATTGGCCTGCGACAGGTGAATCTCGTCGGCCATCGTGTGCGCGTAGAGGCGCGGGTTACTGGCGGCGCCGCCGTACTCGCGCCCGATCACCTGCTGGCGCGTGCGCACGTCGAAGAGCCGCATCTCGACCGACATGTTCTGGCCGTTCTTGCGGACGCTGCCGATCACGACGCCGTCGGCGCCGAGCTCGCGCCAGCGATCGAACGGCGCGTCGGACACCGACCGCGCCGCCGGAATCGACGCATACGTGTCGCGCGGGATCAGATCGAACTCGCCCTCGAAGGCCAGGTCGTCGAACAGCACCTGCGCCAGCAGCTTCGCCAGTTCGGCCCCGTCCTTGTCGCCGCCGGGGGCGAGGAAATCGGGGACGGCGTAGCGTGGCGGCGAGCCGGGGTCGCCGGTGATCTTCGTGCTGACCTCGGTGGGCTGCTGGGCCTGCGACGGTGGCGTCGCCGGGACCTGCGCGTCGAGGGCGACCGCCGTCGCGGCCGCCGCGATCGTGAGGAGCAGGGAAGCGCGGACGGTGGATGTCATCGCTGGTACTCGAACGTGAGGTGAACGCGAAGGCTCGGATTGGTGTACTCGGGCGGCAGCGGCGGCACTTTCTGTGTGAGCCGCAGCGCCCGCGTCGCGATGAAGTCGAGCGTCTGGTTGCCGCTGGTCCGTTCGACCGCGAGATCGGTCACGGTGCCGTCGCGCTGGATCGTGAAGACCAGGATGGCGGTGCCGAGCGTCTGCTGCTTGCTCTCCCAGTTGCGCAGGATGCGGTCCTGCACCGACGCCAGGTACTGCATGCAGCAGAAGTTGCCGTCGTCGACGCGGGCCCCGGTGCCGCCGCCGCCCGACGCGGTGCCGCCGAACGGCGTCCGGTTCGTCGCCGCCGTGTTCGCCAGTGCCTCGCCGGGCTGCACCTGCTGCCCTGTCGACGGCGTGGTTCGCTGCGGCGCGTCTTTCGGCGCCTGCTGCACCTTCGGCGGCGGGGTCTTGCGCGGTGGCGCCTTCGTCGGCTCCACCATCTCCGGCGCCTTCGCCGTTGGCGGCGCCACCGGCTGGGGGCGCACCTCGGGCGGCGCCACGGCCTGCTGCGCCTGCGCCGCCTCGGCCTGCCGGCCACCGGTCTGCGGCCCCACGTTGCCGGCCAGGCTGACCGTCATCACCGGCTCCTCGGGCGCGACCTGCATCCCCATCCACGCCGCCGGGACGAGGAACACCAGCACCGCCAGCGCGACGTGCGCGCTCGCCGACACGCCCCACATGGGCGTCGTGTCATCGATGCCGTGCCGGACGACGAGGACTTCGGAGACCGCATCCATCGCTTATCGCCGCGTCGGCGGCGTCGCCGTGAGGATGCCCACGCGCTCGACGCCGGCCGCCTTGAGGAGCCCGAACACCTCGGTCAGATCCTGCAACTGGACGCTGCCGTCGCCGCGCAGGAACACCTCTTTCTGCTCTCGGCTCAGCATCGCCTGCCGCAGCCGCTCCCCGAGCACCTGCGTCCGCACGAACTCCTCGCCGATCTGCACGCGGCGATCGGTGCGGTACGACGCCGGCACCGTGACGTAGAGGCGCTCTTCCGCCATGCGATTGGCACGCGCTGACACTGGCAGGTTCACCTCGATGCCCTTTTGCAACATCGGGGCCGCCACCATGAACACGATGAGCAGCACGAGCATCACGTCGACCAGGGGGATGACGTTGATCTCGGCCAGCGACGTCGCGACCCGACGGCCGCGACTGCGGCCGCCGCTGCCCGGCGTGGAAGCCATCACCTTCGGCATGGCCTTAGGTGAAGTTCCGCTCCGAGATGTTGAGGAACTCCAGCGCGAAGTCGTCCATCTCGGAAGCCATGAGCTTCACCTTCGAGGTGAAGTGGTTGTAGAAGTAGACGGCCGGCATGGCCGCGAACAGGCCGAC
>CADEDM010000377.1 GCA_902826065.1 uncultured Acidobacteriota bacterium | reverse complement strand
AGACGTCGCCGGTCCAGCGCCACGCGTCGTTCTCCCACGTCTCGTGGCCGAACTCGCCCGGCCGCGGGATGACGTGGAACTTCCACAGGAACTTGCCGGTCTTCAGGTCGTAGCCCAGGATGTCGCCGGGGATGTTTTCGATCCGGGTCTGGTTGTAGCCCTGCTCGGCCGAGTTGCCGACCACCAGCACGTCGTTGACGACGATCGGCGGCGAGCTGGTGGTGACGTAGCCGAGCTCGAGCGGCAGCCCCTTGACCGGGTCGAACTTCTGCTCGGTCTGCTTCCACGGCTGCCAGTCGGCGATGATGTCCTTCAGCATGTCGACCGAACCCGACTTGGTGAAGCCGGGCACGGGCACCGCTTCGCCCCAGCCCTCGATGGGCTTGCCGGTCTTGGCATCCAGCGCATGCAGGAAGAAGCCGGGTGTCGTCACCAGGACGACGCTCTTGCCGTTGATCTTGGTGAAGGCCACGCCCTTGCCGTGGTTCGAGCGCATCGAGTAGTCGTGGCGCGGCGTGGTGGGTTCCTGGAACGTCCACAGCGTCTTGCCGGTGGCCGGGTCGAGCGACACCACCGTGCGGCGCGGGCCGGACACCGTGATCAGCATGCCCTCGACGTAGATGGGCAGGCCGCGGGCGTTGATCTCGCCGATCTCCACGCCCGGCGGCACGTCGCTGCCGGTCCACTCCCACGCCACCTTCAGGGTGTTGAAGTTCTGGGCGTTGATCTGGTCGAGCGCGGAATAGCGCGTGCCGGTGTCGCCGCCGGTGATGCTGGTCCACTCGCCCTTCTGCTGGGCATCGCCCGGCAGGCCGGCAACGGCCACGGTCACGATCACCGCCAGCACTCCGACGAGGGCGTGAGGCGCCCGGCTGCGCATAAGTCTCTTCGTCATCTGTTCTTGAGCTCCCGTGGGGACGTTCGCAAATCAGGGCAGGATGGCCCTTGTGCCTCGCACTTGTCAACCCGATGCCGCACCGGGTGGCGCGTCGCTGACGCCACACGGGTCGGCCCGCGCGTGGGCGCGTCGTCCGCCGGTTGCACCCGGCTTCCGGCCGGTGATACAACGCAGACGAACTTCCGTGGCATCGTCTCCCTCGACCGGGCGCCGCGACCGCCGTCCAGCGTCGCCCACCGCGTCGGCCGGTCTGGCAGCCTTCGCCGGACCGCTCCTGCTGACCGCCGCCCTGCTGGCGATGAGTCTGCTGCCCCGGGTGCGCCAGCACCGGAACCTCACGCTGGCGTTCTGGGGCGCCGGCGCCCTGCTGCTCCTGTGGCAGGCGTTCCTGGCGTGGCGCGACCGCCGCACCGGCCCGCCGGGGTTCGTGCCGGTGCCGCCGCGAGCGCAGCACTACATCCAGATGTGCTGCCATCTCAGCGTCTACGCCTACTGGGGCTACTACTGGACGCCGGTCTACCCCTACATGCCGCTGCTCTTCGCGCAGGTGCTCTTCGCCTACGCGTTCGACACCCTGCTGTCGTGGTCGCGGCGCAAGCCCTTCGGCATCGGCTGGGGGCCGATCCCGATCGTGTTCAGCACCAACCTGTTCCTGTGGTTCAGGGACGAGTGGTTCGTCTTCCAGTTCCTGCTCATCGCCACGGCGTTCCTCGGCAAGGCCTTCATCCAGTGGCGCCGCGACGGCCGTAGCGTCCACGTCTTCAACCCCTCGGCGTTCGCCCTCGCGCTGTTCTCGCTCGTGCTGATCCTGACCGGCACGACCGGCGTGACCTGGGCGCAGGAGATCAACACGACCTTCAGCCTCGGACCGCGCATCTACCTGGCGCTGTTCCTGATCGGCCTGGTGGTCATGTACTTCTTCGCCATCACCTACGTGACGGCGTCGGCCGCCGTCACCCTGTTCGGGCTGAGCGCGCTGGCGTCCGCCGTCACCGGTGTCCCGTACTTCGTGGACGCCGAGATCCCGTCGGCCGTCTTCCTCGGCATGCATCTCCTCGTCACCGACCCGTCGACGTCGCCGCGACTACCGCTCGGACGGGTGATCTTCGGGGTGTCGTACGGCATCTGCGTGTTCGGCCTCTATGCGCTGCTGGGCGCCGTCGGGGCGCCGACGTTCTACGACAAGCTGCTCGCGGTGCCGGTGCTGAACCTCCTGGTGCCGGCCATCGACCGCCTCGTGGCGGCGATCGGCGAGCGGCCGTGGATCAGGTGGCTGGGCCTCGAGCCGCCGCTCGGCCAGCACAACCTCGCGCACATGGCCGCGTGGATCGCGTTCTTCGCCGTGATGACCGTCGCCGGGCGCACCGACGGCATGCACCGCGGCGACGCGCTGCCGTTCTGGATCGACGCCTGCGAGGCGGGCCGGCCGCAAGCCTGCACGAAGCTGCTGCGCATCGAGGGCAGCTACTGC
>CADEDM010000376.1 GCA_902826065.1 uncultured Acidobacteriota bacterium | reverse complement strand
ACGACGTGAACCACGCCGCTTCGTAGAGCAGCGGCGGCAGGAAGATCAGGAACACGAGGTCCGGCGCCAGCGTCACCGGCGGCAGGCCCGGGACGAACGCGATGGCCAGCCCGCCCAGCACCAGCACCAGCGGCTGCGCGACGTGGATGCGGGCGCCGAGCGGCGTCAGCAGGGCGACGGCGAAGAGCAGGCCGATGACGAGCAGCAGGTCGTGATGCAGCATGCCAGGCGGGTGGGCGCCAGTATATGCCGCGCTCTCGCGGGCGAGTCGCTCGTCAGGGACCTACGATAGACGGCGTGGACAACGGGTGGGAGACATCGGCCGGCGCGTGGATCGCCGACCTGGGCGACGACGGCGACTTCGGCCGCCGTTACGTGCTCGATCCCGTGATGCGGGCGCGGGTGCGCGCGAGCCGGGCCGCGCACGCGCTCGACGTCGGCTGCGGCGAGGGACGGTTCTGCCGCATGCTCCGCGACGACGGCGTGGCGGCGACCGGACTCGACCCCACCGCGGCGCTGATCGAAACCGCGAAGCACCGCGATCGCGCCGGCCGCTACGTCCGCGGAGCGGCGGAGACACTGCCCTTCGCTGCCGCGTCGTTCGATCTCGTGGTGAGCTATCTCAGTCTCATCGACATCGCCGACATCGACGCCGCGATTCCCGAGATGGCCCGCGTGCTCGCGCCCGGCGGCACGCTGCTCGTCGCCAACCTCACCAGCTTCAACACGTCGTGCGCAGATCGCGGCTGGGTGACCGGTGCGCGCGGTGAACGCCTGCACTACCCGATCGACGCCTATCTCGACGACCGCGCGATGTGGGTCGAGTGGCGCGGCATCCGCATCGTCAATCATCACCGTCCGATGCGACGCTACATGCGCGCGTTCCTGGACGCCGGCCTGCAGCTCACGTTCTTCGACGAGCCGGATCCGATCGCCGCGACGGCGCCGGCCCGCGCGCGCGCGTATCGCCGCGTGCCGTGGTTCCTGGTGATGGAATGGCGTCGACCGGCGGCGCGGTAACCCTGGCGATCACAGAATTGGCAGTCCAGCCCTGACCTGACTTCCTTCACCGAATCCCGCGAAGGCAGCTCGCGGGCGACGGGCTGTCCGATGCCTTTTCCCTGTTCCTCCGGGCTGTTTCGACGCCCGGCGTGTTGGCCTGAGCCTTGCTCAACCGGAGGGCATGGTAGGCACGTTACCCGCACAAACCACGCAAGCCCTTCTCCGCTGGACGGCTGAGCTGCTCTGGCCATCCGAGCAGGAACTCGGGTCGCTCGTCGACCGCGAGTGCGTGGCATACGAACGCAGCTGCGTCGTGGAGGACGACCCCGGTGAAGTCGTGCGGCACGCCGCGCCGCTCGACGGCTCTGCACGCGCGAAGCTGCTGGAACAGCGGATTGCCCGCTTGCAGGCCGACCCGTCGGCCGTGGCCGCGCGCGAGCAGCGTATCGCCACGGTGCTGTACGGCGGCCGGAGCGCCGTGGCCGGCGCGCGCTGAGTTCGTCCCGGCCGCCGTCCATCCGGTCGACCGATCGGCGGTGTCACGCGCCACATGGCGTGGACGCCGCCGGGCTGGTCCGACAGGCTCGCCCTGCCGCTGCTGGTATCCTACCGGCCGGTCGCGCCGCCCGTCGGCGGCAGGAGGACGAGCTCATGATCTCGCCAGTGGCACCCCGGATCGCGGTGGCGATCACCTTCGTGGCGTTCGTCGGCGCGTGCAGCAGCGCACCGCCCCCTCCTCCGCCGGATCCCGCAGCGGTCGACGGCGCCGAGATCACGGCCGCCCTCGACGGCATCGAGGCGGCGAAGATCAAGCAGCACATGAGCGTCCTCGCCGACGACGCGCTCGAAGGGCGCGGACTCGGCACCGCCGGCTACGAGGGCGCGCTGCGCCACGTCGAGACCGAGGTCAAGACTTACGGCCTGGCACCCGCCGGAGAAGGCGGCGGCTACCGGCAACGCGTGCCCCTGCGCAACAGCGCGGTCGTCGAAAGCGGCAGCTCGATGACGGTGCGTTCGGCCGCCGGTCGCCGGACGCTGACCTACGCCAAGGACTACCTGCTCGGCGCCGATCCGCTGCGCGCCGACGTGAGCATCGACGACGCACCGGTCGCGTTCGTGGGCTACGGCGTCAGCGCGCCCGGCCTCGGCTACGACGATTACGCCTCGGGCCTCGACGTGAAGGGCAAGGTCGTGGCCTTCCTGAGCGGCGCGCCGGCGAGCCTGCCCAGTAACGAGCGCGCCTATTACTCGTCTGGCGCCGTCAAGGAGGCCGAGGCGATCAAGCGCGGCGCCATCGGCACGCTCAGCTTCACCTCGCCCGACGATCCGCGCTTCCGCTGGGACGTCAGCGTCGCCACCGGCAAGCAGGGC
>CADEDM010000375.1 GCA_902826065.1 uncultured Acidobacteriota bacterium | reverse complement strand
CTTGGGACCGCATGATGCGCGTCGCCCTGGTGCACGACTGGCTCACCGGCATGCGTGGCGGGGAGAAGGTCCTCGAACGGCTGTGCGAGATCTTCCCGGACGCGGAGTTGTTCACGCTGCTGCACGTGCCCGGCAGCGTCTCGCCGCGCATCGAACAGCGGCCGATCCACACCGCGTTCGTGCAGCATCTGCCGTTCGTCCGCCGCATCTACCGCCAGTACCTGCCGCTCTTCCCGGCCGCGATCGAGCGCTTCGACTTCCGCGGCTTCGACCTGGTCGTGAGCTGCAGCCACTGCGTCGCCAAGTCGGTCATCGTGCCCGACGACGTGCCCCATCTCTGCTACTGCCTCACGCCGATGCGCTACGCGTGGGACCAGTTCGACGCCTACTTCGGGCCCCAGAAGGTCGGGGCGCTGGCGAGCGCGGCGCTCAAGCCGGTGCTGGAGCGCATGGCCCGATGGGACCAGCGCACGGCCGTCCGCGCCAGCCGCTATCTCGCTATCTCTCAGTATGTTGCGCGGAGGATCGGGCTGTACTATAATCGTCAGTCGGCCGTGGTCTACCCCCCGGTGGACACCGACTACTTCACGCCCGGCGCCGACGCGCCCGGGCACAGATTCGTGATCGTATCCGCCCTGGTCCCCTACAAGCGCCTCGAGCTGGCCATCGACGCGGCCCGCGCGGCCGAGGTGCCCCTCGACATCATCGGCGACGGCCCCGAACGAGCCACGCTCGAAGCTCGCGCGTCCGGCACGCCCGGTATCCGGCTGCTCGGACGCCTGAGTGATGCCGAGGTGCGGGCGCACTACCGCACCGCGGCGGCGGTGCTGTTCCCCGGCGAAGAGGACTTCGGCATCGTGCCGGTGGAAGCGCAGGCGTGCGGCCGGCCGGTGATCGCGCTCGGCCGCGGCGGCGCCCTCGAGACCGTGCTCGACGGCGACACCGGCGTGCTCGTGGCCGACGACACCGTGCCCGCGTGGGCGGACGCCCTGCGCGCCGCCGCGACGCGATCGTGGGATACCGGCCGCATCCGCGCGCACGCGCAGCGCTACGGTCACGCGCGCTTCCACGCCGAGTTCCGGACCGCGGTCGACGAGGTGCTCGCCGCGCCGAAGGGCACGCGATGGTAAAGCGCTTCAAGCGCCTGTTCGTCGCGCTGCACGTCCTCAACGACGCCCTCATCGGCGTCGTCGCTTTTCTCCTGGCCTACGTCGTCAGGTTCGAGACCGGCCTCTTCCCCGTCACCAAGGGCCAGCCGCCGATCACGCAGTACCTCGACGTGCTGCCGTTCATCGCGGTCATCGTCCCGCTCGGCTTCCAGCTGCAGGGGCTCTACCGGCTGCGCCGCGGCCGGTCGCGTATCGACGACTTCTTCAACGTCCTCGTCGGCAGCATCTTCGCGGTGGTCATCGGCGTGGTCGGCACGCTCTACTTCCAGGCTTACTACGTCCCCGAGGACGTCAAGAATCGCGGCACCTACGAGATCTCGCAGCTCGTCTGGGGCATCTTCCTCGTCAAAGTCATCGTCCTCGGCTACCTGGCGCGGAAGTTCGTGCGCGAGTTCATGGAGCGCCGCTGGACGGCGGGGCTCGGCCTGCGCCGCATCCTGATCGCCGGCTCCGGCGAACTCGGCCGCATGGTCGCCGACCGCATGTTCGAGCACCGTGAACTGGGCTACCGGGTGGTCGGCTTCGTCGACGACCGTGCCGGCGGCGATCATCTCGGCTACCGCGGCGTCCCGCTGCTGGGCACGCTGGCCGAAGCGCCCGAGATCGCCACGCGCGAGCAGGTCGACCACCTTTACATCGCGCTGCCCATGGAAGAGCACGTCAAGATGCTCGACCTGGTCGAGGGTGCGAGCCGCGAGTGCGTCGAGGTCAAGGTCGTGCCCGACCTGCTGCAGTTCATCGCGCTGCGGGCCCGGCTCGAGGATCTCGATGGCCTGCCGGTCATCAACGTCAACGACGTGCCGCTGCAGGGCCTCAACGCGGTGGTCAAGCGGGCCATCGACATCGTGATCTCGGTGGCGGCGCTGGCCGTCATGGCGATCCCGGGCCTCGTGATCGCGTGGCTGATCAAGCGCGGCTCCCCGGGGCCCATCTTCTACTCGCAGGAGCGCATGGGCCTCGATGGCCGTGCGTTCAAGGTCTACAAGTTCCGCACCATGCCGCTCGACGCCGAGGACGAGACCGGACCGGTGTGGGCCGACGAGAACGACTCGCGGGCGACCACCGTGGGGCGCTGGCTGCGCCGCGTCGACCTCGACGAGTGGCCCCAGTTCATGAACGTGCTCAAGGGCGAGATGTCGATCGTCGGCCCGCGCCCCGAGCGCCCGTACTTCGTCGAGCAGTTCAAGCACCGCATCCCGCAGTACATGC
>CADEDM010000374.1 GCA_902826065.1 uncultured Acidobacteriota bacterium | reverse complement strand
ACATCGCGACGAAGCTGGTGATGCCGCCGTAGCCGAACGAGTAGAGGAACATCGTCAGCGCCAGGGCCAGCACCTTCCACTCGATCAGCGTCTTCCAGTGCCAGGCCGCGGCGGTGGCCGCGTGCGGTTCGTCGGGCGGCAGCAGCGTCCACGCGATGGTGAACATGCCCAGGCACAGGGCCGCCGATTCGAGGCACAGCGCCTGCCAGCCGCCGTGGCCATAGACCCACAGGCCGATCGCCGGCGCCATCGACACCGCGAAGATCGTCGACATGCCCCAGTAGCTCATGCCCTCGGCGCGGCGGGCCGGCGGCACGATGTCGGTCACGTACGAGCTCGCCGCGACCAGCAGGCCCGACCAGAACAGCCCGTGGAGGATGACCAGGCCGAGCAGGTACTCGTAGCGCGGCAGCACCGAGTAGAGCAGCGAGAGCACGGCGATGGCGAGGCTGGCGACCAGCAGCACGCGACGCTTCCCCACGCGGTCGACGATGCCGCCGGTGATCGGACCGGTGGTGGCCGACGAGTAGGTGAGGAAGCCGAGGAACAGCCCCGCCGCTGCGGTGCTGCCGCCGAGGTCGCGGATCCGGAACGGCGCCGTGGGCAGCAACTGGAACGCCGACAGGAACACCACGAAATTGAAGCCGCACATCACGAAGAAGCGCGGCGTGAAGAGACGGTCCGGCGCCGACATGGGAGTCGTCCAGTATAGCCGGGCCAGTCGCCGCGTCCTGGCGGGCCGCGACGACGCGCGGGCTCAGCGGGCCGCTTCGCTGCGCGCCTTCAGCCCTTCGGCTTCCATCACGAGATAGCGCTCGGTGACGTCACGGGTGAGCCGCGCGAACCAGTCGCCGAGCAGGCCGGAGTACGTGAGGCTCAAGGTCGCGCGCGCGCCGTCGCCGGCGGGCCCGGCGCCATGGCGGGCGACGACACGCAGGCCCGGCGCCACGCTCACCCAGGTGAACTCGCGATCGGGCTGCAGGTCGGTCACCTTCCACCACGCCGGCGGGAACTTCGGCTGGCGGATGAACGCACGGCTGCCGACGGCGAGCGGGCGACCGAAGAGGCGCACGCCCTTCACCGACGCCGTCCACTCGTGCCAGCGCTCGACGTCGGCCATCACGGCGAAGACGCGCGCCGGCGGCGCCGCGATGTCGATGGCGCGCTCGAACGTGGTCACGCCGTCGCGTCCACCGTGAGGACGATCTTCCCGACGTGGGCGCTGCTCTCCATCAGCCGGTGCGCGGCGGCGGCGGCGGCGAGCGGAAACGTCGCGTGGATCACCGGCGCCACCTCGCGGCTCGACAGCTGCGGCCAGACGTGCAGCTCGAGGGCGCGCGCGATCGCGCCCTTCTCCGCCGGCGTCCGCGGCCGCAGCGTCGAGCCGGTGATGGTGAGCCGGCGCCGCATCACCTGCATGAGGTCGATGGTGGTCGTCGACGACTTGAGGAACGCGATCTGGACCAGGCGGCCCTCGACGGCGAGCAGATCGAGATTCTTCGCGACGTAGTCGCCGCCGACCATGTCGAGGATCACGTCGACGCCGCGGCCGGCCGTGGCGCCCTTCAGCTCGGCCACCCAGTCGTCTTCCCGGTAGTTGAGCGCCCGGACGGCGCCCAGGTCGCGGCACGCAGCGCATTTCTCGATCGACCCGGCCGTGGCGAATACCGTGGCGCCGAACGCGCGACCGAGCTGGATCGCGGTCGTGCCGATGCCGCTCGAGCCGCCGTGCACGAGCAGTGTCTCGCCGCGCGCCAGGCGTCCGCGCTCGAAGACGTTGGTCCAGACCGTCATGAACGTCTCGGGCAGGGCCGCGGCCTCGACCATGGAGTAGCCGCCAGGAATCGGCAGGCACTGCTCCGCCGGGACGGCACACAGCTCCGCATAGCCGCCGCCGGCGGCCAGCGCGCACACCGGGTCGCCCACCTCCCACCGCGAGGCCACGCCGCCGACGCTCGGACCAATCGCCGCGATCCGCCCCGCCACTTCGAGACCGGGAAGGTCCGAGGCGCCAGGCGGCGGCGCGTACTTGCCGAGGCGCTGCAGGACGTCCGGCCGGTTCACGCCCGCGGCCTCGACGGCGATGAGCACCTCGCCGGCCCCGGGTACGGGGTCGGGGCGTTCGACGAGGCGCAGGCCCTCAGGGGGACCGGCCGCCGCGATCTCGATCGCGCGCACGATGACTCCTACTCCTTCAGGTTCGACGGCAGGCGCGGCGACGACAGCAGGCCGGTGAAGACTTGCCATCGTGCCGCCGGATCGGCGCCGGCGTGCCGTTCCACGTACGCCTTCACCAGGTCCTCGCCGAGGTTGTAGTTGATGACGTAGCTGCGATAGGTGTCGAAGAACTTCACGCGCTGCGCCGCCTGCGCCGGCGTGTTCAT
>CADEDM010000373.1 GCA_902826065.1 uncultured Acidobacteriota bacterium | reverse complement strand
AGCGCCGGCACGTAGGCGTAGAGCGCCTTGTCGTCGGCGACGCCGGTGCCGATGGCATTCGTGAGCGCGACGTTGCCGGCGCGATACGCGTTGAACAGCCCGGGCACGCCCAGGGTGGAGTCGGCGCGGAACGCCAGCGGGTCGATGAAGTCGTCGTCGACGCGGCGGTAGATGACGTCCACCCGTTGCGGGCCGGCGGTGGTGCGCATGTAGACGACGTTGTCGTGCACGAACAGGTCGCGGCCCTCGACCAGCGCGATGCCCATCTGCCTGGCGAGGAACGTGTGCTCGAAGTAGGCGGAGTTGAAGACGCCCGGCGTGAGCAGCACGATGGTCGGATCGGGACGGTGCGGCGGCGCCAGCGCCCGCAAGGTGGCGAGCAGCGTCTGCCCGTAGTGGTCCACCGGACGGACGTCGTAGCTCGAGAACAGCAGCGGGAAGATGCGCTTGATGACCTGCCGGTTGGTGAGCATGTAGCTCACGCCGCTGGGCACGCGCAGGTTGTCCTCGAGCACCGCGAAGCTGCCGTCGGGCAGGCGCACCAGGTCGGTGCCGGCGACCGACACGTAGATGTCATGGCGCACGCTCACGCCCTGCATCTCGCGGCGGAAGTGCTTGCAGCTGTAGACCAGGTCGCGCGGCACGACGCCGTCGGCCAGCGCGTGCGCGTCGCCGTAGACGTCCTTCAGGAAGAGGTTCAGCGCCGTGATGCGCTGCGTGAGCCCGCGCTCGATCGTGTCCCACTCGCTGGCGGTGACGATGCGGGGGATGAGGTCGTACGGAAAGATCTTCTCGGTGCCTTCACTCTGTCCGTAGACCGTGAAGGTGATGCCCTGGTGCAGGAACGCGAGGTCGGCCGCCGACTGGCGCTGATGCAGCTCCTTCGGGTCCACCGTCGCGAGCCGTTCGTAGAGGGCGCGGTAGTGATCGCGGGTCACGCCGCCGGCGCCGAACATCTCGTCGTAGGCATGACCCAGGGCGTAACCCTGGAACTGGGGCAGGCGGCGTAGCTCGTCGAGGCCGCCGGGATCATCCGGCGCGGAGGGGAGCATCGTGAACAGACTGTCTGGCGGCGCGCGCGGCGGTGTCAAGCCAAACCCCGTCGCCATGCGTCGTTGGGATGAACGGGCCGGTCACCGCGCATGCGGGCGGGTAAGCGCCGGGCCGTCGCGGTCGTAGTTCGAGTGCGATACCCTTGCAGCCCGGGTGGCGTCATCCCGGCCGCCGATGTTCACGTTCGCCGTCGAAGCCACGTCTCCAGGGCACCACCAGTCATGACCAAGGCCGAGCCGTCACCTCTCGCCCGCCTGCTCAAGGCGGTGGCCAACGTCGAGCCGGAGGAGACGACCGCCGTCGTCGTGTCGTTCGTCTATTTCGCGCTGCTGATGGGCAGCTACTTCATCGTCCGCCCGGTGCGGGATGCGATGGGCACCGTCTACGGCGTCAGCAACCTGCAGGAGCTCTACACGGGCACCTTTGCCGCCAGCTTCGTGTTGGCCCCGGCTTACGCGCTGCTGGCGTCGCGCATCCGACTGTCCACGTTCCTGCCGTGGGTCTACGGCTTCATCGCCGTCACGATGGTGATCTTCTTCGGCCTCTTCGAGACGGTCGAACGTCAACAGGACCGCTGGGTCGCCGCGCTGTTCTTCGTCTGGGTCAGCACCTTCAACGTGCTCATCATCTCGGTGTTCTGGAGCCTGATGGCCGACACCTTCTCGCGCAGCCAGGCCAAGCGGCTGTTCGGGTTCGTCGCCGCCGGCGGCACCGTGGGCACGATCGGCGGGCCGGCGCTGGCCGCCAGCCTGGTGGACGTCGTCGGCACCAATGCCCTCATGCTGATCTCGGCGGCGGGGTTCACGGGCACGGCGTGGCTGGTGCGGGTCCTCGACCGCGAGAAGCGCAAGCTCGGCGCCAGCGGCGAGGGGCAGCGCACCACGCTCGATCGCCGGCTGGCGGGGAATCCCTTCGAGGGCTTCACGCTGCTCTTCCGCTCGCGCTACCTGCTGATGATCGCGCTGTTCATCCTGTTGATGACGACGATCTCCACCATCATCTACTTCCAGCTCGGCGACCTCATCACCAAGGCGTTCGCCAGCCGCGAGGAACGCACGCGCGCCTACGCCATCATCGACCTCGCGGTGAACGGCTCCACGGTGTTCCTGCAGCTGTTCGGCACCGGACGGCTGATCGAGCGCTATGGCGTGGCCGCGGGCCTGCTGCTCAACCCGGCCATCATGGTGGTCGCGTTCCTGGCCGTCGCCTTCTCGCCGGTGCTGATGGTGCTGGGCTCGATCCAGGTCGTGCGCCGCTTCGCGGAGTACGCCATCGCCAAGCCGAGCCGCGAGATGCTCTTCACGGTCGTCGACCAGGAGAGCAAGTACAAGGCGAAGAACGT
>CADEDM010000372.1 GCA_902826065.1 uncultured Acidobacteriota bacterium | reverse complement strand
GCCCGACCTGCGCGACTGGCGCGTGGTGGGCGACTGGCTGGCCGCGGAGCTGGCGAAGGGCTGAGAGCGACGCGAGGTGGCGATGAGCGAGACGAAGATCGAACCCACGCCCGCGCCCGGCCGGCGACCCGGCTGGCTCGGCCATCTGCTCGACGACCGCGGCGTGCGCCTGGCCACCGGCCTCGCCGTCGTCGTGGCGATCCCGGTCGCCGTGCTCTTCTACTTCCAGTTCCGATCGATCAACGACCTGGCCAGCACGTCGTCGGTAGTCCTGCGTCAGCTCAGCCAGGAGACCGCCGACGCCGCCGCCGAAGATGTCGACAGCACATTGAAGCGGCCGCACATCGGCGTGCTGCTGGCGGTGCCGCAGACCCGCATCGACGGCATGGACCGCGCGTGGATGGACGGCGTCCTGCGCCAGGGCCTGCAGGAGAGCACGTTCGTCGAGGCGTTCTACGTCTGGTCGGCGGTGTCGGACGAGTTCCGCGACAGCCTGCTCGTCTACAACCGCGACAGCCTCGCTGACACCTCGGGCAACCTCGACGTGCGGTTCCGCGACGCGCCTGGCGTCGGCGCCGTCATCCTGCCGCGCCTGCGCGAGCTGCTGATCCACAAGCGCGCCATCGTCGCTTTCCCGGCGACGATTGGGGGACGCAAGAAGTACGTGCAGGTGCAACTGCGCTTCCCGAGCGCCGCGCGCGACACCATGTCGAGCTTCGTCGCCGTCGTCGTCGACGCCGAGGACATCCGCACGACGCACCTGCCGGCGATGATGAAGAACCGCCTGGCCGCGGTGCAGCACGTCGGCGGCTTCCCGCAGCTCGATCTCACGCTGCGCGACGCACACGGCCAGGTCCTGTTCTCATCGGCGCCGCCCGGCGCCAGCGTGTTCGTCGACGAGCGCAACTTCCCGCTGGTGTTCTTCGACCGCGAGTTGCTCGAGTACGCGGCGCCGTTCGAGGTCGAGCCCGAGACGTGGACGCTGCAGACCGGCTTCGGCAACCAGACCATCAGTGCCATCGCCGACAAGAGCACGCGGCCACAGATCGCGCTGATGGCGATCCTGGCGCTGGTGATGGCCGCCGGCGTGTTCTTCGTCGCCGGCGCCGCCGCGCGCGAGGTGCGGCTGGCCGAGCTGAAGTCGAACTTCGTCGCCTCCGTCTCCCATGATCTGAAGACGCCGCTGGCGCTCATCCAGCTCTTCGCCGAGACCCTCGAGCTGGGCCGCGTGCGCACGCCTGAGCGCGCCGCGGAGTACTACCGGATCATCAACGGCGAAGCCAAGAAGCTGACCCGCCTGATCGAGAACATCCTCGACTTCTCGCGCATGGAAGCCGGCCTGCGGCCGTATCGCACGGCCCCCGCCGATCTCGGCGAGGTGGCCCGCGACGTGGTGGACCGCCTGCGCAGCCAGTTCGAACAGGGACGCTTCACGGTGGCGTTGCGCGTCGACACCGGCCTGCCCTCGGTCGACATCGACGCCGGCGCGGTGCAGCAGGCGATCGAGAACGTGCTCGCCAACGCCATGAAGTACTCGCGCGAGGATCGCGACATCGACGTGCACGTCGCGCGGCTCGACGCCGACCACGTCGGCGTCGCCGTCAGCGACCACGGCATCGGCATCCCGCGCCACCTGCAGGGGCGCATCTTCCGGAAGTTCTTCCGCGTCGACAGCGCCCTCGGCGGCGGACCCCAGGGCACCGGCCTCGGCCTGGCCATCGTGGAACACACGATGCGCGGCCACGGCGGCGCGGTGAGCGTGCAGAGCGAGCCCGGGCGCGGCAGCACCTTCACCCTCGCCTTCCCGATTCCGGCCGCTACGGCCGACGCGTACGGAGACCGACATGAAGCGCATTCTGGTGATCGAGGACGAGCCGCAGATGCTGCTCGGCCTGCGTGACAACCTCGAGCTCGAAGGCTACGAGGTTCAGACCGCGGCCGACGGCGAGCAGGGGCTCATCAAGGCCGCGGCCTTCAATCCCGATCTCGTCATCCTCGACCTGATGCTCCCGAAGAAGAACGGGTTCGACGTGTGCCGCGAGCTGCGCGACCGCTCGGCCTCGACCTCGATCGTGATGCTGACGGCGCGCTCGGCCGAGACCGACAAGGTGCTGGGCCTCGAACTGGGCGCCGACGACTACGTCACCAAGCCGTTCTCGATCACCGAGCTGCTGGCCCGCGTGCGCGCCGTGCTGCGGCGCACCACGACGCGTCCGCCCACCGAGGACATGGTCCGCATCGGCGACCTCGAGGTCGATTTCAAGCTGCACCAGGCCCGACGCGACAAGCGTCGGGTCGAGTTCACCGCCCGTGAGTTCGAACTGCTGCGCTACTTCGTCCAGCACAAGGGCAAGGTGGTGACGCGGGAGCAGATCCTGAACGAGGTGTGGGGCTACGAGGAGTTCCCGACCACCCGCACGATCGACAACTTCGT
>CADEDM010000371.1 GCA_902826065.1 uncultured Acidobacteriota bacterium | reverse complement strand
ATGCCGATGCGGCCGGCGTCGAGCACCTGCAGCGTCTGGATGAAGCCCTGGCCTTCTTCGCCGATGAGCGCGTCATCGGGGAGCCGGCAGCCCTGCATCAGGACCTCCGACGTCTCGCTGGCGCGCATCCCCAGCTTGTCTTCCTTCTTGCCGGCCGACAGCCCCGGGGCGCCGCGTTCGACGACGAACGCCGAGATGCCCTTCGCGCCCTTGGTGCGATCGGTGACCGCCATGATGACGAGCACGTCGGCCGAGGTGCCGTGCGTGATGAAGCACTTGGTGCCGTCGAGGACCCAGCCGTCGCCATCGCGGCGCGCCGTCGTGCGCATGGCCGCGGCGTCGCTGCCCGATCCGGGCTCGGTGAGCCCCCAGGCCGCGAGCTTGGTGCCGGTCGCGAGCGGCACGACGTAGCGTTGCCGCTGCGCCTCCGATCCGAACATCGCGATGTGCGCCAGCCCGAGGCCGTTGTGCGCCGCGACCGAGAGCGCAATGGCCGGGTCGACGCGCGCCAGCTCCTCGAGGGCGAGGCAGTAGTCGACCGACGACATGCCGGCGCCGCCGAGCGCCTCGGGAATCTGGATGCCGAGCAGCCCCAGTTCAGCGAGCTTCGGCAGCAGCTCGGTCGGGAAATGCTGGGCCTCGTCCCACTCGCGCACATGGGGGCCGATTTCGGCCTCGGCGAAGGCGCGCACGCTGCGCACCAGCACGAGTTGATCGTCGGAGAGCGCCAAGGTCATCACGGACGGGGATCGCGCGGATCCGGCCCGGCATGGGCGCGGGCGCAGGACCGATCCGGCACCGGCGATCATATCATTGGGTCCAGGAGGGACCGCCCATGACACGCGTCCTGCAGACGCTGGTCGTTCTCGTGACGGTGATGGTCAGCCCCACCCTCGCCCACGCCGACGTCACGGCATTTCTCGGCGTCTCACCCACCGGCAGCAACCGTCTGGCTCGCGGCGTTGCCGGCGGCGCCGGCCTGGTGGTCGTGGCGTTCGAGGTCGAAGTCGCCAATCTCGCCGAGGGCGATCCCGGAGACGACGCGCCGGCGCTGTCGACCTTCATGGCCAACCTGCTCGTCCAGACACCGCTCGAGGTGTCGCGCCTGCAGTTCTACGGCACGGCCGGCGCGGGCGCCTATCGCGAGTCGCTCGACGATCGTCGCGAGACGTCAGTGGGGGTGAACCTCGGCGGCGGCATCAAGATGCGCCTCGCCGGACCGCTCAAACTCCGGCTCGACTACCGGCTCTTTCGTTTGCAGGGGGCGCCGGTGCACGACGTCTATCACCGCGTCTACGCGGGCGCGACCCTCGGATTCTGAGACGCGGGACGCGTCAGCGCTTGGGTGACGCGACCGGCGTCAGGCCCAGGGTGGCGACCGACTCGAGGGAGAGCCGCGACGGCGGGCCGGCCAGTGCGTCGCGGTACTTCACCAGCAGCGCTTCTGGCAGCGAGGCCGACAGGCGATCGAGGACGAGCGACGGTCGGTAATCGGCGTCAGCCTGCGGCGCCGGCACCCAGTGCACGTACACCGCGTTGCCCTTCGCGTCCGGTTCCTTGGCCTTGAACACCTGCCAGCCCGCGGCCATCGCGCGCTCCGTCTCGGCCGCTTCTGCGAGCGCCGTCTTGAGCGCGGCGAGGACGGCTTCGTAGTCGGCGGTGCGCGTGGCCTTGACGACCACCAGCACGAGCCCGGTCGTACCGGGCGCGAAGACGAGACGTGCCGGATCGGCGGGCGTGGCGGGCGCGGTCTGCGGGGGAGGCGCCGGCGGGGCCGGAGCGGTCTGGGGGGGAGAGACGCTGCTGGCGCTCTGTGCGAGCGCCAGCAGCCACAAGGCGAGCATCACGAGACCGGTCCTCCGGACCCGTGCGGGTCCGTCTTACTGCATCGTCAGCAGCTTGGTCAGCGGCGTGATGCCGCGGCCCGCGAACGAGTCCTTGTACTTCTGGAAGAACTCCGCGACCTCGGTCGGGAACACCTCGGAGATGAGGCGGGTGATGTCGTACTCCTGCCCCTTCACCACGGGGTTGATGATCATGATGTAGGCGGTGTTGCCGTTCACGGCCTGGTTGGCCTTGAACACCGTCCACCCAGCAGCCTGCTGCTTGCGCTCGGGCTTCTCGCTCTTCGCCAGCGCGTCCTTCACCTTGGCGAGGACTGCTTCGAAGTCGGCCGTCTTGTCGGGCTTGATCAGCACGGTCATCGTGGCTGCATCCCCATCAAGGGCCAGCACCGGCGCCGCCGGCTGTGCCGCATCCTGTGCGAACGCGGGCGCGGCAACCATCGCGAGCGACAGCGCGACACCCATCACGAACGACCGCATCATCCCGAAACCTCGAAGCATTGACCAGCCTCCTTGCGTAAGACCGCGATACTCTACCGCATTCCCCCGGCGAGGAACACGGCCATGGCGTCATTAGCCACCAACATCCCCGGCCGCGTCAAGAAAATCCGGCG
>CADEDM010000370.1 GCA_902826065.1 uncultured Acidobacteriota bacterium | reverse complement strand
GAGAAGCGCGTGTTGAAGAAGAGGTGCGGGGTGTCGTAGAAGATGCCCCACGACGCGCGCACGCTCGTGGTGCTGTCGCCTTCGGGCGTCCAGATCGCGCCGATGCGCGGGGCGAACATCGCCAGCTTCTTCTTGTTGGCGCCGCGGCCCGGGTAGCCCTCGTCGCCGGGGAAGATGAGCCCGGGCGGCGCCTGCGGATAGGTGGTGCTGCGCAGGTTCTGGTCGAACCGCGACTTGTCGAAGTGGCTGATCCACGAGCGGCTGCTGCGCAGCGGGATGTACGGCTCCCAGCGCACGCCGGCGTTGATGCTGAAGTTGGGCCGGATGCGCCAGTCGTCCTGGAGGTAGACGCCGACGTAGTCGTGGTCGTCGTCGTCGAACACCGGGTTGCCCTGCAGGAACCCGCCACTGACGGAGCCGACCATGAAGTCGGCCAGCGACAGCCCGGTGCTCTGGCCGTTGAACGTGAACTGGCCGTTGGTAGGCCGGTTGTTGTTGGTGCGGATGTTGGTGTGAATCCAGTTCACGCCGGCGGAGATCTGGTGGTCGCCGCGCACCAGGTCGAGGTCGTCGGCCATCTGGAACGCGACTGAGTTGAAGTAGCCGGGATTGGTGCCTCCGGCGCCGATGTTGAAGCCGTTGCCGGTGACCGTCACGCCCACGTAGCCCGGATAGGGGCTGAAGATTCGGCTGCCCAGCTCGGTGGCGGTGAAGAACTCGGGCAGCGGCCGGTCGTTCAGCGTGCGGTTGAACGTGACGGTGAGCGAGTTGACGAGCGTGTTGGTGGGGAGCCACTTGTGGCCGGTCACCACGGAGTTGGCGATGTTCTCCTGGCCGGTGCGGCTCATCGTCAGCACGTTCTTGCCATCGTAGGTGGCGGGGTTCTCGTAGCGCGCGAACAGGTAGCGGGTGAACACGCTGTGCTGCTGGTTCAGCGTGTAGTCGATGCGGCCCAGCGCCTGCTGCTCGGTGCTGTTGTTCGGGATGCCGAACTGCACGCGGCCACAGGGGTCGGTGGTGGCCGGCAGATAACGCGAGAACGCCTGCGCCACCGGATTGAGCTGCGAGGCCGTGACCCGGTTGTTGACGAACGGCGCGCGCAGCGCCACCTCACGGCCGCCATTGCACTGCGCCGACGCGAACGCTGTGAAGTCGCCGGCCAGCATCTCGGCCGTCGGCACCCAGCGGATGACCGTGGGCGGATTGCTCTTCTCGATGCGGCCCTGGAAGCCGCCGAAGAAGAACGCCTTGTTGCGGATGATCGGGCCGCCGAGTGCGCCACCGAACTGGTTGCGTTTGAGCGAGTCGCGGGTCGTCGCCAGCGCGTTCCTGGCGTTGAAGTTGTAGTTGCGCAGGAAGTTGAAGACGGTGCCGCGGAAGGCGTTGGTGCCCGACTTGGTCACCAGGTTGACCGCGGAGGAGGCGTGATGGCCGTAGCGAGCCGGCAGGGCGCTCGTCTCGACCTTGAACTCCTGCAGCGCGTCGGGGAACGGCGTCGGCAGGTTCAGGTTGTTGAACGGGTCGTTGTGCGTGCCGCCGTCCATGATGTAGGTCATGCCGTTGGCCTGGCCGCCGGCGACGGAGATGGTCACGGTCGGGAAGTTCTTGTTGGTGTTGAGGTCGGCCGCCGGGGCCGACGTCGCCAGGCCCGACAGGAAGATGAGCTCGGTAGCCTGGCGGCCGTTGAGCGGCAGTTCCACGACGCGCTGGTTGTCGATCACCTGGCCGATGCCGGTCGAGCGGGTCTCGACCATCGAGGCGTTGGCCGTCACGGTGAGCTGCTCGCTCAGGGCGCCGATCTGCAGCGTCAGGTTCAGCACCGGGTTCGAATTGACCTGCAGGACGATGCCGTCCTGCACGAACGTGCTGAAGCCTTGCAGCGTGGCCTTGAGCTGATACGGCCCGACGGTCAGGTTCGGGAAGGCGAAGGCACCATCGGCGCCGGTCACCGTGGACCGTGAGACGCCGGTGTCCGTCTGCGTCACGGCGACGTCCACACCCGGCAGCGCACCGCCGCTCGAGTCACGGACGAACCCGGTGATCTGCGCGCCGCCGACGGCCTGCGCCAACGCGGCGCCCGGCGTCGCCACCGCCACCACGCCCAACACGAATGCTCTCAAAAGTCTCACAGCGTCCCCCTTCTCGCCGGCCCACACACCGGCCCCACGAGTGACTGCCTGACGAATCCAGTGACGGGGCTCAGGAGCCCGCCCGGTAGATGTCGTTGATGTCCCAGTGACCCGGCGTCGGCGTCGGTGCGTTCTCCATCGGCACCTGGATCACCGTCGGCCGGTTCGAGGCCAGCGCCTGGCGCAGCGCCGGCTCGAAGTCGCGCGCCGCCTCGATGCGGACCCCGTCCGCGCCGAAGGCGCGCGCCATGGCCGCGTAGTCCACGTGGTACGGCTGGCCGTTGCACGTGAACACGCAGCCGAAGTCGGTGCCGTAGTGCATCTGCTCGAGGCCGGCGATGGTGCCGAACGCCGAGTTGTCCATCACCACCCA
>CADEDM010000369.1 GCA_902826065.1 uncultured Acidobacteriota bacterium | reverse complement strand
CCTGGAACAGGTTCTTGAAGCGTCCGTCGTAGGCTTTCAGGATCGTGTTCTTCGAGGACAGGTAGACCGGATACTCGCGGCCGAGCGCATAGTTGAAGCAGGCGCGCGCGAAGCCGCTGATCGAGCTGTCGAGGTTGAACATGCCCATCGCGATTCCGGGCCCGTTGGCTTTGATGATCTCGCGTTCGATCGGCGCGCTGCCGTCGGCGGGTGTGAAGGTGATCTTCAGAGTTCCAGCCGTGGGGAACGTGAAGTCCTGCGCGCGATACTGATCGCCGAAGCCATGACGGGCGACCACCACGGGCTTGTCCCAGTGCGGCACGAGCCGCGGCACGTTCCTGCAGACGATCGGCTCGCGGAAGATGGTGCCATCCAGGATGTTGCGGATGGTGCCGTTGGGCGACTTCCACATCTGCTTGAGGCCGAACTCCTTCACGCGCGCTTCGTCGGGCGTGATGGTGGCGCACTTCACGGCGACGCCGTGCTGCTTCGTGGCGTTGGCCGAGTCGATCGTGATCTGGTCGTTGGTCTTGTCGCGCGCTTCGACCCCGAGGTCGAAGTACTTCAGGTCGATGTCGAGATACGGCAGGATCAGCGTCTCGCGGATCTTCTGCCAGATGATGCGGGTCATCTCGTCGCCGTCCATCTCGACGACGGGGTTCTTCACCTGAATCTTCTTCACGCGCGGCTCCTTGCTGGTCTCACGAAACGGGCAATTATAGCGCGCCCGTACATGGAAACGGCGGCGCCCCGCGAGGGACGCCGCCGTGCCGAGTGTCGTGGACCGGACGCCTTACTGGCGGTTGACGTTCATCAGGGCCTTCTTCACCCAGCCCTCGCCGCCCGCGCCCTGCACCTTGAAGAAGCCGTTGCTCTCTTCGCCCACGTAGACCACTTCCTCGCCGCGCGTCAGCGTGGCGACGACGGCGGCCGCATCGGACGCGGTCTTCAGAATCTTCACGCCGGCGATCTTGGGCGTCATCACGTCGCCCGCGTTGGCGGCGGAGCCGCTGCCGCCCTCGGCCGTCGACTCGCCCGACTGCAGCTTGGCCAGCCGGTCGGCCGACATGGCCTTGATGTTGGCGTTGCCCTTCAGGTCGGTGACGACCGCATTGAAGTTGTCGAGCAGGCTGGCCGCGATGACCTTGCCCTCGGCCGTGTTCGAATAGGCCCCGGCGCCGCCCAGCAGGCCGCCGACACCGAACATCCCGCCGATGCCGAAGTCGCGCTGGCGGGCCGAGCCCTCGTTGGCGGCGATCTGCACGCTGGTGCGCGCCGAGGCCACGGTGATGCTGGTGGTGGCTTCCTTGAACTTGAGCCCGCCGCCCACGATGGCGCCGGCGCGACGGCCGAGCAGGCCGCCCACGCCGCCCACGCCGCCGGCGTTGTTGTTCGAGCTCTGGATCGACGGCGTCATCATGTAGTCGGCGGCCACGATCTGGCCCTTCCCGAAGTTCTGGCCGCTCTGCAGTTCACCCGACCCGGCGAGCTGGCGCTCCTGGTTGATGTTCTGCATGCCCACGCCGCGCTCGACCACGACGAAGCAGTTCGACTTCTGCGCGAAGGTGCGCAGCAGCGACGACGGCGAGCCCAGCTGGTAGGTGCGCAGCCAGATCATCGACTGTTCGTGCGGCTCGTTGATGGCGATCGTGCCGTACGGCATCGAGCACGTCTCGACGTCCCCGGTGCCCTTCTTCTTGTCCTGGGCCGAGGCGCCGACGGGAGCCAGCAGCATCGCGGCGCCGGCAAGTGCCGCAGGGAGGAAACGGACGGAGAAACGACGCGACAGGGACATGCTCACTCCTTCTGAGATCGACGGCCGACAGTACCCGGGGGCGGCCATGGGGGGCGCGCCATTTTCGCACACCCGGCCCCTCGACGGTGTATCGGCCGATAGCGGTCTGGCCTTCGTACCTGTAGCGAGAATCGGTGGGAAATCGGGTCAGCCGGGGCATCCATGGTAGGGTGGCGCCTTCCCACCCTCCGGGGAGCCTATGCGCGCCATCCCCGTGCTTGCCGCCTTGCTCGCGCTGACCGTGGCCTGCGGCGGATCCCCCACGAGCCCCTCGTCGGCCCCAGGGGCCTTCCAGGCTGGTGGCCTCGACACCAGATTCCTGCCGCGGGGATCCATGACCGCGCTGGCTGACGGCGTGCCCTGGACCGGCCTGTTCGTGAGCGGCAGCACGAGCGCCGGTCTCAGTGGGTTTCCGGGACTGGTCACGGTGTCCGGGTCCGACAGGTCCGGTCTCTTCCTGAGCATTGCCGGACCACTGGCGGTGGGCGGCCACGATCTCGACGGGCCGTCGTACGTGACGTTCGATCTGTCTCAGGGCCTGGCGCTGCGCTGGAGTGCGAACAAGATCTTTGGACTCGGACGTGGACTGGGGTCGTTGATCATCACCACGGCGACCCCGACCCGCGTCGCCGGCAGGTTCTCTTTTACCGCGGTCACGACCACTGGCGCGTCGCCTGAGACGCGCACGGTCACGAACGGCGTCTTCGA
>CADEDM010000368.1 GCA_902826065.1 uncultured Acidobacteriota bacterium | reverse complement strand
CGATGCCGCACAAGCGCAACCCGATCGGCTGCGAGCAGATCGTCGGCCTGGCGCGACTGCTGCGCGCCAACGCGATGGCCGCGTTCGAGAACGTGGCGCTGTGGCACGAGCGCGACATCTCGCACTCGTCGGTCGAGCGCGTGATCCTGCCCGACTCGTTCATCGCGCTGGATCACATGCTGCGCCGGTTCACGCGGATCGTGAGCGGCATGGTCGTCTACGCCGACCGCATGCGCGACAACCTCGACCGGTCGCGCGGCGTGGTCTTCTCGGGCCAGGTGCTGCTCGAGCTGGCCCGCCGCGACATCTCGCGCGAGCAGGCCTACGAGTGGGTGCAGCGCAACGCCATGCGCTCGTTCCACGAGAAGACCGACTTCAAGGCCTTGCTCCTCGCCGACGCCGACATCACCCGCGTGCTCACGGCGGCGACGATCGAGACGGCGTTCGACCTCGACGAGCAGCTCAGGAACGTGGACACGATTTTCGCGAGGGTGTTCGATGGCCCTCCGCCCGGAAGGACATGACGATGCGAGCGCGCGTGTATGTGACCCTGAAGCCGTCGGTGTTCGATCCGCAGGGCCGTGTCGTCGCCGATGCCCTGCACACCCTGGGCTACGGCGATGTCCGCGACGTGCGGCAGGGCAAGTTCTTCGAGGTCGAGCTGGAGGCCGACGATCGCGCCGCGGCCGAAGCACGGGTCGCGGAGATGGCCGGCACGCTGCTGGCGAACCCCGTGATCGAGAGTTATCGCGTCGAAGTGCTGTGACCTGGGGGCTGGAGGCTGGGATCTGGGGCACGCCATGAAGTTCGCGGTCATCGTCTTTCCGGGATCGAACTCCGACTACGACGCCTTCCACGCGGCCAGCGCCGTGGTGGGCGAGCAGGCGTCGCTCGTCTGGCACAAGGACACCAGCCTCGGCGGGGCCGACGCCGTCATCCTGCCGGGGGGCTTCGCGCACGGCGACTACCTGCGCACCGGCGCCATCGCGCGGTTCTCACCGATCATGGCGGCCGTGAGCGCGTTCGCGGAGCGCGGCGGCCCGGTGCTGGGCATCTGCAACGGCTTCCAGGTGCTGCTCGAAGCCGGGTTGCTGCCCGGGGCGATGGTGCGCAACCGCCGGATCAAGTTCGTCTCGCGGATCGTGCCGGTGCGCGTCGAGGTGACGGACACGCCCTTCACGAGTGCGTGCTCCGAGGGCCAGATTCTGCACCTGCCGATCGCTCATGGCGAAGGGAACTACTTCGCCGAGCCCGAGGTCGTCGAGACGCTCGAACGCGAGCGCCGCGTCGTCTTCCGCTACGTCGGCGTCGATGGGCAGCCGTCAGAGGCCGGCAACCCCAACGGCTCGGTCCATAACATCGCCGGCATCTGCAACGACGCCCGCAACGTCGTCGGCCTGATGCCCCATCCCGAGCGCGCCAGCGAGCCGGGGATGGGCAGCGCCGACGGCCGTGTGGTGTTGGAGTCAGCCGTGCGCGCGTTCTCCGAGCGCGTCGCCGCCGGACGGGCTTCAGCATGACCACGCCCTCCGTGCCGGCTCGTGGCGCCCGGGGCGGCACTCAGCGCGCCGTCGGCATGGCCATGCTCGGCTCGGCCCTGGCGCTCATCACCGCCGCGGCGCTCATCGTCGCCGGCACCATCTCCTTCGACCCGGACGTGCGTCCGTGGGCTGCGGCCGGCGTCGGTCTCGCCGCTGCCGTCGATGCCGCTCTGGCCATCCACTTCCTGCGCTCGGCTTCCTGACCTCATGATCGATCGGCAGACTCTCGACCGGCACGGCGTCACCGAGGGCGAATACGCCCGCATCCAGGAGTTGCTCGGCCGCGAGCCGAACCTGCTCGAGCTCGGCCTGTTCTCGGTGATGTGGTCCGAGCACTGCAGCTACAAGAGCTCGCGCGTCCACCTGAAGACGCTGCCCACGACCGGGCCGCGCGTGGTGCAGGGCCCCGGTGAGAACGCCGGCGCCGTGGACATCGGCGATGGACTCGCCGCCGTCTTCAAGATCGAGTCACACAACCACCCCTCGTTCATCGAGCCCTACCAGGGCGCGGCGACCGGGGTGGGCGGCATCATCCGCGACATCTTCACCATGGGCGCGCGGCCGATGGCGCTGCTGAACGCACTCCGCTTCGGCTCGCTCGAGACGCCATTGGCGCGGCGCATTTTCGAAGGCGTCGTCGCCGGCATCGGCGGCTACGGCAACAGCATCGGCATCCCGACCATCGGCGGCGAGATCGTCTTCGACGAGGTCTATGCCGGCAATCCGCTCGTGAACGTGCTGTGCCTCGGGCTCGCGCGGCACGACGAGATCATCAAGGGGCGCGCCAGCGGTGTCGGCAATCCCGTCTACTACGTGGGCGCCAAGACCGGCCGCGATGGCATCCACGGCGCCACCATGGCGTCCGCCGAGTTCGACGAGTCGTCGGCCGAGAAGCGCCCGGCCGTGCAGGTCGGCGATCCCTTCATGGAGAAGCTCCTCATGGAGGCGTGCCTGGAGGTGATGA
>CADEDM010000367.1 GCA_902826065.1 uncultured Acidobacteriota bacterium | reverse complement strand
CAGCCGCACCTTCGTGCTCGGCAAGGCCACCGACAAGATGAAGAAGGTGTTCGAGCTCGAGCTGGCGGCGCAGACCGCCGCGCTCAAGGCGGCGAAGCCCGGCGTGCCCTGCGAGGCCGTGGACGCCGCCGCGCGCAAGGTCATCGAAGAGGGCGGCTACGGCCCTGGCTACAAGTACTTCACGCACCGCGTCGGCCACGGCATGGGCATGGACGGCCACGAGTGGCCGTATCTCGTGAAGGGCAACACCCTGCCGCTGGCGCCGGGGATGACCTTCAGCGACGAGCCGGGCATCTACATCCGCGGCGAGTTCGGCGTGCGGCTCGAGGACGACATGTACATCACCGCCGACGGCGCGGCGCTGATGACGCCGCAGAGCCGCTCGATCGAGCAGCCGTTCGCAACGTCGTAGCGGTCGGGATTGGGGTGGTGGTGGAGAACCAGCGGCTCGCCTGGCGAGCCGCCTAGGTGTACTTCACGCAGGTGACCAGCGACCACATGTTCGCCAGGTTCACCTTGTGGATCGACACCGGGCTCAGGTCGGCCTGGGCGAGGAACCCGGGCAGGTCGAGATCGGACTTGAAGCCGAGGTGCACGCACATCGGCGAGATCGCGCGTTCGATGCGCGAGATCACCGGGTTGTCGCTCTTGAAGTGATTCAGGATGACGATGCGGCCCCCGGGCCGGCAGACGCGGCGCATCTCGCGCGCGACGGCGACCGGGTCGGGCACGACGCTGATGAGATACGGCGCGTAGACGATGTCGAAGCTGTCGTCGGCGAACTGCATCGCCGCCGCGTCCATCTCGAGCACCTGGCAGTTGCGCAGGCCCTTCTTGGCAATCCGCTCCTGCGCCTTCTCGAGCATCGGGGCCGAGAGGTCGATGCCGGTGATGTCGCAGCTGCGCGGATACAGCCCGAGGTTGATACCGGTGCCGACGCCGACTTCGAGGATCTTCGCGCCGGGCTCGATCGCCATGCGATCGAGCGCCTGCAGCCGACCCGGGTGCAGCGTGGGTCCGAACGTGATGTCGTAGACGCCCGACAGCTTCTCGTACACGCGCTCGACGAAGTGGTTCTCGACATCGATCGACGACAGCGCCCGCGTGGCGGCGTCGCCTCCCTGGAACTTCTCGTCCGAGCGTTCCGTGAACAAGGCCATTCAGGACCCTCCCGGGGCAGTGCGCACTATACCAGAACGCCCTGTCCCACTCCGGCAACCTGACACCGCCGTCAGACGGCGTTCGTCAGCACTTCCAGGGCGCGATCGACGCGGCCCGACTGCGTGGACACCACCACGCCGGCCGTCATCGGTCGCAGCGTCATCAGCAATTCCCGTGCAATCTTCAGGCCCTCCTGGCGCGCGCCCTCGCCGCTCGCCACTGCACGCATCCGCTCCACCAGCGCCGGCGGCACGACGACGTCCGGCACTTCGTTGGCCATGAACTCGGCGTTCAACGTCGACTCGAACGGCCACAGGCCGGCAATCACGGGCACGCCCAGGTGCGCGATCCGCGCCAGGAAGTGTTCGAACGCGGACACGTCGAACACCGGCCGCGTGACCACGAACTCGGCGCCGGCTTCGACCTTGTAGTCCAGGCGTCGCAGCTCGCGATCGAGGTCGGGCGCAGCCGGGTTCACCATCACGCCGGCGAGCAGGGCCGTGGGATCGCCGATCGGCTGCCCGGCGATGTCGAGGCCGTGGTTCAGCCGTGACAGCACGTGCGTCAGGCCCACGGAGTCGACGTCGAACACCGCGGTCGCGTCCGGGATGTCGCCGATCTTGCGCACGTCGCCGGTGATGCCGAGCACGTTGCGCACGCCCATCGCGTGCGCGCCCAGCAGATCCGACTGGATGCCCAGCAGGTTGCGATCGCGACAGGAGTACTGCAGCAGCGGCTCGATGCCGCCCTGCTGGCGGATGAGCGCGGCAAGCGCCAGCGTGCCCACGCGCGCGCCGCCCCGCGGCGCGTCGGAGACGAGCACGAGATCGAGGCCGTGCGCGGCGGCCAGGCGGGCATCGGCGAGGGCGTCGGCGGTGGCATGGCCGCGCGGCGGCGCCAGCTCCACGCCCGTGATCCAGGTCTTCGCCGACAGCTTCGCGGCGACCACCGACTTCTGGGCCCGCGGCACCGGCGTCGAGGCCAGCGGCGTCGAGATGGTGACGGCGCGGTGCCGGCCATCGGCCGGCCGCGTCACGTCGGGGGCCAGCTGCTTGACCGCCAGCGCGATCTGCCGGATGTGCTCGGGCGTGGTGCCGCAGCATCCGCCCACCAGCCGCACGCCGTTGGCGATGAAGCGCCGCGCGTAGGTGGCCATGTACTCGGGCGAGCACAGATAGATGTTGCGGCCTTCGATGTCCCGCGGCCGGCCGGCATTCGGCTGCGCCGACAGCGGCAGGTCGCCGCAGGCCGTGGCCAGGCGCTCGATGGTCTCGAGCATCGGCGCCGGGCCGACGCTGCAATTGACGCCGACGACGTTGGCGCCGCGCGCCGCCAGGGCCGGCCCGA
>CADEDM010000366.1 GCA_902826065.1 uncultured Acidobacteriota bacterium | reverse complement strand
CGCGACTGGTTCCGGCACCAGATCTACGCGCCCGGCTTCTACACCGGCTACGGCGTGAAGACGATGCCGCAGATCCGCGAGGGCCTCGAGGAAGGCCAGTGGGACGAGGCCAGGCAGGGCGTGACGAAGGTGACCGCCGCGATCACCGCGCTGTCGCAGCAGGTCGATCGCGCCACCGCCGGGCTGTCGCGCGTCTCACGCTGAGCTGGCTGTCGCGCACGGGCGCTAGAATCGACGTCTCCCCCGAGCCGGGCTACTCGGGCCGCCGCGCCACGGCGCCGCCAGTCCACGAAGGCAGATGGACGGGATCTCCCGCGCCGTTCGCGCAATAGCGCAGCGTCGAAGGCTCGCGCGTGCACTGCCCGTCGTGGTCGCTAGGGCGTGAAGTGCGTCTGCATCCAGCGGACGCCGCAGGTCACGAGATCGCGGCTGTCGAGCAACTCGCTCGCCGCCGTGCCGACGAGCCCCCGCGGCACGTCGTGCGTGGCCACGTAATCGCGCAGGATGAGCGCGAAGTAGTCCTCGCCGTGCCAGTCGACGATGCCGAGGCTGTCGTCGAGACACTCGACCACGCGGATCACCGGACCGTTGGCGCCGAGCACCCGGCGATGCCGCCGGACGCGCCGCTTCTCGGGCACGTGGGCCAGGTACTCCGCGTAGTGCAGCAGCGTGACCGTGTTCTCGTCGGCGCCGAGGCGCAGCACACGTCCCCCTGCTTCCAGGACGCGTTCGAGCGGCGAGCCCGGACCGTAGTAGTCGTCCCACGGCACGTCGGCGGTGAGCTCGCGGGCGAGGCGGCCACGGGCGCCGAAACGGCCCTCCGGGTGATTCGAGACGACCGTCCCCGGTGTCGTGCGGAAGATCTCCGCCAGCGTGCCGACGTCTTCCTGGGCCGGCGTCGCCAGCGGATCGAACGGCTCCGCGTCGACGAGGAAGTCGGCCCGTGTGTCCTCGGGATGGTCGTTGACCCACGACCACTCGTCGCGCGCGCCGAGCGTCATGAGCAGCGTGCCCTCGGGGCCGACGGCGGCATCGAGCGCGGCGACGACACCGGCGCCACGGCTCTCCACCGGGCCGATCGCACGTAACGAGGCGTGCACCATCAGCGCGTCACCGCGGCGCACGCCCAGCCGCGCGAGGTCGTCGGCGAGCTGGGCCGTGGTGCGCGCCGCGTCCATGTCCCGATTCTGCCACCGCACCGGCGCCTGCCGATCCCTCTGGTATAGTGCGAGCGAAGGACCGCCAGGGGCATCTTGCGATACCCGAACAGCGGCTGGGGGCTAGCGGCTAGCGGCTAGATCCGAGCGGCGGGGACGCGAGGTTGAGACAGAACCCTTGGAACCTGATCCGGTTCATACCGGTGTAGGGAGAGCGGAGATGAGCACGCCAGAAACCCCGGCGTCGGGCGACTACGCCGACGCGTTCCCCAACAGCTTCCGCGTGTTCGACGAGTCGTCGGTGGACACACCGCACGGCCCGGTCGCGATCCGCGTGCCGATGCGCGAGGTGCGCCTGACTGGCGACGAGCCGCCGCTGCGGCTCTACGACACCAGCGGCCCGCGCGTGGACGACGTCCGGCAGGGGCTGCCGAAGTTGCGCGAACCGTGGGTGGCCGCTCGTCGCGGCCATCCGTCGCCGACGCAGTTGCACTACGCGCGCAAGGGCGAGATCACGGCCGAAATGGCCTACATCGCCGCGCGCGAAGGACTGCCGGCCGAGTTCGTGCGTGACGAAGTGGCGCGCGGCCGCGCCATCATCCCGGCCAACGTCAATCACCTCGAGCTCGAGCCGATGATCATCGGCCGGCACTTCCTGGTGAAGATCAACGCCAACATCGGCAACTCGGCGGTGTCGTCGTCGATCGAGGAAGAAGTCGAGAAGCTGCGGTGGGCGACGCTGTGGGGCGCCGACACGGTGATGGATCTCTCCACCGGGAAGCAGATCCACGAGACGCGGGAGTGGATCCTGCGCAACTCGCCCGTGCCGATCGGCACGGTGCCGATCTACCAGGCGCTCGAGAAGGTGGGCGGCCGGCCCGAAGACCTGACGTGGGAGATCTACCGCGACACGCTCATCGAGCAGGCCGAGCAGGGCGTCGACTATTTCACGGTGCACGCCGGCGTGCTGCTGCGCTACGTCCCGCTGACGGCCAACCGCATGACCGGCATCGTGTCGCGCGGCGGCTCGATCATGGCCAAGTGGTGCCTGGCGCACCACCAGGAGAGCTTCCTCTACACGCGCTTCCGCGAGATCTGCGAGATCATGCGCGCCTATGACGTCAGCTTCTCGCTGGGCGACGGGCTCCGGCCAGGCTCGATTGCGGATGCGAACGACGAGGCGCAGTTCGCCGAGCTCAAGACGCAGGGCGAGCTGACGAAGATCGCCTGGGAGTACGACGTCCAGGTGATGAACGAAGGCCCGGGCCACGTCCCCATGCATCTCATCCGCGAGAACATGGAGAAGCAGCTCGAGTGGTGCGCCGAAGCGCCGTTCTACACGCTGGGTCCGCTCACCACCGACGTCGCCCCCGGCTACGACCACATCACCTCGGCGATCGGCGCCGCGATGATCGGCTGGTACG
>CADEDM010000365.1 GCA_902826065.1 uncultured Acidobacteriota bacterium | reverse complement strand
GTCGGCGATCCCTTCATGGAGAAGCTCCTCATGGAGGCGTGCCTGGAGGTGATGAAGACCGACGCGCTGGTCGGCATCCAGGACATGGGCGCCGCCGGGCTGACGTGCGCCACCTCGGAGATGAGTTCGCGCGGCGAGTCCGGCATGGATGTCGAGGTGTCGCTGGTGCCGCAGCGCGAGACCGGCATGACGCCCTACGAGATCATGCTGTCCGAGTCGCAGGAGCGCATGCTGCTCGTGGCGAAGGCGGGGCGCGAGCGCGAAGTCGAAGAGGTGTTCGAGAAGTGGGACCTGCACGCCGTGCGCGTGGGCCACGTCACGGCCAGCGACCGCGTGCGGTTGTTCTTCCACGGCCAGCTCGTCGCCGACGTCCCGACCAAGGCCCTGACCGACGAGGGTCCGGTCTACCGCCGGCCGATGTCGCGGCCGTCGTGGCAGGACGAGGTGCAGCAGCTCGATCTCGCCGCCCTGCCGGCGCCGCCGCCGTCGCAGGCGGCGTTCGAGGCGCTGCTGGCATCGCCCATCATCGCGAGCAAGCGTTGGGCGTACGAGCAATACGACCACACCGTGGGCACGAACACGATTGCCCAGCCGGGGACCACCGCCGGCGTGGTGCGCATCAAGGGCGCGACGCAGGGCCTGGCGGTCTCGGTGGACGGCAACGGCCGCTACTGCTACCTCGATCCCTACCGTGGCGCGATGCTGGCCGTCGCCGAATCGGCGCGCAACGTCGCCTGCGCCGGCGCCGAGCCGGTGGGCGCCACCAACAACTTGAACTTCGGCAATCCGGAACGGCCGGAGATCATGTGGCAGTTCGGCGAGGCCGTCCGCGGCATCGGCGACGCCTGCCGCGCCCTCGACGTGCCGGTGACCGGCGGCAACGTCAGCCTCTACAACGAGACGGAAGGGCGCGCCATCTATCCGACGCCGGTACTCGGCATCGTGGGATTGCTCCCCGATGCCGCGAACACGGTGACGCGCGCCTTCCGCACGGCGGGCGCCTCGGTGATCCTGCTTGGCGAGGGCCTCGACGAGCTCGGCGGCTCCGAGTATCTCGCCCGGGTCATGCAGCGCGTGCAGGGAGCGCCGCCGGCCCTGGACCTGGCCCGCGAGCGCGCGCTGCAGCAGCTCGTCGTCGGCCTCGTGCGTGACCGGCACGTCGAGTCGGCCCACGATTGCTCCGACGGCGGTCTCGCGGTGACGCTCGCGGAATGCACCTTCGGCGCGGGCGGCATCGGTGTCACCGCGACGGCGCCGCGGGCGTCCAACGGGGTGGCCGCGCCGTTCGCCGAGGCGGCGGCGCTCTTCGGCGAGAGCGCCTCGCGCGTGGTGGTCTCGGCAGCGGCCGACCGCGCCGGCGACGTCCTGGCAGCGGCCGCCGCCGCGGGAGTACCGGCTGCGGTGATCGGACAGACCGGCGGCGCGACCATCCGCATCGACGTCGACGGCGCGATGGCGATCGAGATGCCGGTGGCGCAGGCCGAGCAGACCTGGGCCACGACCATCGAACGGCGGATGCAGTCGGCGGCGAGTGCGGCATGAAGCCGCGCAGCGACCGCCGGCGGTGAGCGGACGGAGACACCCGATGTTCGACAAGCTCCACGAGGAATGCGGCGTCTTCGGCATCCACGGCCACCCCGAGGCCGCCAACATGGCCTACCTGGGCCTCTACGCGCTGCAGCACCGCGGCCAGGAGAGCGCCGGCATCGCCGCCGCCGACGGCACGAAGCTGCGCACGCTGCGGCAGATGGGCTACGTCGCCGAGATCTTCACGCAGCCGGCGCTGGCCACGCTGCCCGGCCACATCGCGATCGGCCACACCCGCTACTCGACGGCGGGCGAGAGCACCGTCGCCAACGCGCAACCGCTCGTCATCGACTGCGTCCACGGCCAGATCGGCATCTGCCACAACGGCAACATCGTCAACGCGCGCGAGATCCGCGACGAGCTGGTGCGGCAGGGCGCCATCTTCCAGACCAACAGCGACACCGAGGTGGTGCTGCACCTGTTCGCGCGTTCGACGGCCGGCTCGGTGGACGACGCGTTGATCGAGGCCGTCGGCCGGCTCACGGGCGCGTTCTCGTTCGCCCTCGCCACCCGCGACCGACTGATCGCGGTCCGGGATCCGCACGGCTTCCGTCCGTTGGCGCTGGGGCGCCTGGGCGAGGCCTGGGTGGTCTGCTCCGAGACGTGCGCCATGGATCTCGTGGGCGCGACCTACGTGCGTGACGTCGAGCCGGGCGAGGTGCTGATCATCGGCCCCGACGGCCCGCGCTCGGTGCATCCGTTCCCGGCAGCGCCCAGTGCCCACTGCATCTTCGAGCACGTCTACTTCGCGCGTCCCGACAGCGAGGTGTTCGGCCGCAGCGTGAACGACGTCCGCACCAACCTGGGACGCCAACTCGCCCGCGAGACGGCCGTGCCTGCCGACGTGATCGTGCCGATTCCCGACTCGGGGGTGTGCGCCGCGATCGGCTACGCCGAGCAGTCGGGCGTGCCGATGCGCTTCGGCCTGATCCGCAACCACTACGTCGGGCGCACGTTCATCGAGCCGGCGCAGTCGATCCGCCACTTCGGCGTGAAGGTGAAGCT
>CADEDM010000364.1 GCA_902826065.1 uncultured Acidobacteriota bacterium | reverse complement strand
GGGGGCAGCGTGCTTGCACGGTCGACGCGCATGACACGACGCAATGCGGTGTCCACGGTAGTACTGCTGTGCTTGATCGGCGTCCTGGGATGGCTCGGATATTCGCGCCTCTTCCGGGTAATCGTTCGCGCCAAGCCCGCCGCCCTCGCCGCGCCCTACACGACGGAAGAGGCGTGGGTGATCGACGAGGTCGTCCGCGACGTGACGGAAATGGCATCGCCCGCCGCGCCGCGATCCGTCGCCGTGCGCGCCGGTGCGCAGCCCGACACCTACATCGTCACGCTTGACGGCGGCCAGACGCCAGACCTGAACCTGCACGACGATCTCTGGTCGGTGCCGGCGTTCGCGCGCGTCGCGGAGGCGGCGTGGCCGTCCGCGGCGGCCGAGGCCGACGCGGGATCGGTCGAGCCCGTGCACGAAGCGTTGCTCGATCTGACGGCGCCGGTGCTGGTGGCGGTGAACGCGCGGCTGTCGCCGGCGTTGGGCCGCGCGATGGGCGACGCGCGCCTGCACGAGTCGGCCGCGCTGCTCGTGGGCGCGTTCGGCCTGCGCGAGCCCACCGGACGCCAGGCTGATACGCGGTGGGCGCTCAATCGCATGACGGCGCACCTCGCGATCGCGGAGGCGCTCAGGCGCGGCGGCGCGCCCTCCATCGACGGCAGGCTGGCGCTGGCGGTGCAGGCTGCGCTGAAGAACCATCAGGCCGCATCACTCGCGACGCTCGACGCCTTGATACGCGATGCCCCGACCGACGCGGTGGCGGCGTGGAACCGTGGCCTGCGCCTGCACATCACCATGGACTGGCGGCTGCTGCCGGCGCCTGCCAGCGCCACCCGTCTCGAACAGCGCGAGTACTTCCGTGCACGGCGCGGCACGCTGAGGAACGTCACCGGTGCGTCGGAACTCGAGAAGCTCGGACGTCCGATGGAGGCCGACTGGTTCCGCATCCTCACCGGGTCGATCTCGGGCGTCGGCGACGGCAGCGTCGTCATGCAGTCCCTCGAGATGGAGCGCGCCGAGATCGACGACGTCTACCAGCGCATCCACGGTCAGCCGCTGGTGCGCGACGAGATTGCCGCGCTGAACACTCCGGCGACGCGTGCGGTGGTGAAGGGTGAGCTGCAGGTGCTGTCGTGGGGCGCATGGGCCGAGTTCGAGCAGCGGCGCATGGCCGCGGTCATCAGCCGCTACGACAGCTATCTCCGGCACGCCATCGGCGCCGGCAACGCCGCCGACACGATGAAGGTGAAGCTGCACGACGAGCTCGGCGGGCTCTGGGTGTTCCCGGGCTCGACGATGTGGTGGACCAAGGGTCCGCGCGGCAAGGAGGCCGACGGCCGCTACCTGCCCGAAGCGATCGCCGAAGGCGTGGCGCGGCCGCACCGATTGCCGTCGACACTCTGGGTCTACATGGAGTTCGGATCGAAGTACGAAGCGGTGTCGCAGCAGATGGCGCCGGCCACCGCCTGGTTCTTCGCGCCGGCCCCGCGCACGGCCTATGAGGCCGGCCTGCGCGTGCAAGGCGGCAACCTGAAACCGGCGCAGGACGTCGAGCGCCTCATTGACGTGGCGCCGCACGACTTCGGCCTGGTCACGACGTTCCTGGCGAGCAAGTACGGACAGAAACTGCCGTACGGGGAGCTGGAACGGCGCGTGGGCGACCGTCTGCACTACGACGCGAACGCCGTCACGTGGGCGCTTGCCGCCCTCGGTGACGACAACGAGCGGCGCCTGTCAGTGCTCGAGGCCGGCTGTGCATTCGCGCCGTCGCACTGCCCCACGTTGGGCCGTGAACTCGCCCGTCTGGGCCGTGAGGCCGACGCGGCGAAGGCCTACGAGCACGCACTCGAGGATCCCGCGGTGGACGACGTGGCCAAGACCTGGTGGAGCAACTGGCTCGTGCAGCACTACGCCACCACCGGCCAGGTGGGCAAGGCGCTGCGCCTGGCCGAGTCGTCGAGCCGTACGGGTTCCGCGAACGGCCTCATCGTGGCCGGGCGCCTCTATGAGCGCCTCCAGCGCTACGACGACGCCGAGGGGGCGTTCGAGTCGGTGGCCAGGAACTACGACGCGCCGGCCGAACTGGTGGGCTTCTATCACCGCGCCGTCAACGAGCGGCGCGATGTCTCGGCGCGCGAGGATCTCGACCGCGAGATCGAGCGCGTCTTCCCCAACGGCCTCACCAGGGAGGCGGCGCCGGCCGGCTCGCCGGCCGTGGGCGTCTACGTGGAATACGACAGCCCCGACGCCCGGAAGGCCGGGCTGCAGGTGGGCGACGTCATCGTCGGCGTGGACGGCTGGCGCGTGGACAACGTGCAGCAGTACCGGGCCGTCAAGGCCTTCCTGCTGGGCGGCGACTACACGATGGACGTGGCGCGCGGCACGGCGCGGCGCACGCTGACCTTCCCCGACCGCACCGACCTGCCCGAGTTCAACATCGTCGACTATCCGCTGCGCGGCTGGATCGAGAAGTGACCCGCTGGCGATCCGCCGTCGCGGTCGCCGCGCTCAGTGCGGCGGTGGCGGCGGCCAACGTCGTCGTGAAGCCACGGCTCGAGGCACGCGCCACGGTGCGCGCTGCCGACAGCATCGTGCACGGGCGCGAGTGGCG
>CADEDM010000363.1 GCA_902826065.1 uncultured Acidobacteriota bacterium | reverse complement strand
GCTGGATGAAGTCCTGGAGCTGCGCGATCTTCTTCTCGCGCTGCTCGTTCTGCGATTCGAGCCGCGAGCGGATCTGGGTCTTGGCCAGCACCATCTCGTCGTAACCGCCGCTGTAGGTGATGATGGTCTGGTAGTCGATGTCCGCGGTGTGCGTGCAGACCGCGTTCAGGAAGTGGCGGTCGTGCGAGATGACCACCAGCGTGCCGTCGTAGCGCTGCAGGAAGTCGACCAGCCAGTGGATCGAGTCGAGGTCGAGGTGGTTGGTGGGCTCGTCGAGCAGCAGCGCGCGCGGCTGGCCGAACAGCGCCTGCGCCAGCAGCACGCGCACCTTCTGGCCGCCCTGCAGCTCCGACATCTTCCGTTCGTGCAGGTGCTCGGGAATGTCGAGCCCGTCGAGGAGGATGGCGGCGTCGCTTTCCGCCGAGTAGCCGTCGTGCTCGCCGATGACGCCCTCGAGCTCGCCCAGGCGCATGCCATCGGCGTCGCTGAGCGAGGCCTTGGCGTAGAGCAGATCGCGCTCCTGCAGCGCGTCCCACAGCGTCGCGTTTCCCATGATCACGGTGTCGACGACGCGGAAGGCGTCGAACGCGAACTGGTCCTGGCGCAGCACCCCCAGCCGGTCGGGCCGCGTGACGCTGCCCTTCTGCGGCGGCTGCTCGCCGGTGAGCAGCTTCATGAACGTCGACTTGCCGGCCCCGTTCGGGCCCGTCAGGCCGTAGCGCCGTCCCGGAGCGAAGGTGGTGGAGACGTCGTCGAACAGCACCTTGCTGCCGAACCGCATCGAGACGCCGCTGACCGCAATCATCGTGGAGCCCCTCCCCGCGCGCCGCCCCTGCTCAGGGCCCGCGACACGGTGACAAACCCCTGATTGTAGCAGCCTCGGCGTGCCGCGCCGGCCGGCCGCGGAATTGACCGGGGACGCACGGCTGCACTAGTCTCCTATCGCATTCGATAGGAGCGCGGCGCGATGGCCCTCGACAAGCTCGACCTGCTCATCCTCAAGGCGCTGTCTCTGGCGCCCCTGCACGGCTACGGCATCGGCCAGCGCATCGAGCAGCTCTCGGACGGCGCGATGCGCATCACGCTCGGCGCGCTCTACCCGGCGCTGCAGCGGCTGGAACGTCTCGGCCTGGTCTCGGCGGCATGGTCGGTGTCGGAGAACAATCGCCGCGCCCGTTATTACTCCCTCACCGCGACCGGCCGCCGGCGTCTGGCCACCGACGCCCGGCGCTGGGCCCAGAGCGTCGCGGCGGTGCTGCGGGTGCTGCAGGCGGAATGACGATGCCGGCCGGATGGCGGCGGCGTGTCGTCGAAGTCCTGCAGCGGACGCGCGTCGATCGCGAACTGGCCGAGGAACTGGCGCACCATCTGGCCGAGGTGGAGGCCCGCCACGTGGCGGCCGGCGTGCCGCCCGCCGAGGCGCGGCGCCGGGCGGTGGTCGAGCTCGGCAGCGCCGACGCGGCTCGCGAGTCGTCGCGCGACGGCCGCAGCGGGGCGGGATGGGAGCGCACCGCGCGAGAGATCAGGCAGGCGTGGCGCGTCATGTGGCGATCGCCGTGGGCCACGACGCTGGCGCTCGCGACCATGGCCGCCGGCATTGGCGCGAGCACGGTGTGCTTCGCGATCCTCGACGCGGTGGTGCTGGCGCCGCTCCCCTACCCCGAGCCGGCACGGCTCGTCCGCATCCTCGACGTCAACGCCGCGGCCGGCGTCGATCGCAGTGGCGTGACCACCGGCAACCTGCACGACTGGCGGCAGCGGACGGCGGCATTCACGGGGATCGCCGGGCACTACGCGATGGGCCGGACCCTCGGCTTCGCCGGCAGCGCCGACGTGGTCATGGCGGCTCAGGTCACCGCCGACTTCTTCGACGTGGGCGGCGTGGCGCCTCTGCTCGGGCGGGTGTTCTCCGCGGCGGAGTACGACGACGCGTCGTTCAGCAGCGCCGCCATGCCCACCGGCACGAACGCCGCCGTGATCCTCAGCCACGGCGTGTGGCGCTCCAGGTTCGGCGCCGATCCGGCGGTCGTCGGCACGGTGGTGCAGGTGGAACGGCGGGCCTTCACGGTCGTCGGGGTGATGCCCGAGACGTTCGCGCTGCCCGACGCCGGCGTGCAGCTCTGGATGCCCTGGCGACTCGGCGCCGACAGCCCCCGCGATCAGCACTACGTCGGGGCCACTGCGCGGCTCGCCGGCGGGGTGTCGATCGGCGACGCGGAGCGCGATCTGCAACGGGTGGCCAACGAGCTCGCGATGGCATTCCCCGCGACCAACGACGGCTGGTCGGTGCGGGTGCTGCCGCTGCACGACGAGACCATCGGCACCGCCGCACGCGCCCTGTGGCTGCTGTTCGGTGGGGTCGGGTTGCTGCTCGCCGCGGCCTGCGCGAACGTGGCGCTGCTGACCATGCTGCGCGGCCTCGACCGCGCCGGCGAGACCGCGGTGCGTCTCGCCGTCGGCGCCTCGCCGGCGCGTCTGGTGCGCGAGTTCCTGATCGAGTCGCTGCTGCTCGGCGCCGTGGGCGGCGCCCTCGGCGTCGGCGTAGCGTGGCTGGCGGTGCGCGCGCTGCCGGCGCTCGTGCCCGATCTGCCGCGCATCGGCGACGTCGCGCTCGACGGGCGC
>CADEDM010000362.1 GCA_902826065.1 uncultured Acidobacteriota bacterium | reverse complement strand
TGGGACATCTTCGGCAACGGCAAGACCGCCATCCGCGCCGGCTTCAACCGGTTCATGACGGCGCAGACCACCGGCTTCGCGCGCCTCTACGCGCCGACCGCCCTGGTCACGCAGAACCTGCCGTGGACCGACGTCAACCGCGACGACATCGCGCAGGGCGAGCGCGGCTGCACCTATCTGCAGCCGGGCTGCGAGATCAACTTCGCCAACCTGCCGGCGACGTTCGGCCTGCGCGCCCTGTCGACGCCGGACCCCGACATCCAGCGTCCCGGCCAGTTCTCGTTCAACCTGGGCGTGACGCAGGAGATTCTCGGCCGCCTGACCCTGACCGGTGAGTGGTACCACAACCGCTTCACCGACATCACGGAGCGCAACAACGTGCTGCGCAACCGCGACAGCTATGTCCCGGTGCAGATCGTCAGCCCGAAGGACGGCAGCGTGATCACGATGTACGACGTGAAGCCGGAGTTCCGCTCGGCGACGTCGAACGTCGACACCAGCGACTCGGACATCAAGCGCCACTACCACGGCTTCGAGCTGGGCTTCAACGCCCGGCTGCCGCGCGGCGCCCGGGTGTTCGGCGGCTTCAACCTGGAGCGCACGCTGGCCGACACCTGCAGCTTCGGCACCGACCCGAACTACACGCAGTACTGCAACCAGTGGGACAGCGACATCCCCTGGGCGACGCAGTTCAAGCTCGCCGGCACGGTGCCCATTAGGTGGGGCGTCACCGCCAGCGCGTCGCTGCAGAGCCTGTTCGGCTACGCGGTCGGCACGCGCGCCATTCCCTACGGCGTGTTCACGTTCGGCACCGGCTTCGACGTGCCGAACGGTCAGGCCACCTACTTCAACGTCACGCCCACCACGCGCTACGCGGCCAACTGCCAGGGCCCGTGCCGTCCCAACGAACTCGTCATTCCGAACATGCAGTCGGCCGTCATCAACGTGCCGCTCGTGGCACCGGAAACCGAGTTCATGCCCCGCTACAACCAGCTCGACCTGTCGTTGAGCAAGACCTTCAACGTCCGCGGCTTCCGTCTGACGCCGAAGGTCGACATGTTCAACGCCATGAACAGCGACCGCTGGTCGTCGGTGACGACCGCCCAGTTCGGCGCTGCCACCTACCTGCAGCCCTCGACCATCATGCAGGGACGCCTCATCCGCGTCGGCTTCGAGTCGAGCTGGTAGGACCTCGGCGCCCGGGTCCCGGATCTCGGGGCCCGGCGCTGCAACACTGAGAAAGGGGCGGGCCCTCGGGTCCGCCCCTTTTCCTTTCTGCACGCGAGCCTCCAGGGCCTCCTCGCCACGTCACCGACGAACGGCGACGGTTCTATACTCGACGGGTGATGCGCGCATCGTGCGTGCGGCCGCTCTTGGTCCTGATTCTGGCGCTGGTCCTTCCCGCGCTCGGGGTGTCCGCACGGACCCAGTCAGGCGTCACCGGCCTCGATGGCCGGCCCGTCGCGCCGCTCGGCGCCTCCGCACCCGCCACCGTCCTCCTGTTCACGGCGGTCGACTGTCCCATCTCCGATCGCTACGCGCCGGAGGTGCGCCGTCTGGCCGCGCACTACACGACGCGCGGCGTGCGATTTCACGTGGTCTACGCCAACGCTGGTGAGCGGCCCGACGCGGCGCGCACCCATTCGACCGCGTTCGCCTACGGCCTGCCGGTCGTGCTCGACAGCGCGGGCGCGCTGGCCGATCGCGCCGGCGCCACCGTGACGCCGGAAGCCGCGGTGTTCGACGCCGGTGGCCGGCTCGTGTATCGCGGCCGCATCGACGATCGCTATGTCGACTTCGGCGTCGATCGCCTGGCGCCGACGACGCACGAACTCGATGACGCCCTGGCGGCCGTGCTGGCCGGACGTCCGGTCGCCGCCGCCGCGGTGCCGGCGGTGGGCTGCTCCATCGTCCGCGCGACACCATGAGGGGTGGGGTGTGGGCGCTCGTGAGCGCGGCCGTCGCACTCTGCGCCGCCGCGGCGCCGGCTCAGGCCCAGCCCGCGCCGGTGACCTTCAATCAGCACCTCGCCCCCGTGCTGCACCGCGCCTGCGCGCAATGTCATCGCCCCGACGGCGCCGGGCCGTTCAGCCTGGTCACCTTCGCCGATGCCAGCCGCCGCGCCCGCCAACTCGCGGCCGTCACGAAGAGCGGGTTCATGCCGCCGTGGAAGGCCGACGGCCACGCCGACGAGTTCGTCGCGCAGCCGCGGCTCACGGCCGACGAGCTCGCGCTGTTCGCGCGCTGGGCCGAGAACCCGGTCGAGGGACCGGGCACCGCGCCGGCGCCGCCGGCGTGGCCCGCCGGCTGGTACCTGGGCACGCCGGATCTCGTCGTCACGCTGCCGGCCGGCTATGTCTTGCCCGGCGAGCCGAGCGACGCCTTCCGCATTTTCTCCGTGCCGCTGAAGGTCAACGGCACGAAGTACGTGCGCGGCATCGAGTTCCATCCTGGCAACGGCCGCGTCGTGCATCACGCCAACATCCGCATCGATCGCACCGGCGGATCGCGGCGCCTCGACGACGCCGATCCCCTGCCCGGCTACGACGGCCTGCTGGCACGCAGCGCCGAGTATCCCGACGGCCACTTCCTGGGCTGGACGCCGGGCCAGATCGCGCCGCTCGTCGACGCCGATCTCGCCTGGCGCCTCGACCCCGGCACCGACCTCGTCGTGCAGCTCCACATGCAGCCGAGCGGCAA
>CADEDM010000361.1 GCA_902826065.1 uncultured Acidobacteriota bacterium | reverse complement strand
CGTTCCCGGGCGAGGCCATGCAGGCGGCGGGCGACAAGGGGCTCGCCGACGCGCCCGGTCCGGCCTTGCAGTACGCCGCCAGCGAGGGCTTCCTGCCGCTCCGTGAGTGGGTGGCCGCGATGCTGTCGCGTCCGGGTTACGCCCCGTCGCCCGACCAGGTGCTGATTACGACCGGCTCACAGCAGGGCCTCGACCTGGTGGGCAAGGCCTTCATCGACGCCGGCGCTCCGGTGGCGGTCGAGCAGCCCACCTACCTCGGCGCCCTGCAGGCCTACGCGCCGTACGAGCCCGAGTTCGTCGGTCTCGACAGCGACGTCGAGGGCCCGACCGTCGAGTCGATCGCCTCGCTGCCGTCGCGGGCGCCGGGCACCCGCTTCGTCTATCTGCTGCCGAACTTCCAGAATCCCACCGGCGGCCAGATCGGCGATGCCCGCCGCGGCGAGATCGTCGCCGCCGCCGAGCGCGCCGGCGTGCCGGTGATCGAGGACAACCCCTACGGCGAGATCTGGTTCGACGAGGCGCCGCCGCCGTCGATGACGTCGCGCTGGCCCGACGGCTGCATCTACCTCGGATCGTTCTCCAAGGTGCTCACGCCGGGCTTCCGGCTCGGGTTCCTGGTGGCGCCAACGTCGGTCTACGGCAAGATCCTCTCGGGCAAGCAGGCCGAAGATCTCCACACGCCCGGTTTCAACCAGCGTGTCGTCTACGAGGTCATCAAGGACGGGTTCCTCGACCGCCACGTGCCGACCATCCGCGAGCGCTACCGCACGCAGCGCGACGCGATGGCCCACGCGCTCAGCGCCCATATGCCACCGGGCTCGACCTGGCAGGTGCCGAAGGGCGGGATGTTCTTCTGGGTGCGCCTGCCCGAGGGCTACGACACGATGCCGCTGCTCGACAAGGCGGTCGAGGCCGGCGTGGCGTTCGTGCCCGGCGCGCCGTTCTACACGGCGTCGCCGGATGCCCGCACCATGCGTCTCAGCTTCGTCACCCTGACCCCGGCCGAGATCGGCGAGGCCGTGGCCGCGCTGGGACGTGTCGTCGCCGAAGCCGGCGCCACGACGGCGGCGCGCTGACGCGCACAACCGCCGAGCGCCGCGAGGCTGCGCCGACGTCCCGGGGGCGTCAGGGCGCGAGCCGAAGGCGAGGCCGGACCTTCTCGAAGGCCTTGATCACCTCGTCGACAGCGCGCGGCGTGCGGCTCATCTTCGGGTAGACCCAGCCGGTCTCGCGAATCAGCGGGCGGCCGTCGATGCGGGCGCAATAGAGGTGGCCGCTGGCGACGTCGCGGGCCACCGACTGGTACGAGACGATGGTGATGCCGAGGCCGTGGCGCACCAGCGCCTTCAGGATCTCGACGTTCTCGGTTTCCATCACGATCCGCGGTTCGATGCCCGACGAGGCGAAGAACTCGTCGACGACGCGGCGGGTGTTCGAGCCCTGTTCGAACAGCACGAACGGCTGCGTCGCCAGATCCTGGGCGTTGACGCGGCGCTTCTTGCTGAGCGGGTGCTTGGCCGAGGTGACGACCAGCAGTTCCTCCTGCAGCACCGGCACCGTCACCATGTCGGCGTCCTTGATCGGCAGCGTCAGCAGCGCCACATCGCCCGTGCCCGCCCGCAGGTGCTGGATGCAGCGGTCGGTCGGGTCGCTCATGATCTTCACGTCGATGCCGGGGTGCTGACGCGTCAGTTCCGAGAGCAGCGTGGGGAAGACGTAGAGGCAGACGGTCATGCCGCCGAGGATGCGCACCGTGCCGCGCAGCGTTTCCTGGCTGTCGCTGATGGTGGCGACCGTGTCCGTCAGATCCTGGAACACGCGGTGACTGAGCTGCAGCAGTGACTCGCCGGCCGGCGTGATGCGGATGCGGCGGCCGATACGCAGGAACACCGGCGTCTTGAGCTCGTCCTCGAGCAGCAGGATCTGGCGGCTGATGGCCGACTGCGAGACGTGGAGCTTGTGACCGGCGGCGGTGAAGGATCCGGTCTCGGCGATGGCGCGGATGATCTCGAGCTGGCGTAGGTCCAAACGACGTCTCCCGGCGACGAGTATACATACTCGGTCGAGATGGACCTAACGCGATCTGACGGTAGGACTTATGCGTTCAGGGAATGCCACGGTGGGGCCAGCGCCACGACGGCCCTGGCCCCCCGGCCGGCTACTTCTTCTTCAGGAGCGAGCAGACGCCGAGCGCCCCGGTCGGATCCAGCGCATCTGCCGCCAGATCGATGTGACGCACGATGCCGGCGTCGTCGACGACGAAGGTCACGCGGCGCGCCATGCCTGAATTCTCGTCGAGCACACCCAACGCCCGCGTGTAGTCGCGCTTGAAGTCAGACAGCAACGGAAAGTCCAGGCCCATCTGTTCTCGGAATGCTTTGTTGGACCAGGTGGAATCGACGCTCACGCCATAGACCTGGGCGTTGTTGGCGCCGAATTGCGCGTAGTTGTCCCGGTACCGGGACATCTCGGTCGTTCAACCAGGCGAGAAGGCCGCCGGGAAGAACGCGATGACCACCGACGACTTGCCTTTGAGCGACGACAGCGTCGCCGTCTTCGAGGCCGGACGTCCGCCATCGGGCGCCGGTTCGAGGTAGGGCAGGGTGAAGTCGGGCATCGGCTGACCGACTTTCACCAGCGGTGGGGGCGGAGGCGGCGGGGTCGGCGCCGCGGTCGCGCCTGCCGTTTGTGCCAGGGCGCCCGGAACGGGCGCCGCAGCCAGCACGGCAAGCACGCTGACCCAGAGGTACAGCGAGCGTGGTGACATGCGCGAGACTATACCGCAGAGCG
>CADEDM010000360.1 GCA_902826065.1 uncultured Acidobacteriota bacterium | reverse complement strand
CGCCGGCATCTTGTAGTAGCCCTTGTGCACCAGCTTCTTGTCGACGATGTCGTAGATCGCGTCGGCGCCCCAGGTGAGCGGGTCGGTGGCGCGGCAGCGCGGACGCGTGCCGCCGCCCCACTCGTCGGTGAACACCACCTTGGTGCCCTCGTTGTTGAAGGTCGCCGAGTGCCAGTAGGCGAAGCCCTTGTCGGCCACGTAGTCGAGGCGCTTCGGCTGCTCGGGATTCGAGATGTCCATCAGGATGCCGTTGCCCGAGCAGGCGCCGGCGGCCAGGCCGATGTCCGAGTAGACCGTGATGTCGTGGCACTGGTTGGTCTGGCTGGTGCGCTGCGTGCCCTCGCCGTGCGTGCCGCCGGGCCACAGGCCGGCGATGGCGCCGGTGGTCTCGTCGGCGAACAGCCGCGGGCGAGCCACGATGGCCGCCTTCTCCGGGTTCTTCAGCGGCACCTTGATGACGTCGATCGAGAACAGCGCGGTGTTCGGGTCTTCCTTCGGATCGAGGCCGGAGCAGTTCGCCAGTTCCTCACCCGAGCGCACGTTGCCGGTGCCCGAGCCATAGAGGTAGAGCGTGTTCGGGTCGCCCTTCACCGGCACGAGCGTGTGCGTGTGCGAGCCGCGGCAGGTCTGGATCGCCGCCACCTGCTTCGGGTTCTTGAGGTTCGAGATGTCGAAGATGCGGATGCCACGGAAGCGCTCGGCGCTCACCGGCGTCGAGACCCCCTGCGTGCCGCAGTCGAGGCGGCCGCGCGTCTGCTCGACCGACATGAACAAGAGGTTGCCCCAGATCGAGACGTCGCCCTGGCCACCCGGGCACACGATCGATGCGACGAGCTTCGGCGACTTGGCGTTCTCGATGTTGTAGGAGTTGAAGCCGTGGTAGTTGCCCACCACGGCGGTCGTGCCCTTGAAGGCGAGATCGGAATTGGTGAAGCCGGAGCCGCGCGGCGGCGGCAGCGGCGGCAGGCTGGGATCGCGCGGTGGAGGCGGCGGCGTGCCGGGCGGCAGTTCGGGCGGCGCCGGCTCGCCGGCCGGGAACTCGGGGTCGAAGAAGCCGGCCGGCTTGGGCAGGTTCGAGACCAGCTCCATGTTCCGGGCCGCGAACGCCGCGTCCTTGATGCCGCCCTTCAAGCCAATGCGCGGGTCCTTCGGATCGGGCGGCGCCTGCTGCGCCTGCGCCAGCACGGCTCCGACCATCACCGCCAGCACTCCGCCCAGTCCCAAGCGCATCCGCGTCATTGTGATCCTCCAAGAACGGGGCCAGGCCCCAATGCGTGTCAGCGTAGGCGAGCGGTCCGGGTCCGAATCGCGTCGGCCAGCGCCTTGTAGCGCGTGGCGTCCTGCGAAGCCGCGGCGTCGGTGTCGAGCTGTGCCGCCGCCTTGTCGAGCTCGTCGAGCGCCGTCTTGTTGCGCTTGTCACCCTGGTCGAACGACGCGCGCAGCGCCTTGGCGCGGCCGCCGTCGATGGCCTTGGCGCGCTCGAGCTGATCGAGATACGCCTTGGCGACGATGAAGCTCGGTGGCCACGACACCTTGGGCTGGTTCTGCGAGTTGAACTCCTCGAACCGGACCAGGTTGGCCGCGGCCAGCTCGTTCTCGCTGAGGTACTCGCTGGGCGTCAGGCGGAACACGTCGATGCCGCGCGCGATCTCCGCGCCGTAGATGTTGCCGTTGTACCAGTAGGCCGACCAGTAGCCGCCGACCACCACGTTCTTCGGGTCGATCGGGCCGCGATCGAAGTAGGCGATCTCGACCGGATGCGCCGAGTCGGTGAAGTCGTAGACCGAGATGCCGCCCTGATACCAGCCCTGCACCATGATGTCGCGCCCGGGCACCGGCACCAGCGAGCCGTTGTGGGCCACGCAGTTCTCCGAGTCCGACTGCGCCGCCGGCATCTTGTAGTAGCCCTTGAACACCATCTTCTTGTCGACGATGTCGAAGATGGCGTTGGCGCCCCAGGTCAGCGAGTCCGTCGCGCGGCAACGCGGCCGCGTGCCGCCGCCCCACTCGTCGGTGAAGATCACCTTGGTGCCGGTGTTGTTGAACGTCGCCGAGTGCCAGTAGGCGAAGTTCGCGTCCGAGACGTAGTCGAGACGCTGCGGCGCCTCGGGGTTCGAGATGTCCATCAGGATGCCGTTGCCCGAGCACGCGCCGGCCGCGAGGCCGGCGTCCGGCATCACCGTGATGTCGTGGCACTGGTTGGTGGTGCTGGTGCGCTGGGTGCCGGGGCCGTGGTCGCCACCCGGCCACAAGCCGTTGATGGCGCCGGTGGTCGCGTCGGCGAAGATGCGCGGCCGGGCGACGATGGCGGCCTTCTCGGGATTCTTCAGCGGGACCTTGATCACGTCGATGCTGAAGAGCGCGCTGTTCGGGTCTTCCTTCGGGTCGAGTCCGGAGCAGCCGGCGAGTTCCTCACCCGAGCGCACGTTGCCGGTGCCCGATCCGTAGACGTAGATGTTGGCCGGGTCGTTCTTCGTCGGCACCAGCGTGTGCGTGTGCGAGCCGCGGCAGGTCTGCACCGCCGCCACCTGCTTCGGGTTCTTCAGGTCGGTGATGTCGAAGATGCGCACGCCGCGGAACCGCTCGGTGCTGACCGTCTGCGACACGCCTTGCGTCCCGCAGTCGATCCGGCCGCGGGTCTGCTCCACGGACATGAACAGCAGGTTGCCGTAGATCGAGACGTCGCCCTGGCCGCCGGGGCAGGCGATCGCGGCGACGAGCTTGGGCCGGCGGGCGTCCTCGACGTTGTACGACGTGAAGCCGTGGAAGTTGCCCATCACGACGTTCACGCCCTTGAAGGCGAGGTCGGAGTTGG
>CADEDM010000359.1 GCA_902826065.1 uncultured Acidobacteriota bacterium | reverse complement strand
GCGTGCTGCGGCCGGTGTGCTTCAGCAGCACGATGCCCTTCTCGGCCAGCTTCTCCGCGAAGTCGCGGAAGCTCGAGACACCGTAGTCGCGTTCCGAGAACGACGAGTCGAGCTGCAGCAGCGTGCTCTTGAGCAGCCCGAGCTGCGGCGTGACCTCGCGGTCGGCCAGCACCTTCAGGGCCCGCCGCACCAGCGGCACGATGCCGTCGATGGGCATGGTCTGCCCCACCGACGCCGGCACCGACCGCGAGCGGTCGCCGGACGCGGCCCGCGGCGCGCTGCGGGCGACGTTCTCGTAGGCGATGAACTCGGTGCAGTTCTTCTGCATCACCTGGCTGGTGAACTGCCGGCCGCCGACCACGAACACCTTCTTGTCGTACTGCTTCAGCTTCTCGACCAGGGTGATGAAGTCGCTGTCGCCGCCGACGATCACGAAGGCGTTGATGTGGTCGTGGGTGAAGGCCATCTCGAGGGCGTCGAGCGCCAGGTTGATGTCGGCGCCGTTCTTGTCGCCGCCGGGCGTCATCACGCGCTGCACCAGGCGCACGGCGTGATTCGACATGGCGCGGCCGTAGTCGCCGCGCTTCCAGTCGCTGTAGGCGACCTTGGTGATGATCTCACCGCGTTCCTTGATGGCTTCGAGCACGGCGCCGATGTCGAAGCTGAGGCCGAGCGTGTTCTTCACGCCGATCTCGATGTTGTCGAAATCGATGAACACGGCAATCTTGAGTCGTTCGTCTGACATGAATCGTTCCTTTGGTTCGCTGTTCCTCAGAATGCGAAGTAGATGAAGTCGAGAGACGTCGTGCTGCGCAGCACGAGCGTCAGGGTGGCGAGCAGTCCGACACCGGCAGCCTGCACGCCCGCCAGGCGCAGTCCGGTGAGCCGTGATTCCGTCCACGCCACCAGCGCCACCCGGCGTTCACGCGCCAGGGCCCAGAGGTCGTGGAGGAACAACGGCAGCGACCACGTCGCCGCCAGCACGAAGAAGTGCAGGCCGATGGCGGCCTCGCCCTTCATCGTCGACGACGGCGAGAGCCGCAGAAAGTGTCCCAGGAAATCCGCGTCGGTTTCGCGGAAGAACAACCAGCCGGCCATCATGGCCGTCCAGGTGAGCGCGACCTGCACCAGGGCCAGCGGCCCCGGCCAGAACTCGGGCAGCGACAGCGCGCGGCCCGCGGTGCGCGTGGCCCACACCAGCACGCCGTGGTAGAAGCCCCAGATCACGTAGTTCCAGCTGGCCCCGTGCCAGAAGCCAGAGACCAGGAACGTCGTGATGAGGGTGCAGGCCGCAACGACGGCGTTGCCGCGGTTGCCGCCGAGCGGGATGTAGACGTAGTCGCGGAACCAGGTCGACAGCGAGATGTGCCAGCGCCGCCAGAAGTCGGTGGGGCTGTGCGCGATGTAGGGATGGTTGAAGTTCACCACCAGCTCGAAGCCGAGCCAGCGCGCGACGCCGCGGGCGATGTCCGAGTAGGCCGAGAAGTCGGCGTAGATCTGCATGCCGAAGGCGAAGACGCCGGCCCACAGCACCTCGAACGCCGGGTCCGACTGCGAGAAGACGCGATTGGCGATGATGCCGACGTTGTCGGCGATGACGAGCTTCTTGAAGAGCCCCCACATCACCAGCACCACGCCGTGCCGGCATTTCACCGGGTCCCAGGTGCGCGCCTGCTCGACCTGCACCAGCAGGTTCTTCGCCCGCATGATCGGCCCGGCGACGAGGTGCGGGAAGAAGGCGACGAAGAGCGCGAAGTCCACCGCGTTGCGGCGGGCGCGCATCTCGCCCTTGTAGACGTCGACGGTGTAGCTGAGCGCCTGGAAGGTGTAGAACGAGATGCCGGCCGGCAGCGCGATGGCGAGCAGCGGCGGCGCGACCGTGAGGCCCATCGACGCCAGCACGTCGCGGACGTTGTCGACGAAGAAGTTGAAGTACTTGAAGGCGCCCAGCATCCCCAGGTTCACGACCAGGCTGGCGGCGAGGTAACGGCGGCGGTGGGTGGGGTCGTCTTCCATCCGCTGCCCGGCCCAGTAGTCGACGGTGGTCGAGGCCAGCATGATGGCGACGAACCACGGGTGGACCCAGCCATAGAAGACGTAGCTGGCGGCGAGCAGCAGCAGGTTCTGGTGCCGGTGCGACAGCCGCCAGTAGATCGTGACGACGATCACGAAGAAGGCGGCGAAGTCGAGGCTGTGGAAGATCACCGGAACAGCGGATCCAGCCGCGCGCGGAAGATCTGCGTGTAGAGCCGGCGATCGGCGATGTGATCGCCGTCGCGATAGATCGACTCGGGCATCTCGGGATCGCCCCAGTCGTCGTGGAACATGGCGCCCTGCGCCTCGATCCACGTCTTCAGGTCGGCGACGTAGCGCCGCAGGTTCGCCGACTGCACCGGCGGCGTCGTGCCGTTCGGCCGCCGCTGCACCCGCACGAACACCAGCGGCACGCCGTGCGCCTTCGACAGCGCCAGCATCGGCGGCAGGATCGACGTCGGCAGGTCGCGGGCGAAGTCGGCGCGCTCGTTGGCGCCACCGAAGTCGGCGGCCACGCCGGGACGCAGGTTCGCCAGGTCGAAGCGATCGCTGAGCAGCCGATCGAAGCGCATGCGCTCCGACGGATCGGGATAGCGGACGTTGACGAACCAGCGGCGGATCGCCGGCTCGAGCCAGCCGGTGGCGACTTCCTGCTCGTAGGTGCGGATGGCGGCGCTGTGCACGCGCGCCCAGATGCCGCGCCGCCGCGCTGCGACCATCGCGTTCAGCTCGGGCTCCTGCTCGTGCGCGGCGTCGTCGAGGGCGTTGCCGTAGAGGCTCTCGAGCCGGAACAGCGTGTCGGTCAGGTTGGTGT
>CADEDM010000358.1 GCA_902826065.1 uncultured Acidobacteriota bacterium | reverse complement strand
TGTCGGGGCCCGGCGCGAGGCAACCGCCGAAGCGGCCCGGCGCGCGATAGAATTTCGGCCATGACCGCGGCTGTACAGATTCGATCGGGACTTCAACAGAGTTACGGCGACGTACTCACGGCGGACGTGCTGCGGGCGATCGAGGCGCTGGCGCCGCTCGACCGCGATCGGCACGACGTGATGCGGGCGAGGATGGCGCGACGCCTGACCCGGGCCCGCGATCGCCAGCCGCTCGACTTCCTGCCGGCCGGCGCCACCATCGGCCGCACCACGATCACCACCCAGCAGGCGCGCGACGGGCAGTTCGACGGCAGTGCGATCCCGCATGATCTGCAGCGGCAGTGGATCCAGGGCACGGGCCCGGCCGCCCGGCCGCGCGTGCCTCTCGCCGTCGGCCTGCGCAACCCCGCCTACGCGCTGCTCTCCGGCGCTGACGGCTGGATGTTCGACGGCGAGGACGCGCTGGGCCAGGTGTCGACGATGTCGCTCGACAACCAGCGCCACCTGCGGCTGGCGCTGCATCGCGACCCGGTGTTCCTCGGTGTCGCCGAAAGCGTCGCCACCGAGATGAACGCGTGGGCGCAGACGTTCTTCGGCCGCGCGACCGTCGCCGACTGGCGCGCGCAGCTCGACTTCACCACGGTGATCTTCCGGCCCCGCGGGTTGCACCTCGACGACCGCCAGGTGCGCCACGCGTCGGGCGAGGGGTTCTCGGCCTCGATCGTCGACGCCGCGACCTACGTCGCCCTCAACCACGAGGCGCTGCAGGCGCGCGGCGCGTCGCTGGTGCTCTACCTGCCGAAGATCCAGACCGCCGAAGAGGCGGCGCTGTGGCACGACATCCTGTCGGCGCTCGAGCGGCACCTCGGGCTCGCCGTCGGCACCGTCAAGACCTACGTGCTGGTCGAGCAGGTCGAGGCCTGCTTCCAGTTGATGGAGATCCGCGCCGCGCTCGGGCCGCGCTTCGTCGGCTTCAACACCGGCCGCTGGGACTACATCAACAGCGTCTCCGACGCGCTCGCCTGGGATCCCGCGTTCGTGAATCCCAACATCGACGCGATCACGATGACCTACGGCTACATGCGCGCCTACGAGGACCGCGTGCGCCGCGCCGTGAACACGCCCGACCGCCAGGGCCGCTACGCGCTCTGGCAGGGCGGCATGGAACCGAACATCCCGGTGGGCTCAGCGACCGGGGTGGCCAGCGGCATGGCTCGCGCCATGGCCGGCGCCGAGCGCGAGCAGCGCGAGGGCGCCAGCGGCAAATGGGTGGCGCACTGGAAGATGGTGCACATCGTGCGGCCGGTGTGGGAACGCGTCGGCGACGCCAACCAGCTCGGCCGCGCCTTCCCGCGGCTCACCTACACCGACGCCGACGCCGCGGCGCTCACCCATCTCGACGACGCGCCCCGCACCGTGCGCGGCGCCCGCGACCTGCTGAGCGTCGGCCTCCAGTACGGCAACGCTTTCGGCCAGGGGATGCAGGCGGCAGCCCTGAAGCCGGCCGACTTCTTCGGTAACGAGGACGTGCTCTACCTGATGGAGGACATGGCGACCGGCGAGATCCGGCTCAGCATTCTCTGGGAGTGGCTGCACAAGGGCGCGACGCTCACTGCCGCCGACGCCGACACCGGCACGCCGGCAGGCGCTCGGTTCGACGCGGCGCTGTTCCGGCGCCTGCTGCAGGAGGAGTACGCCAAGCTGCAGGCTGCCGCCAACCGCGACGTCCACGACGACTCGAAGCGCACGACGCTGCCGATCGCGCACGACATCGTGGCGGCGTACGTGATGGACCCCGTCAAGCTGCCCTGGTACATCGATCTCCTGAACCTGAACCTCGAGGTGACGGACCGCGAGGAGGCCCGCACCCGCATCGGCCGCCTGGCCGAGGCGTTCCGCCGCGACGGCACGCGGCTCACGGAGAACCTCGACTTCGAGCACCGCTGAGATCCGTTGACGGCATCGCCGGAATCGAGGCACAGTCTCCCGCGATGGGTACCATCTCTCCGACGCCTACGACGCTCCTTGGCCTCCTCGACGCGGGCGAGGCCGACGCCACCGCCATCGCGCTGCCCGACCAGCAGCTCAAGATCAGCTACGCGCAGCTCCGCCAGCAGGTGAAAGACGTGGCCGCCGCGCTGGCCCGGGCCGGCGTCCGCCGTGGCGACCGCGTCGGCATGGCGCTGCCCAACGGCCTGCCCACGATCGTGGCATTCCTGGCCGCGGCTGAAGCCGGAACGGCGGCGCCCCTCAACCCGGGCTACAAGGAAGAAGAGTTCAAGTTCTATCTCGAGGACACGAGCGCCAAGGTGCTGCTGCTGCCGCCCGACGGCGCAGACGAGGCGCGGCGCGCCGCCGGCACGAGCGTGCCGGTGCTCGCCGTCGACATCGACACCTGGGGCGTCGTGAACGTCGATGGCGCCACCGGTGGCGCGCCCGTGGCGTCGCCCGCCATCGACGACATCGCGCTCATCCTGCACACGAGCGGCAGCACCGGACGTCCGAAGCGCGTGCCGCTCAGCCACGCCAACCTCAGCATCTCGGCGCAGAACGTCGCCGCCGGCTACGCGCTGTCGCCAGCGGACGTCTCGCTGTGCGTGATGCCGCTCTTCCACGTCCACGGCCTGGTCGCGTCGACGCTGGCGACGCTGGCCAGCGGCGGCACGGTGGTGGTGCCCAACAAGTTCAGCCCGTTGTCGTTCTGGCGGGTCGCCCGCGACTACGGCGCCACGTGGTACTCGGCGGTGCCGACGATTCACCAGCTGCTGCTGGCGCGCGTCGAAGCCGGCGCGCCGCCGCCCGAGGGGGCGAAGGGCCTGCGCTTCATCCGCTCGTGCAGCGCGTCGCTGCCGCCGCAGGTCATGCACGACC
>CADEDM010000357.1 GCA_902826065.1 uncultured Acidobacteriota bacterium | reverse complement strand
CCGATATCGACGTCGACTTCTGCGAGCGTCGCCGCGGCGAGGTCATCGAGTACGTGACCCGCAAGTACGGCCGCGAGAACGTCTCGCAGATCATCACGTTCGGCACCATGAAGGCGAAGGCGGTCGTGCGCGACGTGGGCCGCGTGCTCGACCTTCCGTACGCCGACGTCGATCGCATCGCCAAGCAGATTCCGCCGGCGCTCGACATGACGCTGGAGAAGGCGATCGCCGAGAACGCGGTGCTGCGCGACATGCGGGACAAGGATCCGCGGGTCAAGGACGTCCTCGAGATGGGCAAGCGCCTCGAGGGGATGTCGCGCAACGCCGGCGTCCATGCGGCGGGCGTCGTCATCGCGCCCGGGCCCATCGTCGACTACGCGCCGCTCTACAAGAGCAACCGCGACGAAATCACGACCCAGTGGGCGATGAAGGAGGTCGAGCGTGTCGGCCTGCTGAAGATGGACTTCCTGGGCCTGAGCACGCTCACGCTCATCCAGGACGCACTGGCCGAGATCCGCCGCACCGAGGGTGTCGATCTCGACATCGACGGCGTGGCCCTCGACGACCCGAAGACCTACCAGGTCTTCTGCGACGGCCAGACCTACGGCATCTTCCAGTTCGAGAGCTCGGGCATGCGCGAGCTGCTGCGCAAGTCGAAGCCGCAGCGCCTCGACGACCTGATCGCGCTGAACGCGCTCTACCGGCCGGGCCCGCTCAAGAGCGGCATGGTCGACGACTACGTGGCGCGCAAACAGGGCAAGACCGAGGTCAAGTACGACCTCGCCGCCCTCGAGCCGATTCTCGCCGACACCTACGGGGTCATCGCCTACCAGGAACAGGTGATGCGGATCGCGGCGGTGCTGGCCGGCTTCACGCTGGGTCAGTCGGACGTGCTGCGCAAGGCCATGGGCAAGAAGGACCCCAAGGTCATGGCCAAGCAGCGCGAGGCCTTCCTCGAAGGCACGAAGAAGAAGGGCATCAGCGACAAGAAGGCCACCAAGATCTTCGAGCTGATGGAGTACTTCGCCGGCTACGGCTTCAACAAGTCGCACTCGACCGCCTACGCGTTCCTCGCGTATCAGACGGCGTTCCTGAAGGCCAACTACCCGCGCCACTTTGCCGCGGCGCTGCTGACGATCGAAGCGGCCAACACCGACAAGCTCGCGCTCTACATCGCCGAGTGCCGCGAGCGCGGGATCCAGGTACTGCCGCCCGACGTCAACGAGAGTCAGCTGCATTTCTCGGTCGTACCCGAGGGCGTGCGCTTCGGGCTGACGGCCATCAAGGGCCTGGGCGAAGGCGCGATCCAGGCCATCCTCGAGGTGCGCAGCCGCGTCGGGCGGATTACGGCCTTGCATCAGCTCGCCGAAGAGCTCGACCTGCGCCTGGCCAACCGGCGCGTCTTCGAGGCCCTGGTGAAGGGCGGCGCCTGCGATCGCCTCGTGACCACCGGCGAGGGCCGGCAGGCAGCACCCAAGGACGGTCGCGCCCGCCTGATGCGCGGCCTCGACCTGGCGATCGAGCATGGCGCCCGCGTGCAGCGAGATCGCGAACAGGGCCAGGCCAACCTGTTCGGCGAGGCCGTGCCGTCGGCCTCGGACGCGCCCGACGGCGCTGTTCCCGACGGACCGGGCTGGTCCGAGATGGAGTGGCTGGCGTTCGAGAAGGAGGCGCTGGGGCTGTACTTGAGCGGGCACCCGGTGGATCGGCACGCCAGCGACCTCCGCACCTTCGGCGCCCGCACGGTCGGCGATCTGCTGGCCACCGAAGTGCCGGGCAGCGACGACGGCGCGCCGGGCCGGCTCGTGATCGAGGACGTGACGGTGGGCGGCATCGTCAGCGCGGTGCGAGCCCTGAAGACCAAGAAGGGCGACCCGATGGCGGTTCTCACGCTCGAGGATCATCAGGGCTCGGTCGAGGTCGTGGTGTTCCCCGAGACGTTCGGGCGCTTCCGCCAGTTCGTCGAGGTCGGCGCCCTGCTGCTCGTGAAAGGCAAGTTCGAGCGCGACGACGACTCCTCGCGCTTTCAGGCCGTGGAGCTGTCGTCGCTCGAGGGCCTGCGCGAGCGGCTGGCCCGGGCCGTGAGCATCCACCTGAGCGCCTCCACGCACTCCCGCTCGACGCTCGAAGCCTTGTGGGACGTGTTGAAGCAGTACCAGGGCGACCGGCCGATCGTGCTGGAGCTCGAGCTCGCCCAGGACTCGCGGCGGGTGCGCGTGCGCGCCAACGTCACGCCGCAGATCCGGGTGCGGCCGTCGGAACAACTCGTGTCGGCGGTGGAGCGCGTCTGCGGCGCCGGCTCAGTCGTCCTGCAATAGACTGGACCCGCCCTCACCATGGCTGACCTCCTCGAGTTCGAAGAGCCGATCGGGATCCTGCAGAAGGAGATCCTGGCGCTGTCGATGCTGCCCTCCACCGTGGACCGGCAGCGCGACATCGCGCGGCTCGAAGCCCGCATCCAGTCGATCCGCGCCGAGCTCTACACCACGCTGACCCCGTGGCAGCGCGTGCTGGTCGCCCGGCATCCGGCCCGGCCGACGACGCTCGACTACGTCGAGCAGCTGTTCACCGACTTCGTCGAGGTGCACGGCGACCGCCGCTTCGCCGACGACCACGCCATCGTGACCGGGCCGGCGCTGTTCCACGGCCAGCCCGTGATGGTCGTCGGCCACCAGAAGGGCAGCGACACCAAGCAGAAGATCTACCGGAACTTCGGCTACGCGCGTCCCGAGGGCTACCGCAAGGCGCTGCGCGCCATGCAGCTGGCCGAGAAGTTCGGACGCGCGATCATCTGCTTCGTCGACACGCCGGCGGCCTATCCGGGCATCGAGTCGGAAGAGCGCGGCGTCGCCGAGGCCATCGCCGTCAACCTGCGCGAGATGGCGGTGCTCGACGTGCCGATCGTGGTCGTGGTGCACGGCGAAGGAG
>CADEDM010000356.1 GCA_902826065.1 uncultured Acidobacteriota bacterium | reverse complement strand
CCGCGGTGAACCAGACGTTCTTCACCAACGACCGCAGCTACCGCCAGACCTACAAGGGCATCGAGATCACCGCCACCAAGCGGATGTCGAACCGGTGGCAGATGCTGGCCGGCTACACCTTCTCGCGCAGCCGGGTGAAAGGCCTCAGCGTCAACATCGACCCGAACACGCTGATCAACGTCACCGGCCCGCTGGCTGGCCAGAACACCAACTTCAACGGCCAGATCGGCGACCGTCCGCACCAGTTCAAGCTCACCGGCACGTACGTGCTGCCGTTCTACGACATCGGCGTGGCTGGCAACCTGAACTCGCAGAGCGGCATTCCCATCACGCGGCAGATCACGGTGGCGAAGACGGTGGGGGGCAACAGCACGGTCAACGTCGAGCCCCTGGGTTCGTTCCGCCTGCCGCGCCGCACCGCGGCCGATTTCCGCGTCTTCAAGACCCAGAACTTCGGGTCGCGGTCGCTCGAGGTCGCGGTCGACTTCAACAACGTCACCAACGTGAACACGTTCTGGGACGCGCGCACCCTTGGCGGCACCATCAACCTGCGGCAGAACGGCGATCCGACCGGCGCGATCAACACGCTGCCGCAGTTCGCGTCGCCGTCGCAGATCTTCGGGCCGCGCAACATCCGCTTCAACGTGGCGTTCCGGTTCTAGGCGGCGACGCCCGACCACTCCGAGCCACGGGTGCCTGGCGCATCCGTGGCTCGTCGTCTGTACGGCTACTGCTGTTGCTGCTGCTGTTCCTGGGCGGCACGCTCCGCCGACTCGGGCTGGGCCGGCGCCTCCGCCGCCCACGTCGCGGCGGCCACCGCGGTGTCGAGCGTGGGCAGTGCGTCGCTGGGCGTGACTTCCACCGACACCTCGAGCTGACTGGCGGCGCCGCCTTTGTAAACGCCGCGCGTCGGCGGCACGTCGGCGTAGTCGCGGCCGACGGCGACGCGCACGTGGCGCAGGCCGGCCTCGATGTCGTTGGTCGGATCGAGGCCGACCCAACCGAGTTCCGGCAGCAGCACCTCGACCCAGGCATGCGTGGCGATGGTGGTGGGGCCGTCGTCGTCGCCGAGGGCGCGCGGCGCGATGTAGCCGCTGACGTAGCGGCACGGCAGGCCGAGGCGGCGCAGCAGCGCCAGCATGATGTGCGTGAAGTCCTGGCACACGCCGCGCTTCGTGGCCAGCGCCTCGTCGATCGGCGAGTCGACCCGCGTCGAGTTCGGCGCGTAGTCGAACGCGCGATGGATGCCGCGCATCAGCGTCCGGGCCGTCGTCAGCGGGTCGGCGCTGCGTTCGGCCGCGGGCCCGAGGGACGTCGCGAAGCCGAGCAGCGCCTCGGTCCACTGCGCGAACCGGCTCTCGTGACGGAAGTCCCAGTGCTCGTCGCGCGCCGCCCAGCCGTCCACGGTCAGCCAGGTCTCGGCCGGCAGCGCCTCCGGCATCGGCACCGGCGGATCGATCTGCACTTGTGCCCGGGCGGTGATCGCCAGCCGCGAATGGCGGCGCGGCAGGTCGAAGTGGTGCACCCAGTTGCCGAGGAAGTCGCAGTAGGCGAACACGCGCGCCCGCGGCTGCAGGTCGACCTCGAACTGCAGGCAGCGCTGCGGGCCGTCGGTGGCCGGCCGCATCCGCAGTTCCATCACGCTCTCGGCGACGGGCATAGCGTACGTGAAGCGGGTGAGATGGCGGATCGCGTAGTGGGTGGCCACGAGTGGGATGCCGGCGATCAGGCGAGGCCCGCGTCGACGGGATAGGCGATGTACTGCCGGTGGACGGCCGTGTTGATCTCGGTCGCCTGACGCACGATGCCTTGAAGATACGCCGGAAGCTCGCCCATGATCTCGTCGATCTGACCGTAGTCGAGCGAGGCCAGCAAGCGCCCGGCCAGGCGCTCGCTGCGCCCGTTGACGCGGCCCGTCAGCCCGGCCATGGCGCGCAGCGCCGCCTGCACCCGGCCGGCGGCGAAGTGGATACTGCGCGGGAAGTCGGGATTCAGCACCAGGAACTCGGCGATGCGCTGGGGGCGGACGTCGGCCGTGTAGTGCCGGCAGTAGGCCTCGAACGCGCAGCACGACTTCAGCAGGCCGACCCACTCGACGAACTCGCTGACACCCGCGGCCCCCGTGGGATCGGGCGGCGCCTCGCGGAACTGGACGTCGAGCAGGGCGGCGGTGGCGCTGGCCCGCTCGAGGTAGCGGCCGAGCTCGATGTAGTGCCAGCCCTCGCCGTGGGTCATCGTCGCGTCGGTCACGCCCTGGATCTGGTGCACGCCGGTGATGGTGGCGGTGAGGAATTCGTGCGTGCCGGCCGTCCACTCCGACTCGATCGGCCGCCGTTGCTGCACGGCCAGGAAGAGCTGGTTGATCTCCTCCCACATCTCGGTGCTGATTTCTTCCCGCACCTGCCGCGCGTTCTCGCGCGCCGCGCCGACGCAGGCGGCGATCGACTCGCGGTTGGCGAGATCGACCGTGGCGCGCTCGTCGCCGTCGGGTACCGTGCGCATCTGCCACGCCGGCGGGTCCGGCAGGCTGGCCAGCAGGCGGCCCCAGTGCTGCGCCGCGTCGGCCGGCGCGCGGTCGAGCGTGAGGTTGAGGTTCACGTTCACGACGCGGGCGGCATGCTCCGCCCGCTCGAGATAGCGGCTCATCCAGTAGAGGCTGTCGGCCACGCGGGAGAGCATCGTCACAGCCCTCCCCCGGCCACGAGGCCGGCCGACGGCTGCGGGTCGGCGTGCAGCACCCACGTGTCCTTGCTGCCGCCGCCCTGCGACGAGTTCACGACCAGCGATCCCTTCTTGAGCGCCACGCGCGTCAGCCCGCCGGGCACGATGGTGACGCGGTCGCCCGACAGGATGTACGGCCGCAGGTCCACGTGCCGCGGCTCGACCCGGCCGTCGACGAAGCACGGCGCGGCCGAGAGCGCCAGCGTCGGCTGCGCGATGTAGTTGCGCGGGTCGGCGAGAATCTGCTGCCGGAA
>CADEDM010000355.1 GCA_902826065.1 uncultured Acidobacteriota bacterium | reverse complement strand
GCTCAGCGGCAGCGACCGCGATCTCTGGGGCTACATCGCCACGAACGACACGCCGCTGGCCAACGCAGTCATGGACCTGCTGGCGATGCGCGGCGGCATCCTCGACTGGCGGCGCGCCGCGGCGATCGTCGCGCACCTCGATCATGCCGGCGCCGACCATGCCCGCCGCTGTGAGACCGCGGCGCGCGTCGCCGCGTTCCTCGCCCGCCATCCGCGGGTGAGCGAGGTGTTCCATCCGTCGTTGCCGTCACATCCGGACGCGGCGGTGGTGCGCCGCGACTACCGGCGGACCGGCTCCATGGTGTCGTTCCGCGTGTCGCTGGCCGACGAGAGCGCGACGCGTCACATCGCCGACGTCCTGGCGACGACGGTCGTCGTGCGCTACGCGCTGTCGTTCGACGGCCTGGCGACGAAGGTCAACCATCACCAGACCGTCTCCGAGTACTTCACGCCCGCCGATCAGCTGCGGCGCAACGGCTTCGACCGCCTGGTGCGACTCGGCATCGGCCTCGAGGACGCCGACGATCTCATCGCCGCGCTCAACTGGACGCTGCACCACGCCGGCACGGTCACGCCCGCGGCCATCACCGCCTGGCAGCAGGCACGCGCGGCGGCCCTGGGCACGACGGCGCAGGCGCTCACGTCCGGTTGAGGTCGTATTTCATGATCGCGGCGTGGCGGCCGCCCTTCTCGCGCTCGAGGGCGTAGACCTCGCCACCCGGTCCGGCGGCCTGGGCGAGTACCTCACCGATCGCGCGGACATCCTCCGCGTCGAGCGTCAGCGACAGGGACTGCAGCGTCGACGCGAGGTGCGCCACGCTCGTGGCGCCGACGATCACGGCGGCCACCTGGGGGCGATCGAGGACGTGGCGAATCGCCACGCTGCCGAGGCCGACGCCGTGCCGGCTCGCCACGCCGGCCAGCGCGCGCAGGAGCGCCTGGAACGGCCTCCAGCCCCCGAACTCCTCGATGATCAGGTGGTACTTGGTCAGCGAACGGTTGGCGTGCGGAAACGGCGGCTCCGGCGCGTCGAGCCAGCGCGTCGAGAGGAAGCCGCCGGCCACCGCGCCGTAGGCGAGCAGCCCGATGCCGCGCGACGCACACGCCGCCGCCATGGTGGCCGCCGGGCGGCGATCGAGCACCGAGTACTGCACCTGGTGGCTGACGGCCGGCACGCCGGCCGCCACGAGAGCCTCGACGCGCGCCGTGTCGAAGTTGGTGAGCCCGATCGCGCGGATCTTCCCCTGCGCCGCGAGACGTGCGAGCGCCAAGGCGATCGCCTCGTAGCGCGCCACGTCGTAGTCCCACCAGTGAAACTGCACGAGGTCGAGGCGTTCGACGCCGAGCCGGGACAGCGACCGATCGATGCCACGCGTGATGTCGTCGGCAGTGCACGTGGCGAGCGCGCTGCGATCGGGCACGCACTTGGTGTGCACCTGCACCGGCGTCGCGCTCGAGCCGCGGCCGGCCAGGAACCGGCCGATGAGCGACTCGACGCCGGTGTAGATGTCGGCGCAGTCGAAGGTGGTGATCCCCGCCTCCACGAAGCGGGCCATGTCGTCGAGGGCGGCGCGTTCGTCGACGGGTCCGTGCCCGCCGGCGAGCTGCCATCCGCCCTTGATCAGGCGCGAGATGGTGTAGCCCGGGGCGAGCTCGACGCGCGGGACCATCATCCGCGCGAGCGCGACGCGCGCGGCCGGCCCTGCCGGGCGCGGACCCGCGCCGTGGACAGCGGCACGGCCGTGACGTCGGCATGCCGGAACGTCGACGTGCCGGTGCGCGTGATGCGGAAGCGCGCGCCGCAGTGTGGATCGGGGCACGCGACCTCGGCGTCGGTGGTCATCCAGTCGTTCGCGTCGGTCGGCCGCTGCTTCGCCGGCAGCAGCGGCAGCAGCGCGGCGAGCGGATAGATTGGGAACGTCTGTCCCGGCGGCAGCGACAGATTCTCGCCCTTGAGCTCGAACACATCGCCGGCGCGGTGGTTGCAGACCATCGGGCGATCGGTCGCGACGACCTCGACCTTCAGGTCGTAGAGGACGAAGGTGTCGCTGGGCGCGGACGGCCGTCGGGGCATGCGCGCCAGTGTAGCGCCGGGCCGCGTCAGTTCGAGAACGCGGCGATGCCGGTCTGCGCGCGGCCGAGGATGAGCGCGTGGATGTCGTGCGTGCCCTCGTAGGTGTTCACGACCTCGAGGTTGACGAGATGGCGGATGACGCCGAACTCGTCGACGATGCCGTTGCCGCCCATCATGTCGCGCGCGGCGCGGGCAATGTCGAGCGCCTTGCCGCACGAGTTGCGCTTCATGATCGACGTGATCTCGGGCGACGCGGTGCCCTCGTCCTTCATGCGGCCGAGACGCAGCACGCCCTGCAGGCCCAGGGTGATCTCGGTCTGCATGTCGGCGAGCTTCTTCTGGATCAGCTGATTGGCGGCCAGCGGCCGGCCGAACTGCTTGCGGTCCATGACGTAGTCGCGGGCCCGGAACCAGCAGTCCTCGGCGGCGCCCAGGGCGCCCCACGAGATGCCGAAGCGCGCGCTGTTCAGGCAGGTGAACGGGCCCTTCAGCCCGCGGACGTCCGGGAACGCGTTCTCCTCGGGGCAGAACACGCTTTCCATCACGACCTCGCCGGTGATGCTGGTGCGCAGGCCGACCTTGCCGTGGGTGGCCGGCGCGCTCAGGCCCTTCATGCCCTTGTCGAGGACGAAACCCCGGATTTCACCGGCGTCGTCCTTCGCCCACACGATGAAGACATCGGCGATCGGGCTGTTCGAAATCCACGCCTTGGTGCCGGTGAGTAGGTAGCCGCCGTCGGTGGCCGTCGCTCGCGTGATCATGCCGCCCGGATCCGATCCGAAGTTCGGCTCGGTGAGGCCGAAGCAGCCGATCCACTCGCCCGTCGCGAGCTTCGGCAGGTACTTCTTCTTGGTGGCGTCGGTGCCGAAGGCGTTGATCGGCACCATCACGAGCGAGCCCTGCACGCTCATCA
>CADEDM010000354.1 GCA_902826065.1 uncultured Acidobacteriota bacterium | reverse complement strand
CTCACCTACGACTACAACACGGAAGGCGACAAGACCATCCCATGTCGCTGCCGGCCCGGCTGCACGACGAAGCTGTGAGGGCGAGCCCGCGCCGGCGGGTCGCGCTGATGGTGGCGATCGGCGTCGTCGCCGCCACCGCGGACGGCCCGCGCGGCCAGGCGCCGTTGCCGGTGGTCGAGGCCTCGCCGGCCACGCTGCGGATCGGCATCACGCAGTCCGGCGGCGCCGTGAAGGCCGAGACGATCGCGCTCGACGAGTACGTGGCACGCGTGCTCTCCGGTGAAGGCCAGCCCAGGGCAGCGCCGGCGGCGCAGGAGGCGCTGGCCATCGTGATCCGCACCTTCGCGCTGGCCAACCGCCAGCGGCATCGTGCGGAGGGCTACGACCTCTGCGACACGACGCACTGCCAGGTGATGCGCCCGGTGCATCCGGCGGCCCGGGCGGCGGCCGTGGCCACGTCCGGCCGGGTGCTGCTCGACCGCGGCCGCCCGGCCTTCGTGTTCTACTCCGCCCACAACGGCGGCACGCCGGCGCTGGCGTCCGAGATCTGGCCCGGAGCGGTGGACTACGCGCCCGGCGAGCTGCACGACGCGTGCGACGAGGTGCCCGGCTGGACGACGGACCTGTCGACCGACGAGGCCGAGCGGGTCCTTCGCGCCGCCGGCCTCTCGGGCCGCCGGCTCCGCGCGCTCGCGATCCTCGATCGCACGGCCTCGGGACGCGCCGGCCGGCTGCGCGTCGAGGGCTTCACGCCCGACATCCTCGCGGCGTACGAGTTCCGCATGGCCGCCGGCCGCACCCTGGGCTGGCAGCGCGTGCGGAGCACCGCGTTCACGATCGCTGAGACGAAGGACGGCTACCGACTCGACGGGGTCGGCTATGGCCACGGCGTCGGCCTGTGCGTCGTCGGCGCCGGGCTCCGTGCGGCGCGCGGCGAGGACACGGCGACGATCCTTCGTGCCTACTTCCGCGACCTGGCGATCAGTGGCACGCCCATGCTGACGACGGCGCGCGTCGCGCCCACGCCGCCGCCCGCCGTCGCGACGCCGTCGATCTCGCCGGCGATCACGCCGGCGGCACCCGTGCCGGCGCCGGTTGCGCCTGTGCTCGCCGCCGACGTCCGCCTGCTGCTGCCCACCACCGATGAAGCCGAGCGCGCACGCCTGCTCGACCTGGCGCGACAGACCCGCGACGCGGTCGCGGCGCGAGCGCTCGTCGCCGCGCCGGCCGTGCTCACGATTCAGGTGCATCCGACCATGGAGGCGTTCGGCCGCGCCACCGGCCAGCCGTGGTGGGGCACTGGGGCCACCGTCGGCACGGCGATCGACCTCGCCCCCATCGATCAACTGCGGCTGCGTGGCCAGCTCGAGTCGGCGCTGCGCTTCGAGGTGGCGTCCGCCGTCGTGATGCCGGCGCTGCCGCGCGCGCCGGTGTGGGTGAAGGTGGGCGCGGCGTTGTATTTCTCGGCGCCGGTGGCGGCGCCGCCGGTCGTCGAGCCGCGCGGCCGCCTGCGCTGCCCGAGCGACGACGACCTGCTGCGTCCGGTCTCGGGCGGGGCGTTGCGCGAGGCGATGCTGCGCGCCGAGCGCTGCGTGCGGCGCGAGATCGCCCGCGGCCGCCGCCTCACCGAGGTGCGTTGAGGTCGGCGAGCGGCAGCGTGACGTCGACGCCGACGCGTCCGCCCTCGCCGCGGATGTCGTCGAGCCGCCCGCCCGTCGACTGAATCACTACCGCCGCGGTGAACAGCCGCACGCCCAGTCCCGGCCGCCACAGGTCGAACGGGACGCGCGTGGCGCCGTCTGCCGAGGGGCCGTCGACGAAGCGCAGGCGCCACACCAGCCCCTCGGCCTCCACCGCGGCTCGGGCAGTGACGGCGCCGCCGGCTTCACGCGCCACGGCTTCCGCCACGGTCACGAGGCTCTCGGCCAGCGCGGCGTCGTTGCCGCGGCGGCAGACGGCCGCGGCGCCCGGGGCCTCGATCGTCACGGCCACGGCGCGCGCCTGCGCGCTGCGCGTCATCTCGTCGGCGAGCTGCGCGAGGCTGGTCGAGGTCAGCTCCTCGTCGTCGGCCTTCCACGCCGAGGTCAGCCGCCGCAGATCGTCGAGCGCCTCGACGATCGCCTGCTGACCGCGTCGAGCCCCGGCCAGCGCCTGACGCTGCTGCGGGGTGAGCCGATCGGCGTGTTGCTCGAGCAGCGCGAGGTAGCCGCCCACCACGCCGGCCGGCGCCCTGAGCTCGTGTCCCAACAGCGACAACAGCGGCGCGGCAGCTCGCATCGGCATGGGCAGACGGTACTATGGCGGCGCGGTACGGCGGCGGCCGAATCGACCGGAACGCCACGGATCAGCCGCAATCCGCAGGTGAGCCCGGTGCGTAGGCCCGGTGGGGGCACGCGTGAAACGGGCGGGCGCCGGGCGCATCTCAGGGGCAGCCGGGGCCTCCGACCGCCGGGCGCGACGCCTCGCCGAACGGCCGCACCGCAGGTATCATCGAGAGACGAGCGCGCCCCGAGGAACCATCGATGCTGATCAAGCCAACGCCCGACCTGCGTGAGTCCGAGGTGACGCCGCACGACCTCTACCTGCGCCGCCGCGAGTTCATCGGCGTCGCCGGCGCCGGCGTGGCCGCCATGGCGGCGGGCCTGGCCCTGCCGTCGGACGCCGCAGCGCAGAACCCGAACGCCCAGAAGCTGGCCAACCTCAAGAAGAGCACGTTCAGCACGGACGAGAAGATGAACTCGTACCGTGACGTCACCACCTACAACAACTTCTACGAGTACGGCCTCGACAAGGGCGACCCGGCGCGCTACGCCGGCGCCCTCAAGCCGCGCCCGTGGACGATCAAGGTGGAAGGCGAGTGCGCCAAGCCGGGCACCTACAACATCGAGGACATCCTGAAGTGGTTCCCGCTCGAGGAGCGCATCTACCGCATGCGCTGCGTCGAGGCGTGGTCGATGGTGATCCCGTGGAACGGCTTCCCGCTGGCCGACTTCGTGAAGCGCTTCGAGCC
>CADEDM010000353.1 GCA_902826065.1 uncultured Acidobacteriota bacterium | reverse complement strand
TCCTTCGCGCCGAGCAGGTCCTTCAGCTCGGTCATGAACTCGCCGATGTCGCGGAAGTGCCGGTAGACCGAGGCGAACCTCACGTAGGCCACCTTGTCGAGCGTCTTCAGCTCGTGCATGACGAAGGCGCCGATCTCCGCGGTGGCGATCTCCTTCTCCGACCGATCCTGCAGCATCGCCTCGACCCGGTCGGCCACCGCCTCGATCGCCGCCACCGAGACCGGCCGCTTCTCGCAGGCCTTGAGCAGGCCGGCGACGAGCTTCTGGCGCTCGAAGCGCTCCCGCGTGCCGTCCTTCTTGACGACCATGTACGGGATCTCGTCGATGCGCTCGTAGCTCGTGAAGCGTTTGCCGCAGTCACCGCTCAGGCACTGCCGCCGGCGACGGATGACGTCGCCTTCCTTGCTTTCGCGCGAGTCGACCACCTTGTCGCCCAGGTGGCCGCAGTAGGGGCACTTCACCGATGAGCCTCCTCGTCCTTCGCCCGCGCCACCTCGGCCCCGAGGTGGGTGAGCGACAGGCCTTCGCGGGCCATCAGCCAGGCCCCGGCTATCAGCGTAGGCACGAAACCCACCGCGTGCAACACGATCGCCGCGCCGACGGCATGGTCGTTGTCGGCCCCGAAAAAGGCGGTGGCGCCGATGCGATAGGCCTCGTGGAAGCCGCCGACGGCGCCGGGGGTGGGCACGGCGACCCCGACGACCAGCAGGGCCATGATGAGCAGCGCGCCGGCCGGCGGCAGGGCCACGCCCAGGGCCACCGACACCACCCAGATCTGCGCGGCGATGACCAGCCACAAGGGCAGCGACCACGCCAGCGACAGGCCGAGGCGGACCGGATCCCGCACCACGCTCAGCCCTGCAGCGAAGGCACCGGCCAGGCCCCGCACGCCGTCGCGGGGCCTGGCAGGCAGCCACGCCGTGGCCAACGTCACGAGCCGCGTGAGCAGCTCGGGGCGTGCCGCGCCGACGAGCAACGCCCCCATGCCGACGACGGCCGCCGCCGCCGCGGCCAGCCCGCCGCCCCGCACGGCGGCGAACAGCGCCGGGTCGAGCGACGCCAGTCCCGGATCGAACACCAGCAGGAAGATGCCGAGCAGGAACAGCACGGCGACGAGATCGAGCAGGCGCTCGATGACGACCGTCGCGAACAGCGACGCCGCGTCGAGCTGCAGGCGTCGGGCCACGAGCCACGGCTTGATGAACTCACCGGCGCGCGCCGGCAGCACGAACGACGCCGCGAAGCCAATCACGGTGGCCCGGAACGCGAGGCTCAGCGGCACGACGCCGAGCGGCACCAGCATCACGCGCCAGCGAATCGCCCGCAGCAGATAGGTGCCGAACAGGCACACGACGCCGGCGCCGAGCAGCCCGGGCCGCGCGGTGCGCACGACGTGCCACACCTCGGCGAGGTTCGCGTTGCGCAGGAAGATGCCCACGAGCGCGAGCATCAGCGCGGTGAGCAGCACGGAACGGAGCCACGATGGCATGAGCGGGAGGGCCGTCGCGGCCGCGGCGGCCGCGCGCGCGAAGAGGCCGCTCCATACTACATGACGAGCTGCGCGAGGCTTGCGCGCGCGTGGCGCGACCGACTACGATGCTCGTTCGCCGCGCGAGCTGCCGTGTTCACTGCGCCCCCGCTCATCACGTCCGATCTGCCCGGTCTGCCGCGCGTGCGGCAAGGCAAGGTGCGCGACCTCTACGACGTCGGCGACCACCTGCTGCTGGTCGCGACCGACCGAATCTCCGCGTTCGACTACGTGCTCGGCTCGGGCATCCCCGACAAGGGCCGCGTGTTGTCGCAGCTCTCGGAGTTCTGGTTCGGGCGCACCACGGCGATCGTCCCGAACCATCTCGTCACCGCGAACGCCGACGACTACCCGGCCCACCTCGCGCCGTACCGGGACACGCTGCGCGGCCGCTCGATGCTGGTCCGGAAGACCACGCCGCTGCCGGTCGAATGCGTGGCGCGCGGCTACATCTCGGGCTCCGGCTGGAAGGACTACGTCGCCACCGGCGCCGTGTGCGGCGTGACGCTGCCGGCGGGGCTGCGCGAGTCCGACCGCCTGCCGGCGCCGTTCTTCACGCCGGCGACCAAGGCCGAGTCGGGCCACGACCAGAACATCTCGGAAGCGGAGGCCGCCGCCGTCGTCGGCGCCGATCTGCTGGAACGCCTCAAGGCGCTGACCATGGCCCTCTACGCGCACGGCGTGGCGCACGCCGCGTCGTGCGGCATCATCCTGGCCGACACCAAGTTCGAGTTCGGCCTGGCCCCCGACGGCGAGCTGATCCTCATCGACGAGGTCATGACACCCGACTCGTCGCGCTACTGGCCGCAGGACTCGTACGAGCCCGGCGGGCCGCAGCTCAGCTTCGACAAGCAGTTCGTGCGCGACTACCTCGAGTCGATCCAGTGGAACAAGCAGCCGCCGGTGCCGTCGCTGCCCGACGACGTCGTGGCCCGCACCCGCGAGAAATACCTCGACGCGTATCGCCGCCTCACCGGCCGCGCGCTGGAGACGCCGAATGCGTGAGGAGTTCGAACGGCTGATCGCGGAGATGGTCGACCGCGGGGTGCACTTCGACGACGCCCAGCGCGAGTTCGAGCGCCGCTTCATCACCCGCGTCGTCGCCCACTGCGAGGGCAACGTCGGCCGTGCCGCCGAGGCCCTGGGCATGCACCGCAACACCCTGACGCGCAAGGTCGCGGCCCTGAAAATCAAGGTCCGCCGCAGCTCCGCCGCCTGATCCGGCGGCTGTCTTGACAGCCTCGCGCGGCTGCCGCTACGCTTAGCAGTCTAGTGACGTGAGTGCTAGCTCCTACATGGAGCGAGTGCCAAGGCCCCAGCGGGTTCGCGGCCCGGCCGCCGGCGCACGGCGGCGGCACGAATCCCTGAAGTCGCGGCCCGATCGGGGCCGCAGATTGCATGACCGGAGTCCCTGAATATGGCTACGAAGCTGCGTCCGCTGCACGACCGGATCCTCGTCGAACGTATCGAGGAAGGTGAACAGAAGGTCGGGGGGATCATCATCCCCGACAGCGCCAAGG
>CADEDM010000352.1 GCA_902826065.1 uncultured Acidobacteriota bacterium | reverse complement strand
CCAAGAAATGTTCGCGAGCTGCCCTGACAGAATCGAACGCTACTAACTCGGAGAACGTCATGGTCCGCTGGGTCGCTTGTAGCGCGTCGGGTTTTTGACGATAAAACGCCTTCAACGTGGCTCCCATGAAGGCATCAAATTCGCTCACTAGAGCTACCGCTAGGGCTCGAGGCACCGAACGTAACGCGACTCGCGAGCGCCCTCGATGGCGCTCAAGCTTGCGGAAGTGAGTCATCGCGTCTTCAGGAATCGTAAATGAGCCCTTCTCGCCATCGACTGGAGTCGCGGCCGTGCTCAGGAACTCGTCAAACTCTGCCTGGGCGCGCTTGTGGGATTCACCGATAACGACCATTACCTGCGTTCCATGGTCGTATAAGCTGTCGACCCGAGAGATAAAGACGTCGAGGTTTCGGCGAAAGAGATTCTCTTTCTTGGGCGGCTCGTCAGTCTTCTTTGACTGAGGCGTGGACTGGTCTTTGGAAGTGCTGTCAGCCATATCGATTGTCCGCGTTGACTTCGGGTCTGCGGGGAAGGATACATGCGGCCGGCAATAGATCTAAAGGCTAGGTCGTGCGATCTGAATAACCGTACAGGCGCGAGCACGCCTTCCCAAGCGCGTCGGAGCTTAGCCCAGAAGCGACTAACAGCTCCGCGAGTTTGGACGACGCCGAACGGTCGTGACCAGGGTGTCACGGCTCAGCGGCTGTGATCTGCTTGCGGGAGCGTCGTGCTCGAGCGTAGGGCCGGGCTGGCGGGAGGTGCGAGGTGGGTGCTCGCGGCGGCGCTTACCGGACTGCGTCCGCGACGCCGCGGGCTCCTCGCGCCGAACCGCCTGGGTGCCCGGCACCGCTCGATCCTTGGCAAGGCGGAGCCAGACCAGCCGCAGAGCGGGACACCCTGATCACGGCCGGTCTCGGTGACACAGACGCGGACGCTGGGAGTCGGGGACAGACCCCTGGCACTTCACTTTGGGGTCAGTCCCCTCGGTGAAGACGGCGCCAGTCCCTCAGAGGATCGCCGGCGCGCCGCCTCGGAAATCCGCGCCCAGGATGTTCACGGAGTTCGAACCCAGCCACTCGTCCAGCACGCGCGCGTAGACGCTTCTAAAGTCCGTCTCGTACCGCACGTCACCCGCCGCGTTCTCGAGTCCAGGGTTCTGTGGATCTTGGCGCAGCTTCGCGGCCGTGCCGTACAGGCCACCGCGCACCAGGCCGCCCATGGCCATCATGATGCCGGCGGCGCCGTGGTCGGTGCCGTTGCTGCCGTTCTCGGTGATGCGGCGGCCGAACTCCGAGAACACGATCACCATGGTGGAGTCGAGCATCCCCTGGTTCTTCAGGTCGTTGTAGAACGCGATCAGGCCGTTGTTCATCGTGGCCATCAGCGTGTTGTAGGCGCCGTTCACCGGGTTCTGGTTGGCGTGCGTGTCGAAGCCGCCGGTGGTGACCCAGAACACCTTGGTGCCAATCTGCCGGTTCATCGCGCCGGCCACCGCCTGCAGCGCCTGGCCCAGGCCCGTGTTCGGATAGGTGACGCTCGGGCGATACGTGGCCACCGTGGCCACGCGGTCGAGCGTGCCCAGCGCCGCCTGCGCGGTGGAGTTCACGAACGCCAGGTGCGGACGGTCGGCCGGCAGGTGCGACGAGATGCGCTGCGACGTCTGACGCTCGAGCACGGCGTCGTTGCCGTTGTTGGGGCTGGCGAAGCTGTAGGTGGCCGGGTTCGTGATCGACGGCACGCCCACGAGGCGCGCCTGCAACGGCTTCGGCGTCTCGCGCGAGGTGTTCCAGCCCACCAGCGGGTCCACCGGCGAGGGCAGCGTGTCGAGATAGCGGCCCAGCCAGCCGGTGCCGCTGGCGTCGCTCGGGTTCGCGGTGCCGTAGATGTCGAAGCCCTGGAAATGCGAACGGCTCGAGTTCTGGTAGCCGGTGCGCTGCACCACGGCCAGCTTGCCGGCATCGAAGATGGTCTTCAGCCCGCCGAGTGCCGGATGCAGTCCCAGGATGTTGCCGCCGCGATCGGTGCCGATCTGCAGCACCGATCCCGCGGGAATGCCGATGGTGGGCCGGCGCGCGTAGTAGTCGGCGTCGCCGTAGGGCACCAGGGTCGAGAGCGCGTCGTTGCCGCCGTTCAGATAGAACACGACGAGGTTGCGCGCGGCGCCGCCCTGCGCGAACGCCAGTTCCGAGAGGAACTGCGGCGCGGCGAAGCCCCAGGTGAAGGCGGTGATGCCGCCCTTGACGAATTGCCGGCGTGAGAAGGTCATGGCCGCGCCCCTCAGTTGAACTGGTACTCGGCCGACCCGACCAGCAGGCGCGCCAGGCCCGACGCCTTGCTGGCCAGCGCGGCGTCGCTGAGCGGATACGCGGCGCCCTGCCGCAGGAAATCGGTGAGCGCGGTGCGCACCTCGTTCGAGAGCGGCGCCGGCGTGTAGCGCTTCAACTGGAAGTCGAGCATCGCCTCGGGCGAGCTGCGGGCGTCGCGCGAAGCCGCCTGCAGGTTGAAGCGCTGGTTGGCCATCAGCGTCGACGCGAAGTTCATGCGCGACAGCATCGACGCGGTGGAGAACCATTCCGGCCCCAGCGCCCAGCCGTTCACGTCGGGCGGCTCGTAGAGCTGCTGCCCCATGTTGACCAGCGGCGTCATCGCCGCGTCGACGGACAACCCGTTCCAGCCGGTCTCCTTGATGGCGCGCACCACGTATTCCACCGGCCACGCGTAGCGCGCGTACTGCGTCGAGTCGTCGAGGAACTCGTTGGACGTGAACAGGCGCGTCAGCATCGCCTTGATGCTGGTGTCGTTGTTCAGGTACGACTCGCGCATGCTGTCGAGCAGCGGCTGCGGTGGCGCCTCGATCTCGCTGACGAAGAACGCCCAGAACTTGCGCGCCAGCCGCTCCGCAGTTTCCGGACGCCGGGCCAGCGCGCGAATGAAGTCGATGCCGTCCTGCTCGCCGTCGGCGGCGGCGCGCGCGGGAATGGTCTTGCCGCCGTCGGGCATCACCGCGAACGTGAACGTCTTGGCCGTGGGATCGTGCTGGTTGGCGTTGTAGACGTACTCGTAGT
>CADEDM010000351.1 GCA_902826065.1 uncultured Acidobacteriota bacterium | reverse complement strand
GGTTCAGCACCACGACCGAGAAGTTGCGGTACTCGATGTCGCGGAACGACAGGTTCAGTCCCTGCATCAGGAACGCGTCGCGATCCCAGCCCGACGTGCCGTAGACCTTCAGCGCGATGCGGCGCCCGAGCGGCCGCGCCGGGACGAGCGAATCGGCGGTGGCCTTGCTGATCGAGATGACTTCTCCGCCGGTGTCGACGACGAAGTAGGTCGGCCGCTCGGCGTTGATGAGACCGCGGACCATGGCGAGCCGGTGCATGCGCAGCGGCAGCTTGATGTCGGCGTTCTCGTCCGGCAGCTGCTCGCCGATCGTCAGCAGCTTGGTGGCGTAGTCGATCGTCATCGACAGGCCGAGCGCCATCGGCGAGAAGCTCTCCATCTCGCGCTTCGGGATGCCCTTGAGGGCCGGGTTCTTGATCAGCACCGGCACGTCGTGCACCTTCAGCGTGCCGACCTCGAAGGTATCGAGGCGCGCCAGCTGCAGGCCACGCAGGCCGACCTCGCCGACGCCGGCGCTGAGCGTGTAGGTGATCGGCACGACGCCGGCCGACTGTCCGATCTGGCGCGAGATCGTCGTCTGCTCGGACCCGGTGTCGAGCACGAAGTCGACCCAGCGTCCGCCGTTGACGCGCGCCTTCACGATGACCTTGTCGTTCACCAGCTTGAACGGCACGGTGTGCAGCCGGCCGCGCGCCAGCTCGTCGAGCGCGTTGGCGGGACGGCTCTTGAACGCCTGCAGGAACTTGATCTGCGCCCGCGACCACGCCGCCTTGTCACTCTTGTCCTTGTTGGGCAGCAGGTTGACGTAGTTGGTGTAGGACGCGGCGGCCTCCTCGTAGCGGTTCAACCGCTCGAGGATGGTGGCGGCGGTGTGGTGCATCTCGCCGTCACGCGGCGCGACGCGCAGCGCTTCCTGCACTTCGGCCAGCGCCTCGTCGAGCAGCGATCGCGACGCCAGCGCCTTGGCCAGGCCGTGCCGGCCGCGCGACATGCCGGGCTCGATGGCCAGCGCCTCGCGGAACTCGCGCTCGGCCTCGTCGAAGAGGCCCGCCGACCACAGCGCGTCGGCGTGCACCGCCTTCGCTTCCGGATTGCCGGGGGTGTCGCGTGACAGCGAGGCCGCCTCGCGCTCGGCCTCCTCGAACTCGCCGACCAGCAGCGCGGTCTTGACGACGCCGATCCGCGCCCGCATCCGCATCGCCGGATCGTCGCTCTCGGCGGCGAGGCGGAACGCGTCGCGCGCTTCGAGGAAGCGGGTCTCGCCGTACAGCAGCGTGGCGAGCTGGAACTGCACCTCGGCGTCGTCGCCGGGTGCGCGCGCCTCGAGTGACATCACGACCGCGGCGCACGACGCCGCGACGAGCAGAGCGCGACTGGCCAGTCTCATACCGGGCCCTTCCTGGGGCGGACCGGGCCGCCACCGGGACGCTCGAGCGCGCGCCAGGCGCAGAGAGGCGCGCTACCGACGTTCCATCCTCACGGGAGCGCCACCACGCGCCCCACGGTGCCTGCCGCTACTTCTGGTAGTGCGCGGCGTTGATGGCGATGTAATTCTTCCACTTCTCCGGCACCTCGTCGAGGGCGAAGATCGCCTCGACCGGGCAGGCCGGCACGCAGGCGCCGCAGTCGATGCACTCGTCCGGATGGATGTAGAGCATCGTCGACGCCTCGAAATCGCCCTCGTCCTTGCGCGGGTGGATGCAGTCCACCGGGCACACGTCCACGCAGGCCGAGTCCTTGGTGCCGATGCAGGGTTCCGTGATGATGTACGCCACGCGTTCCTCCGAATGAATCGCCCGGGCCGCCCGCGCGGGCGGCGTACGGCTACGCCGACGCCTCCAGGGGCGTCGACGGCAGATAGCCGAGCCTGAGTGAGATGTTCCGGGCCAATTCCCAGACACCTCGATGGTCGGTCGTTGCCAGCGGGGCCTCGCCGGCGCCGTGCACGAAGGCGCCGACGCGGCCCACTTCCTGGGTCGTGTAATCACGAATCGGCGCGCAGGTGCACACCAGGCGCTGCGCCCCTTCCGGCAGGTCGCCCGGCGGCCCGAGCCGCACGATCGCGGCCGACGGCGTCCGCACGTGCGTCGAGTCACTCAGCTTCAGGCAACTCAGGCGACGGGTGGCCTGGGCCTCGGCCACGCCGAAGTACAGCGCGCAGTGCCCCGGCATCTCGCGGCCGTGCACCGTGCGCATCGCGACCTCGTCGGGGCCGGTCGGCCACAGGTACGTGACCTCCCCGGCCGCCGGCATGGCCAGGAACATCCGCTGTGCGGTGCGCAGCACGTGATCGCGGACCAGCGGGTACGCGTGCAGCCGGAGCTCCGAGCCACCGAGGGCGCGGAACATCATGTCGAGCATCTTGAGCGAGAGGCTGTAGCGCGCCGTCTCGTCGTCCTGGCGCACATAGCCGCGCCGTTTGAGCACCCCGAGCACGCGGTGCGCGCTCGAGACCGGCAGGTGCAGCGCCCGCGCCACATCAGACACGCTCATGCCACGAGGCACGCGGCTGAGCAGCTCGCACACGTCCAGCGCTTTGTCGGTCGAGGTTCCCGTCTGGGGCCGGCTGGGGGTGTCCCGTGTTTCCACGATGCGGAACGCGTTTTCAGAAAACGCTATCCAACTGTAACGGCACGCATTGGAGTGGGTCAACCGGAGCGGCGGGGCGTTGACTCCGCGTTTCGGGCCCCCTACGATGTTCTGTCCGCCGTGTCCAATCTTTCCGGACAGCAGCTCGGCCATTACAAAGTTCTCGAGCCTCTCGGCGCGGGAGGGATGGGCGTCGTGTACCGGGCCCAGGACTCGGTGCTGGGCCGGATGGTCGCGCTCAAGGTGCTGCCGGCCACATCGTCGGGCGACGCCGAAGCCGTCAATCGCTTCCGCCGCGAAGCGCGCACCGCCTCGAGCCTCAACCACCCGAACATCTGCACGATCTACGGCTTCGACGAATACGACGGCCGCTGCTATCTCGCCATGGAGCTGCTCGAGGGCGAGACCCTCGATCGCCGGCTGCTGCGCGGGCCGCTCGTGGGGAAGCAACTGCTCGACGTCGCGACGCAGGTCGCCGACGCGCTCGACGCCGCGCACGTCGAAGGCATCCTGCACCGCGACATCAAGCCGGCGAACATCTTCCT
>CADEDM010000350.1 GCA_902826065.1 uncultured Acidobacteriota bacterium | reverse complement strand
TCGACCCGGCGCAGAACCACACCTTCCGCGATCACTATCTCGAGGTCCCGGTCGACCTGTCGAAGGTCCTGTTCATCGCCACCGCGAACCAGCTCGGCACGATGCATCCGGCGCTGCTCGATCGCATGGAGATCATCCAGCTCGCCGGCTACACGGAAGAGGACAAGGTCCACATCGCGCGGAAGTACCTGATCCCGCGCCAGCTCACCGAGCACGGCCTGACCACCGATGCGCTCGTCCTCGACGACGCGGCGCTGCGCGGCCTGGTCGCCGAATACACGCGCGAGGCCGGCGTGCGCAGCCTCGAGCGCCTCATCGGCACCGTGGCGCGGAAGGTCGCGGCGAAGACCGCCACGGCCCCCGACGAGGCGACGATTGCGCCCTCGGTCGTGACGGCCGACGACCTCGACGACTACCTGGGGCCGGCGCGCTTCAAGAAAGAGGTCGCGTTCCGCACCTCGGCTCCTGGTGTGGCGACCGGCCTCGCCTGGACCGAGGCCGGCGGCGACGTGCTCTTCATCGAGGCGTCGCTGCTGCCCGGCGGCCACGAACAGATCATCCTGACGGGCCAACTCGGCAACGTCATGCAGGAATCGGCGCGCGCGGCCGTGAGCCACATCCGCGCCCAGGCGGCGACGCTGGGCGTGGCGCCGACGTTCCTGCGCGATCACGACCTGCACCTCCACGTCCCGGCCGGCGCGATCCCCAAGGACGGCCCGTCGGCGGGCGTCACGATGGCCACGGCGATCCTGTCAGCGGCGTCGGGACGCCCGGTGCGCGAGGACGTCGCCATGACCGGCGAGATCACGCTGAGCGGCCTGGTGCTGCCGGTGGGCGGCATTCGCGAGAAGGCGCTGGCGGCGCGCCGCTTCGGCGTCCGCACGGTGATCCTGCCGGCCCTCAACGAAGCCGACCTCGTCGACATCCCGCCCGAGCTGCGCCAGGACATGACGTTCGTCTTCGCCAAGCGGCTCGAGGACGTGCTGGCGGTGGCGCTGGGGCCGAAGCCGGCGGCCGCCGCGGCGGTCGTGACGCACGGGCCGCAGGACGTCGACGCGTAGTCACGCCTGATGCGACCGCTCGTCTACTACATCTCGGGGCATGGCTTCGGCCATGCGTCGCGGTCGATCGAGGTCGTCAACGCGCTGCTCGCAGCGGCGCCCGATCTGCCGATCGTCATCCGTACCGCCGCGCCCCGCTGGCTGTTCGACCTGACCGTGCGCGGGCCGTTCACGCTCGAGCCCCTCGACACCGATCCCGGCGTAGTGCAGCGCGACAGCCTGAGCCTCGATGCTGTCGAGACCATCCGCCGCGCCGACCACTACGTGCGCGCCCTGCCGGCGTTGGCCGCGCGCGAAGCTGACGGCCTGCGAGCGCGCGACGTCGCGTTCGTCATGGCCGATATCCCGCCGCTGGGACTCGAAGCCGCCCGCCTGGCCGGTGTGCCGGCGATGGCGCTCGGGAACTTCACCTGGGACTGGATTTTTCGCGACTACACCGGCGGCGCGGCGGCCGCCGACGCCCTGGGCGACATCTACCGGCGGGCGGGGCGCGCGTTCCGGCTGCCGCTGCACGGCGGCTTCGAGACGATTCCCGAGATCCACGACCTGCCGTTCATCGCCCGGAAGGCCCGGCACGCCCCGGCAGACACCCGGGCGCGGCTCGGCCTGCCCGACGGACGCCTGGCGCTGGTCTCGTTCGGCGGCTACGGCGTCGCCGGCATCGACCTCGACGCCCTGAGCCGCACCACCGGCTGGACGCTGCTCGTCAGCGCCAGCGTGCCGTTCGGCCCGGATCGCGTGCCGCTCGCCCAGGCGTCGGCGCGCGGGGCGCTGTATCCGCTCGACGAGCCGGCGATGTATGCGATGGGCCTGCGCTACGAGGACGTGGTGGCCGCGGCGGACGTCGTGGTGACCAAGCCCGGCTACGGCATCATCAGCGAGTGCGTGGCCAACGACACCGCGCTGCTCTACACCGATCGCGGCCACTTCATCGAGTACGACGTGCTCGTGCGCGAGATGCCGCGCCACGTGCGCTGCGCGTACCTGCCGCAGGCGACGCTGCTGGCTGGCAACTGGCAAGCCGCGCTGGACGCGCTGACCGACTCGCCCGCGCCTCCCGATCGGTTGCCGGTCGACGGCGCGCGGATCGCGGCCGACTGGATCCTGTCGCAGCTGTGAGGCGCCTCGGCGCCATGGGCTCGTGACGGGTATACTCCGTCAGTTCTTCCCTGGTCCCTGGTCCCTGGTCCCTGGTCCCCACAAGGTTCTCTATGCTGTCCCGCCGCTCGCTCATCACCTCCGGCGCCATGGCCGCCGGCGCCCTCACGCTGTCGCACGCCGCTGACGAGGCCGCCGCCCAGTCCGCGCCGTCGATCGCCGCCCTGAAGCCGATGCGCGACGGCGTGACGCCGATCTCACGCGACGAGCGGCGCGGCCGCGTCGAGAAGGCGCGCCGGCTGATGGCCGAGCACAAGATCGACGCGCTGATGCTCACCGGGGGCACGTCGCTGGTCTACTTCAGCGGCATCCAGTGGGGCCTGAGTGAACGTCTCTTCACGGTCGTGATTCCGAAGACCGGCGAGCCGTTCGTCGTCACGCCGGCGTTCGAGGAAGAGCGCACGCGCGAGCAGTTCGCGACCAGCCCGTTCACCGGATCGCCGGACGTGCGCATCTGGGAAGAGCACGAGAGTCCGTACGCGCGCGTCGCACAAGGCCTCAAGGACCGCGGGATTTCGTCCGGCCGCATCGGCGTCGAGGAGACGGTCCGCCACGTCTTCGTCGACGGCCTCGCCGCCGCGGCGCCGGGCCTGACGCTCGTGAGCGGCACGCCGATCACCGGCGGTTGCCGCACGATCAAGGACGCGCACGAACTGGCCTTGATGACGCATGCCTCGGCAGTGACGCTGAAGGCCTACGAGGCGGCGTGGCGGGCCTTGAAGCCCGGCATGACGCAGCGCGACTTCCAGGGCCTGATCGCCGCGGCGCACACGGCGCTCGGCTACCCGGGCTACGCCAGTGCCCAGACCGCCGAGTACTCGGCCCTGCCCCACGGGTCGATCACGCCGCAGGTGATCAAGGAGGGCGACGTCATCCTGATTGACGGCGGCTGCGCGGTGGAGGGCTACCAGTCGGACATCAGCCGCACCTTCGTGCTCGGCAAGGCCACCGACAAGATGAAGAAGGTGTTCGAG
>CADEDM010000349.1 GCA_902826065.1 uncultured Acidobacteriota bacterium | reverse complement strand
AGCAGGATCACGTCGCGGTCGAGCGGCACGTTCAATCGCTTGAGCAGCAACACCGTCATCACCGCCGACGCCAGGTTGTCCTTGTCGTCGATGCTGCCGCGTCCGTAGACGAAGCCGCCGTCGCGCGTGGCGCTGAACGGCGGGAACGTCCATTTCGCGGCATCGACCGTGACCGTGTCGAGGTGGCCCAGAATCAGCAGCGGACGCTTCGACCCGTTGCCCTTCAGCCGTGCCACCACGTTCGGCCGCTGCGGGTCGAGCGCGAAGATCTGCGCCGGCACGCCGTGCGTGTCGAACAGCGCCTTCAGCCACTCGGCTTCCGCACGTTCGGAGACGCTGCTGTCGAACCGGATGAGCGACTGGTAGATCTCGAGCGCTTCGCGTTCGACCGCGGGCCAGTCGGGCGACGCCGGACGGCTCTGGGCCGCCAACGACACGGCGGCGCCCGTCGCCGCGACGACGAGCAGGACGCCGAGCCAGCGGAGCAGGGAAAGACGACCTCGCGACATGGGCGCAGTCTAGCAGCGACGCGTCCCGGCGTGAGGAGGCCCGCGTCTGTGGCCGGGCTCACGGCCGCGCCGTCAGGACGTGCGCGTGGAATTCGAGCTCGACGTGATCGGCGCGGGTCACGCCGCGCAGGGCCTCGGCCATGTCGGCGCCGATGGCGTCCACCATCGCCCGGCGGGCATGGGCGTCGAGATGCTGCATGGCCGGAATCGCGGCGGTATCGACCTCGATCTCCCCGGCCAGGAAGCCTCCGGGATTGGGGAACGTCGCCGTCATGGCCGGCGACTCCACGTCGATGCGACCGAACCCGGCGTCAGCGGCAAGGGCGCCTAGCGCGCCGGCGTCGCCCAACGCGAAGATGGTCTGCAGCGCCGAGACGCCGAGTCGCCGCTCGATCACGCGATGCAGGGTGTCGTAGAACGGATGCCGATCGAGGGCCTGCCACGTGCTCACCACGACGCGCCCGCCGGCGCGCACCACCCGCCGCATCTCGGCCATCGCCTGGGCCCGGTCGGTGAAGAACATCAGCGCGAACTGGCTGAGCACGACGTCGACGGAGCCGTCGGCCCAGGGCAACTGTTCCGCGGTGCCCTGGTGCCAGACGATGCCGTCGGCGCCCTCGCGCGCTGCGGCCGCGCGGGCCACTGCCAGCATGTCCGGACTGGCGTCGAGCGCCTCGATCGCGCCGCCCGCGGCTCGGGCCCGCACCACCGTGCGAGCCACGATGCCCGTGCCGCAGCCTACGTCGACGACGCGCTCACCGTCGGCAGGCGCGGCCCGGGCGACGAGCCGTGCCGCCCACGGGCCGAAGAGCGGGGGCACCATGTAGCTCTCGTAACCTTCGGCGGGATTCGCCATGGCGAGTCCTCCACTGAAGAGACAAGCGCCGTACGGCGCCGGCGGAAGTCAGGCGCGCGTCCGTCACGCCTGCGGCGGACGTGGATGGGCCGGCTGGTAGACGCCCAGCGTGCCGCCGCCTGGCAACGTCACCTGTGTGATCGCTCCCCACCGCTCGCGGTGTACCGGCGACGACGCGATGCCTCGCCCGGTCATGTCGGCGACGAAGGCGTCGACGTCGTCGCACAGCAGGTAGAACTCGTGCCGGCCGTTCGTATCCGCCGGATGCACCGCCACCTCCGACGGCGGCAGCCCGAAAATCAGCCAGCCGTGACCGGCATCGACGTGCGGCAGGCCGATGACGTCGCGCAGGAAGTCGCGGTCGGCCTCGGGATTGGTGCTGTAGAGGATCGAATGAGCGCCGACGATCATGGCGGCCTCCGCGGCGAACGCGGACCTCAGAGCGGTGTCGACACGCCCAGCTTGAACCCGTCGAGGTCGTGGAACTGGAACATCCGCGCCCCCCACGGACGGTCGGCCGGCTGGTCCAGCAGCGTCCCGCCTGCCTTCGCGATCCGGGCCGCGGCGGCATCGACGTCGGCGGCGCCGGCGACGTTGATCTGCAGGTAGAAGCCCTGGCCCTTGGTGCGGCTCCAGCCCAGCTTGCCATCGTCCTGGTTGAGCACGATGCGGCAGTCACCGGCGCCGATGATCGCGCCGACGACCTTGCCTTCGTGCTCGAACGTCTGGGCCACCGCGAACCCGATGGCGTCGCGGTAGAAGCCAATCGAGGCCTGGAGATCTTTGCAGGTGATCGAGCAGCCCAGGGTCGTCGCGTTGATGGCAGCCGTGTCCGTCATTGGTGGTCTCCGTGTGAGCGTGAGGGTGGTGGGCAGGAACCGACAGAGTCTAGCCCTGTCCCCGAGCCAGCGCTACTCGACCGCTGTCAGCGACACCGGCGTCGACGCGTCCGCAGCCGGCACGGCACCCACGCGCTTCGCCATGAGGATATCGGGCTTGCCGAGGCCGTTGGCGTCGGGCAACACCCCGACGACCGCAAACCCGAGGCGGCGATAGAACGCGAACGGATGGCCGTCGAGATCGCGAAGGTCGCGCGCGGCGGCGAGCGGGTCGGGATAGAGCTCCGCGCCGCCCAGCGACGTCCGGCCGTTCTCGTCGTCGGTGCCGAGGCAGATGGTCATGCCGCCGCGTTCGCGCACCTGACGTTCCAGGTCCGCAACGAGTGCGCGGCCGACGCCGCGGCCCTGGCAGTCGCGGCGCACGACGAGCGGGTGCAGTTCCCAGACCCAGCCGCCGTAGGTCGCGACCGCGCCCATCCAGCCGAGCACGCGGCCAGCGTCATCGAGCGCCACGCGGCTGATGCGATCCTCGCCCAGCGACTCGACGACGGTCTCGAGTGCGTCCTCGCGGGTCTGCCAGACATCGGCGCCCGAGCCCGCAAAGCCATCCACCAGGACGTCCGCGATGGCGTCCAGCCGCGCCGGATCGTCCGGCGTCACGTCCACGATCTGCACGAGCCCGCGCCTAGGCGGCCATGCGAGCACGCAGCTCGGCGTCGATCGCGGCGAGGAACTCTTCGGTCGTGAGGAACGGATGGTCGGCGCGGATCAGGATCGCCAGGTCCTTGGTCATGCGGCCCGACTCGACCACGTCCACGCACACCTTCTCGAGCGTCTCGGCGAACGCCACGACGTCGGGCGTGCCGTCGAACTGCCCGCGGTACTGCAGGCCACGCGTCCACGCGAAGATCGACGCGATCGGGTTGGTGCTGGTGGGCTTGCCCTGCTGGTGCAGCCGGTAGTGCCGCGTGACCGTGCCGTGCGCGGCTTCGGCTTCGACGGTCTTGCCGTCGGGCGACATCAGCA
>CADEDM010000348.1 GCA_902826065.1 uncultured Acidobacteriota bacterium | reverse complement strand
CTTCGCGATGTCGGTGCACATCACCGCCGGCTCCATCGGCATGGCGATGGCGCCGTTGTTCTTCGCGCCCACCATCGAGCGTTTCGGCCTGCACTGGTCGCCGATCATCGCGGTGCCCGGGCTGCTGGCGCTCACGGTCCTGCTGCGGCGCGTGCCGGTCCTCGAACGTCACGCGCCGGCCGGCCATCGCGGGCTGGCCGAGCTGAAGCCGTACGCCAGGCCGCTCACGCTGCTCTACTTCGCCGTCGTGCTGCGGACGTTCACGGCGTCGGGCTTCGCGGTCTTCATGCCGGTGCTGCTGACGTCTCAGGGGATGTCGATCGCCAACGCCAGCCTCGCCGGCACCTGCTACCTGCTGGTCTCCGGCATCGGCGGCTTCTCGGGCGGCCCACTCGCCGATCGGTTCGGGCCGCGGCGGGTGATCATCACCTCGCTGGTCGCCGCGGTGCCGTTCATGATGGCGGCGTCGCAGCTGTCGGGGTGGTGGCTCACCGCGGCAGTGTCGCTGGGTGGCCTGCTGCTGCAGTCGACGCTGCCCGTCAACGTGACCTACGCACAGGAACTCGCGCCGGTGGGCGCGGCCACCGTGTCGTCGCTGATGATGGGCTTCGCCTGGGGCATGGGCGCCGTGATGGTCCCCATCGTCGGCTGGATGGGCGACCGGGTGGGTCTGCCGATGGCGCTGCTCGCGATTTCGGGCATGCCGCTCCTGGCCGCCGTGCTTGCCGCGCAGCTGCCCGAGAGCGCCGGCGAGCCGCGCGCCGACTCCGCCGGTGCCGCGCCTGGCGCCGCTCTATAATTCAGAGATGCCGCGCTACGGCACGGTCGACTACGCCATCGGGCCGGGTCCGCTCAGTCAGGCGATCAAGACCCTCATCGCCATCAACGTCGGCGCCTTCCTGCTGACGCTGATCGTGCCGGCGATGACCGTCCGCCTCGGGCTGATGCCGGCATTGGTGCTGCGCGAGTTCGCGCTGTGGCAGCCGCTCACCTACATGTTCCTGCATGGCGGCATCGGCCACCTGTTGTTCAACATGCTGGCGCTGTGGATGTTCGGCACCGACCTCGAGCGCACGTGGGGCACGCGCTTCTTCGTGCGCTACTACTTCGTCACCGGCGTCGGCGCCGCGGTCGTGACGATCCTGTGGGCGCTGTCGCCGCTGCCGTACGCGAACGCGCTCTACCAGACGGTTGTCGTGGGCGCCTCAGGGGCGATCTACGGACTGCTGCTCGCCTACGGGATGTACTTTCCGCACCGCACGGTGTTCCTCTACATCTTCCCGGTACCGGCGCGCTACGCGGTGATGATCCTGGGCGGCATCGCGTTCCTGTCGTCGATGGGCAGTGCCGGCGACGGCGTGGCGCACGTGGCGCACCTGGGCGGCCTGCTGGTCGGCTACCTCTATCTCAAGGGGCGGCGCGGGCCGCTCGACGAGATCCGCTATCGCTGGACCAAGTGGCGCCACGGCCGCTCACGCACGCGCTTCGACGTCTATCAGGGCGGACGCGGCCCCACAGCGGGCAACGCGGACTGGTCGAAGGAGTGGAAGAAGCACGTCCACTGATGCCCGAGACGAGGCTCGCGGCGCGGGGCTCGCGGTCAGGATGTGCCGCTACGACGAACTCGGCCCCGGCGTCGGCACGTCGTTGAAGTAGGCGTCGGTGCCGTCGAGCCAGTCCTGGCGGATCGGGCTGAAGAGATCGATCTCGAAGGTGTCCTCGAGCGCCTCGGCCTGATGCGGCACCCACGACGGGATGTGGAGCACCTCGCCCTCGCGCACGGTGATCTCCTCGCCGTGGATCAGGAACTTCAAGGCGCCCTGCAGCACGTAGGTCAGCTGTTCGCTCTCGTGCGAGTGCATCGGCACGATGGCGCCACGCTTCAGGTAGATCTGCCCGATCATCTCGCGCTCGCCGGTGACGACCTTGCGAGAGATCATCTCGGTCACCTTCTCGAGCGCGATCTCATCCCAGCGGTGCAGGCGAACGGGGCGTGTGGACATGGGTGGGCCTCGACGGGTGCGCCGCGACGGCGCGTGAAAATCCGGCCCCGACATCACGTCCATGCGCGGGCCGCGCGGATTATAACATCCGCACCCGGGTGGTATAATTCAGCGTTGCTGTCGCCGCGAACGATGCGGCAGAGACGGGCTCACGACGTCCGCGGGAAGGAAGCTGCATGAAGGGTTCGACGCTCGCGAAGCACACCGAGTCCACCGCGCGCCGGACCGGCGCCGCCGTGGCGTCGAATGGCTTGCAGTCCCGTGACGAACTCGTCGCCGCGTATCGCACGATGCTCCTGTCGCGTCGGCTCGACGACAAGGAGATTCAGCTCAAGAACCAGAGCCTGATCTTCTTCCAGATCAGCGGTGCCGGCCACGAGGCGATCTGCACCGCGGCGGCCGCGCACCTGAAACCCGGCTACGACTGGTTCTATCCGTACTATCGCGATCGCGCGCTGTGCCTCGGGCTCGGCATGACCCCGCTCGAGATGCTGCAGGGCGCCGTCGGCGCGAAGGACGACCCGAACTCCGGCGGCCGGCAGATGCCGTCGCACTGGGGCCATCGCGCGTTGAACATCCCCTCGCAGGGCAGTCCCACCGGCACGCAGGCGCTGCAGGCCGTCGGCTGCGCGGAGGCCGGCGTGCTCTACGGGCGCATCAGCGACATCGCCGACGCCGCGACGCGCCATCACGCCGACGAGATCACCTACATGTCGATCGGCGACGGCGCCACGAGCGAAGGCGAGTTCTGGGAGTCGCTGAACTCCGCCTGCGCGCGTCCCGCACCGGTGCTCATCCTGGTCGAGGACAACGGCTACGCCATCTCGGTGCCGGTCGAGGCCCAGACGCCCGGCGGCGATATCTCGAAGCTGGTCGAGGGCTTCCCGAATCTGACCGTGTTCCGCTGCGACGGCACCGACTACATCGACAGCTATCGCACGATGGAAGCCGCGGTCACGCACGTGCGGCGCGAGCGGAAGCCGGTGCTGGTCCACGCGAAGGTCACGCGCCCGTACTCGCACTCGCTGTCGGACGACGAGCGGCTCTACAAGACGCCGGAAGAGCGCGAGGCCGAAGCGGCGCGGGACCCGCTGCTGAAGATGCGCAGCTTCCTGGTGGCGCAGGGCATGGCCACCGAGGCCGACCTGACGGCCCTGGCTGCCGACGTCGACCAGGAGATCGCCCGCGCCACCGACGACGCCATCGCCTCGCCGAAGCCCACGGTCGACACCGCCG
>CADEDM010000347.1 GCA_902826065.1 uncultured Acidobacteriota bacterium | reverse complement strand
GACTGATCGGGCTTGTCGGGATCAGGTCCGCCTTCCTCGTAGCGCTCGGGCACCTTGGCCGTGCGGATGTTCGGGTCGGCCCCGTACTTCAGCATCAGCTGCATCGCCGGGATGTCGAGCGTATAGGCCGCGAGCCAGAACGCGGTGGCGCCGGTGCGATCCACGCCCAGCAGGTCGCGGTTGTAGGTGGTGTACCAGAGCGTGCGCGTCAGGCGGGCGTTGACGTCGGCGCCGGCCGCGAGGAAGCGCTCGGCGAGATCGAGGTAGTCGACCGACTGCTGCATGTAATGCGCCGGCTGCGGATGCCGGGCCTTGGGGGCCCACTGCATGTTCAGCACCCCGTAGAGGGGCGTGGCGCCGGCGTCACTCGCCAGCCGCGGATTCGCGCCGTTCGCCAGCAGCGTCGCCGCCAGATCGAAGTGACCGTTGATCGTCGCCATGAGCAGCGGGCTCGTGTGATCGCCGGCGCTCACCTGGTTCAGATTGGCGCCGAGCTCGATGAGGGCCAGCGCCGTGTCGGCGCGGCCATCGCGGGCGGCGAGCAGCAGCGGCGTCAGGCCGCCGTGGGCGCCCACCAGCTCGGCGTAATTCAGCGGCTCGGGCTCGTTGCCGCTGTCGTCGCCGCGCGGCGCCCGCATCTGCGGCGCCGCCTTCGGGCCGCCGGCGATCTTCGCGAGTTGCGCGGCCCGTTCGCGCTGCAGCTGCGCGACGCGCTGGTTGCGGGCGCGGCTGTCGGCGCCGTCCTCGCGGTTGCGGTTCAGGAGGTCGACGACCTTGGCCGTGGCGTTCGCATCGGCGCCCAGCGCCACGAGCGCACGCACGGTCTCGGTGCGTCCCGCGGCCGCGGCGAACATCAGCGGCGTCTGGTTCCACTCGGGCTCGCGCGCATCCACGGCGGCGCCACGCGACACCAGGGCCTCGACAATCGCGCGGCTGCCGGCCGCGGCCGCCAGGTGCAGCGGCGTCACACCGGTGGTCGCGGCGACGCCGGCGGGCGCCTTGCCTTCGAGCAGCAGCGTCACCACGTCCGCGTGACCGCGACGCGCCGCCAGATGGAGGGGCGTGTAGGCGCCGAGACGCGTGGTGGCGGCGACGTTGGCGCCGCCGGCGATCAGCGCGCGAGCCACGTCGGCCCGGCCGCGCTCGGCCGCCCAGTGCAGGGCCGTCATGCCGTCGCCCTGGGTGCCGTTCACCTCGGCGCCGGCTGACAGCAGACGCTCGACCGCCGCGAGATCCTCGCGCATCGCCGCGTCGGCCAGGGCGCCTGGCGCGGGCGCCGTGGCGGCCGGGCGCGCCTGGTCCAGGGCGCCAGCCGCGACGGCGGCGCCGGCCAGTGGCAGCGCCGTGCCCACGAGCACCGCGCCGGTGAAACGACGAAGAGTGGACATGACGAGCCTCCGCGGCGAACTACGCCGAGAACGAGAACGCGCCGGTGGAATCGCCGAGCTGTTCGATCTCGGTGAGGCCGGCCATGTGCAGCACGCTCAGCATCACGTTGGCCATCGGCGTGCCGGCGGCGGCGCGATGGTGCACGTTGCCCGACAGCCCGGCCTTGGCGCCGCCCAGCAGGATCAGCGGGCAGCGCTTGTGGTTGTGCACGTTGCCGTCGCCCATCGGCGAGCCGTAGACGATCAGGCTCTTGTCGAGCAGGTTGGTGCCGCCCTCGTCTATGGCCTGCAGCTTCTCCATGAAGTACGGCAGCAGGCTGACGTGGTAGCGGTTGATCTGCGCGAACTCGAGCACGTTCGCCGGCTTGTTGCCGTGGTGCGACGACGGGTGGAAGCCCTTCGAGACGCCGCTCTCGGGATAGACGCGGCTCGAGGCGTCGCGTCCGGTCTTGAACGAGAACACGCGCGTGACGTCGGCCTGGAAGGCCAGCGCCTGCAGGTCGAACATCAGCTTGATGTGCTCTTCGAACGAGTCGGGCACGCCGGCCGGCGCGCCGGGCAGCGTGCGCGCGTCGCCGCTCATGTTGCGGGTCTCGACCTTCTGGATGCGCCGCTCGATCTCGCGCACGTTGTCGAGGTACTGGTCCATGCGGCGCTTGTCGCTGGCGTCGAGCGACCGCGTCAGCTCCTTGACCTGGCCATTGACGTAGTCGAGCACGCTGGCGGTCGAGCGGCGACGGGCAGTGCGCTCGTCTTCCGATCCGCCGGCGCCGAACAACTGGTCGAACGCCATCCGCGGGTCGCGGATCATCGGCAGCGGCTCGGTGGGCGACGCCCACGAGATCATGTCGGTGTAGACGCACGAGTAGCCGTAGGCGCAGCCGCCGGCCTGGTCGACGTTCTCGATGCACAGCTGCATCGACGGCAGCGGCGTGTCCTGCCCGTACTTCTGCGCGTACAGCTGATCGAGCGAGACGCCGGCGCGGACGTCGGAGCTCTCGGTCTGCCTGGGATGCGCCTGCGTCAGGAACACCGCGCTCGAGCGGAAGTGGTCGCCGCCAATCTCGGGCTGCGAGAACGCCTCGGCGTTGCGGACGTCGGTGTCGCTGACGATCGTCAGGTACTTGCGCCAGCTCTCGAGCGGGCTGAGCGACGTCGGCGTGAGGTCGTAGTCCCGGCCGGCCGCCACTGGCGACCACAGGTGCTGCTCGGCGCCCCACGGGCTGCTGCCCGCCGAGCCGTGCACGCTCTCGATGCAGACCAGCCGCGGCCGATCGAGCCCGGCGGCTTTCGCCGTGGCCGAGAACAACGTGCCCGCGGGCACCATCGCGTCGAGGAACGGCAGCGCCACGGTGGCCCCGAGGCCCCGCAGCATCGTCCGTCGCGCCACGTGCTTGCCAGTGATGAACGACATCTCGATCTCCTCGACGGAAAATCCCGACTGCCCTAGCGTGCCTCGCCGCCCGCCTGCGTGGTCGTGACCGGCGTGTCGGCGGCCTTCATCTTGAACTGCGGCGCGCTGACCAGCGCCGTCACGAACGCCTGGAACGCGTACTGGTCCTTCGCCGCCGTCCGCACCACGCCGCGTACCATCGGCATGTCGGTGGCCGCGAGCCGGCGGCCGAGCGCGTAGGTGGCGAGGTTCTCGGTGAACGTGCGCACCAGCACGTCGGAGCGCTTCATCAGCGCCCGCTGCAAGTCGTGGGCGCTGGTGAGCGGGGTGCCATCGTAGAGGGCGCTGGCCGCGTCGACCGGCATGCCGTTGTCCTTGATCCGCCACGCACCGGCGACGTCGAAGTGCTCGAGCGCCAGGCCGATCGGATCGATCATCCGGTGGCACGACATGCAGGCCGGG
>CADEDM010000346.1 GCA_902826065.1 uncultured Acidobacteriota bacterium | reverse complement strand
TGGTCGACAACGGCGCCGGCGGGAAGCGTCTGCAGCTCAACGCCTCGAACTGCGTCCACTGCAAGACCTGCGACATCATGGACCCGTACGGCGTCATCACCTGGGTGGCGCCGGAAGGCGGCGAAGGGCCGCAGTACGACGGCATGTGACGGCCGACGCGCTCGACGACGACGGCGCGGCGCCGGCCTGGCGGCAGTCGTGGCGACGGCGCGCGGAAGTCGCGGCCATCGCTGGCGTAGGCACGCCGGCGTTGCGCGCCCTCGGGGCGACCGTGCGGTTCGAGACGGTGCACCGCGAGCGCCTCGAGGCCGCGGATCGCTCGGGCGAGCGCCGCATCTGGGCGCTGTGGCACGGCCGCATCCTGCCGTGCCTGTGGTACTACCGCCACCGCGGCATCGTCGTGGTGACCAGCGAGAACTTCGACGGCGAGTGGATCGCGCGCATCATCCAGCGCTTCGGCTTCGGCGCTGCGCGCGGATCGAGTTCGCGCGGCGGCGCGAAGGCGCTGCGCGCGCTGTTGAAGTCGGTGGCCCAGCAGGACGCCGCGTTCACGGTCGACGGCCCGCGTGGGCCGCGGGGAGTGGTGCAGCCCGGCATTGCCTGGCTGGCGAAGGCCACGGGACACCCGATCGTGCCGGTGCACGCCGAAGCCGATCGGCACTGGACCCTTGGCAGCTGGGACCGCACGCAGATCCCGAAGCCCGGTGCCCGCATCGTGATGGCGATCGGCGAGACGATCCGCGTCGCCCGCGACGCCGACGCGGAGGGCGTCGAGGCGGCGCGCCAGGCCGTCGAGCGTGGCCTGCAGGCGGCCGAGGCGGCGAGCCGCGAGGCGCTGGCGCGGCCGGCCGCGCGAGAATGAAGGACGCATGCGCCTGCTGAGCAGCGAGCGATTCGCCGACCATCTCACGCCGCCGGGGCATCCCGAGCGTCCGGAGCGTGCCGAGGTGCTGCGGCGCGTGGCCCTGGAGTGGGCCGCACGCGGCCACGTGCTGACCGAGCCGACACCGGCCGACGAGGCCACGCTCGCGCTCGTGCACGCGCCGGAATACGTCGCCGCGATCCGCGAGACCTCGGGCCTGGCGGTGCGCCTCGATCCCGACACCACCACCAGCCCCGATTCGTACGACGTGGCCCGCCTCGGCGCCGGTGGCGTGGTCGACGGCATCCGGCACGTGCTGCAAACCGCGGACGATCGGGCGGTGGTGCTGGTGCGGCCACCCGGTCACCACGCCGAGGCCGCGCGCGCGATGGGCTTCTGCCTGTTCAACAGCATCGCCGTCGGCGCGGCCTGGGCCCGGCGGGCCGGCGTCGGCAAGGTCGCGATCGTCGACTTCGACGTGCACCACGGCAACGGCACCGAGGCGATGTTCTACGACGACCCGTCGGTGCTGTTCGTCTCGAGCCATCAGTATCCGTACTACCCGGGCACCGGCGCGGCGCACGACGTGGGCCGGGGCGCGGGGGCAGGCTTCACGGTGAACCTGCCGCTCGAGGCCGGCGCTGGCGACGCCGACCTCGACGAGGCGTTCCGGTCGGTGGCGCTGCCGGTACTCGACCGCTTCCAGCCCGATCTGCTGCTCGTGTCGGCCGGGTTCGACGCCCACGAGCAGGATCCGCTGGGCGGCTGCCGCATGACCGCGCCTGGCTTCCGGTCGATCGCCGGCCTGCTCGAGGACGTGGCGGCGCGCCACGCCCGCGGCCGGGCGGTGTACGTGACCGAGGGCGGCTACGACCTCGAGGCCCTGGCAGAGTCGCTCGACGGCGTGCTGGCGGTGCTCGAACGCGCCGGGACATCGGCCGGCGCTCCCGCGATGCGGGGCGATCGTGCTCGCGGCCGGGCGGCGGCCGCTGCGGCGCGTGCGGCGCTGGCGCCGTACTGGCCCGGCCTCTGAGCGTGAGGCCGGGCGCAGGCCTGGCTCCACTTCCGCGTCTGCCAGGACTTCTCTCGCCTGACGCTGGTTGAGCGGCTGATAGAATTTGGCCAGCGGCCTTCTGCCGCTCGTCTCTCCCAGATTCCACACCGTGTCCGACTACCACCCTCAGGATCTCGACGCGAAATGGCAGCAGCGCTGGCGTGACGCCGGCGCGTTCGAGGTCGTCGAAGACCCGTCGAAGCCGAAGTTCTACTGCCTGGAGATGTTCGCGTATCCCTCGGGACACGCCCACGTCGGCCACGTCCGGAACTACATCATCGGCGACGTCGTCGCCCGCCTGAAGCGCCTGCAGGGCTTCAACGTGCTGCATCCGTTCGGTTGGGATGCCTTCGGGCTGCCGGCCGAGAATGCGGCCATCAAGAGCGGCATCCATCCCGAGACGTCGACGCTGGCCAACATCGCCCACATGAAGGGGCAGCTCCAGCGCCTCGGCATCAGCTACGCGTGGCAACGCGAACTGGCGACGTGCCTGCCCGACTACTACCACTGGAACCAGTGGCTGTTCACGCGGATGTTCGAGCGCGGCCTGGCCTACCGGCGTCGCTCGACCGTGAACTGGTGTCCGGTGGACCACACCGTCCTGGCCAACGAGCAGGTGATCGACGGCACCTGCTGGCGCTGCGGATCGGCCGTGGTGGAGAAGGACCTCGAGCAGTGGTTCTTCCGCATCACGGCCTACGCCGACGACTTGCTCTCGGCCATCGACGGCCTGGCCTCGTGGCCCGAGAAGGTGCTCACGATGCAGCGGAACTGGATCGGGCGCTCCGAGGGGGCGCGGGTCCGGTTCGCCGTGGAAGGGCAGCCCGACGGCGTCGAGGTGTTCACGACGCGCATCGACACGATCTACGGCGCCACGTTCCTCACGCTGGCGCCGGAGCATCCGCTGGTCACGCGCCTGGCGACGGGACCCGCCGGCGAACGGGTGCTCGCCGAGGCGCAGCGCTACCGCGCGCAGGATCGCACGGCGCGTATGTCGGGCGAGGCGGGGAAGGAAGGGATCTTCACCGGGCACTACGCGGTGAACCCGTTCTCGGGCGAACGCGTGCCGATCTGGGTGGCCAACTTCGTGCTGGGCGAGTACGGCACCGGGGCCGTGATGGGCGTGCCGCACGGCGACCAGCGCGACTTCGAGTTCGCCGGCAAGTACGGGCTCGAGGTCCGCGCGGTGGTGCGCGGCGCCGACGGCCAGGTGCGCGATCCGGCGACGATGACGGAGGCCATGGCCGACGAGGGCACGGTCGTCAATTCCGGTCCGTACGACGGCCTGACGTCTGCTGAGGCGCGCCGCCGCATGACCGCGGACGCCGAGGCGCGCGGCTTCGGCGCGGGGTCGGTGCAGTACCGCCTCAAGGACTGGGGCATCTCGCGCCAGCGTTATTGGGGCACGCCGATCCCGATGATCCACTGCCCGGTGGACGGTGTCGTGCCGGTGCCCGACGACCAGCTGCCGGTGGTCCTGCCGACGGTCACGGAGT
>CADEDM010000345.1 GCA_902826065.1 uncultured Acidobacteriota bacterium | reverse complement strand
GCACCAACATGACGATGCTCTACGGCCACATCGAGACGCTGGCCGAGCGCGTCGACCACATGCTGCAGGTACGCGCGCTGCAGGACGAGACCGGCGGCCTGCAGGCCTTCATCCCGCTCGCGTTCCACAACGAGCACAACCAGATGAAGAAGCTGCCGGCGCCCACCGGCACCGACACGCTGCGCACGCACGCCGTGGCCCGCCTGCTGCTCGACAACGTCGATCACATCAAGGCCTACTGGATCTCGTCGGGCGTCGAGCTGTCGCAGACGGCGTTGTGGTTCGGCGCCGATGATCTCGATGGCACCGTGCAGGAAGAGACCATCTACCACATGGCTGGCGCCACCACGCCGACGGCCCTGAGCACCACGCAGATCGAGCGCATCATCCGCGACGCAGGCCGCGAGCCGATCGAGCGCGACACGCTCTACAACGTGGTGCGCGTGCCGGCGGCGGTCGCGTAGGCGGCGCGGAGCGTTCGAGCCCGGCGCGCCCGCGCCGGTGTCCAATCACGCATGACTCACCCCGGCGGCCCGATGGTCGTCGCGTCGGTGTCGCCGCAGCACGACGTGTGCGCCCGTGCGCGGGCCGCCGCGGTGGCGATCGCCGTGGTACCGCACGGCGTCGTGCTGACGTTCGCGGGAGCGCGGCCCTGGCTCGTGCCCGATCTGACGGCGCCTCCGAGCTGGTTCGACGTCCTCTCGGTCGTCGCCGGCAGCCTCGCCGTCGTCGTCGGCCTGTACCTGCTCGGACGGGGGGTCGCGGCGGCCTGGCGCGACGTCTCTCCGCTTCCGCGAGGTGATCGCGCCGCCCGGCGCGCGTGGGCCGCGCTCACCGCGGCGGCCGTCGCGCTCGGGTGCGTGCTCCCGGCAACGCTGGTGTTCTCCACGGTGTGGACCGTGATCAGCGTCGCGCTGGTGCTGCACGTGATCGGCTGGGAGCCTCGCGGGGCGTCGGCGCCGGCGCTCGACGGGTGGCGGCGCCGTCGCCTGGCGTGGACGCTGGGCATCGTCGTGCTGTCGCACGTCCTCGCGTGGAGCATCACGCTGGCGCACGCACGCGTGGTGACTGATGAGGACTTCGCACGCGTCGACGCGATTCGTGCCGGTACCGTCGTCAGGACCGAGTACGAGGACTGGCCGGTCGACACCTACAACCTGATGATGAGCGGCACGGTGGTGGCCGGCCGGTCGGTGCTCGGCGACATGTCGATGACGCAGTTCACCCTCGGCTACTGGCCGCTGTGGGCGCACCTGCTCGTCGTGCCCGAGGGCGAGCCGTCGCCGACGCGCCGCGAGTCGTTCGTGATGGCGGCAGTGGCCCTGGCGATGTCCCTCGCGGCCTGGTCCGCGGGCCTGGGTGCCGTAGCCTGGTGGCCGGTCGGGTGGGGACGTCTAGCCGCGCACGCCGCCGCGCACGACGGGCCTGTCAGCCGCCCTCCGGATCGCGCATGATGGCGCGCACGGAGGGGCTCATGCAGGTCGACATCGTCGAGCAACCGGCGCGCCGCCTGGGCACGGTGCGTCACGTCGGGCCGTATCACGGCATCGGGAAGGCATTCGGAACGCTGGGCGGACTGCTGGCATCGTCGGGCGGCGAGAAGGACGCCACGGCGATGCTGGCGCTCTTCCACGACGACCCACGCACAGTGACCGCCGACGCCTTGCGCTCGGACGCGTGTGTGGCGCTGCCCGACGGCGTGCCGATGCCGGCCGGCCTCGTGGAGCAGCGGCTGCCGGCGGCGACCTGCGCGTCGATCGTGCACGTCGGTCCGTACGAGCAGTTGCCAGCGGCGTGGGGGCAGTTGGGCCAGTGGATGGGCTCGAGCGGCCGTCGCGGCGCCGAAGGGCCATCGTGGGAGATCTACCTGAACGACCCGCGGGTCACGCCGCCGTCGGATCTGCGCACGCAGTTGTGCATGCCGCTGGCCTGAGCGCGCGCGGAATCTGCAGCGGCGGGGACAAGAGGCCTGACTCCTGACGCCTCAGCGCTGACAGACGGGGCAATAGAACGTCGAACGTCCGGCCTGCACGACGCGGCGGATGGTCCCGCTGCACGTGCGGCGCGGACACGGCGTGCCGTCACGTTCGTAGACCTTGAACCGGGCCTGCGGCCGTTCGATCGCACGCGTCAGGACCTTCACGATCGATGCGGCGAGCGCCGTGGCGGCGGGACGCGGCGCCCCAGAGGCCGTGGCAATCGCCGACGCCCGGCGCTTCGGCGAGATTCGCGCGTCGTGCTGTGCCTCGCTGGCGTAGATGTTCCCGACGCCGGCGACGACGCGCTGGTCGAGCAGCGCGACCTTGATCGGAATCTTCTTGCGATGGCAGGCACGAGCGAGCGCTGCCGCGCCGAACTCCGTCGAGAGCGGCTCGGGGCCCAGCCCCTTCAACGCGGCGTGTGCGGCGAGGCCGTCGCGCGCGGCCAGGTCCATCAAGCCGAACCGGCGCGGGTCGTTGAACGTCACCAGCATGCCGTTCGACATGCGGAAGACGACGTGGTCGTGTTTCGGATCGTCGTCGCCGTCGACCGGCGGCGCCTCGAACGCCGGACCGATCGCCCGCTCGACGCGGAACCAGCCCGACATCCCGAGGTGCACGATCAGCGTCTCGCCGGAGGTCAGGGTCGCGAGCAGGTACTTCGCGCGCCGGGTCAGCGCCGTCACCGCCTGGCCGACGAGCCGGTCTTCGAACGCCGCGGGGAAGGGGATGCGGAGGTTGGCGCGACGCAGCAGCACGGCGTCGAAGCGGGCGCCGGTGAGGGCGGGCGCCAGCATCAGCCGGACGGTTTCGACTTCGGGAAGTTCGGGCACGGTGCGGTGATCGTACCCCCTGCCACCCGTCGCACATCCAACGTGGTAGCATCGAAATCAGACCAAGGTGGGCCGGCCGCGATAGCGGGCCAGTGCGCCTTGGTCTTTTCGCGTCCGGAGATTGCGAAATGTTTCACAAGCTCGCAATCGCCGCCCGGCCAGACGCGGCGCATGGGAGTCTACGGCGATGACGACGGGCACCTGGTTGCCGGTGCTGAACGAAGTCGAGAAGGCGAGTCTCCGCGAGCGTCAGCCGCTGCCGGAGCGCTACCTCGGCCTGTCGGACGACGAGATGCAGGCGCGCATCGCCACGGCGCGCGCCACCCTCGGCGACCGGCTCGTGATCCTGGGCCATCACTACCAGCGCGACGAGGTCATCCGTTTCGCCGACTACACCGGCGACTCGTTCAAGCTGTCGCGCGAGGTCGCGAAGCACCCGGACGCCGAGTACATCGTCTTCTGCGGCGTGCACTTCATGGCCGAAAGCGCCGACGTGCTGGCGCTGCCGCACCAGAAGGTGATCCTGCCCGACCTCGCCGCCGGCTGCTCGATGGCCGACATGGCGCCCGCCGACGAGCTCGAGATCTGCTGGAGCGAGCTCGAGCAGATGGG
>CADEDM010000344.1 GCA_902826065.1 uncultured Acidobacteriota bacterium | reverse complement strand
CCCACCACCGACTTCGAGCAGCCCAGGCGCTCGAGCTTCTGCATCAGCGGCACCAGCGCCGATTCCGATGACGACGTGCCCAGCACCGTCAGCAGCTCCTCCTTGATGTAGAGGATGAAGCGCACGATGTTGAAGCCGGTGTAGGCGGCGATGCTGCCCAGGACGACCAGCACGAACAGCAGGCAGGTCAGATAGAAGCTGCCCATCAGCGCCGCCAGCGGCTTCAGCGCGTCGAGGCCGTAGCGCCCGATCGTGAACGCCATCGCGCCGCCGGCGCCCAGCGGTGCGGTCTTCATGAGCACGTTCATCATGCGGAAGAACACGTGCGAGCTGGTCTCGATCACGCGGTGGACGATCTCGCTCTCCTTGCCCAGGTGCGTCATGGCGTAGCCGAACAGCACGGCCACGAACAACACCTGCAGCAGGTCGCCGCTGCCCGTGAAGGCGTCGAAGAATGTCCGCGGGATGATGTGGAGAAGGAAGTCGGTGGTGGTCTGGCCGGCCGCGGTCTTGGCGTAGCTGGCCACTGCGGCGGCGTCGAGCGACGCCGGATCGGCATTGAAGCCGGCGCCGGGCTTCAGCAGGTTGGCGACGAGCAGGCCGATGACGAGGGCGAACGTCGAGACGACCTCGAAGTAGAGCAGCGCCTTCCCGCCCACGCGCCCGACCTTCTTCATGTCGCCGGCGCCGGCGATGCCCAGCACCACGGTGCAGAAGATGATCGGGCTGATCAGCATCTTGACGAGGGCGATGAAGCCGTCGCCGAGGGGCTTGAGGGCGACGCCGGTCTCGGGTGACACGGCCCCGATGGTGCCGCCGACGAGGATCGCCAGCAGCACCCAGAAGTAGAGGTGAGAGGTCAGACGACGCATGCGGCGTCATCATCGCCGATTGGCGCCGGAACCGCCAAAAACGGCCCTCCGCCCGTGCCGCAACGGTCGGTGCTAGGATCGCCAGCCGTGTCAACGAAGCCCATGGAGGCACGATGAAACTCCACCTCTGTTGCGGTCCGGTTCTCCTCAACGGCTGGACCAACGTCGACCTGATCGACTTCGGGCAGGAGGTGGTCGCCGACCTCAATCAGCCGTGGACATTCGCTGCCGATGGGTCGGTCGACGAGATCCGATGCGATGACGGCTTCGAGCACGTCGACAGCGCCGAGCACTTCCTCGCCGAGGCGGCGCGGGTGCTGCGCAGCGGCGGCACGCTCAGAATCTGGGTGCCGCATTTCAAGAACCCGGCGGCGTATCGGATGACGCACCTGCGGTTCATCTCCTGGAACATGTTCGCTGTGTTCCCGGAGCCGCACGACCGCACCCAGACTCTGCGGGTCGTCAGCAACCGGCTGTTCATCGGGCGCAAGGAAAGCGCCGTGTGGCGGCCCGTGCACGCCCTGATAAACAGCGCGCCGAAGTGGTGGGAACGGCTGTTCTACGCGAGCAACGTCGAGGTCGTGTTCGCCAAGACCTGATCTTTCCGCGGGGCGAGGGCGCGGCCGCCGCCCGGGCGCCACGGGCGGGTCTCGCGCGGCTACTTCGCAGGCACCAGCTTGTAGATCTGTCCCTGGCCGCCGTCGGTGACGATGTAGATCGCGCCGTCGGGCCCCTGCCGCACGTCGCGCACCACGTCGCGCCGGTCGACGAGCAGGCGCTCCTCGCCCACCACGCGCTCGCCGTCGATCGACACGCGCACCAGGTCGCGGCTGCCGTGTCCGCCGATGAACAGACTGCCCTTCCACGCCGGGAACAGGTCCGCGGTGTAGAACGTCATGCCGCTCGGGCCGATGATCGGGTCCCAGTAGTAGAGCGGCTGCTCCATGCCCTCGCGGGCGGTGATGCCGCCGGTGATCGGCCCGCCGCGGTACTCGATGCCGTAGGCGATGGTCGGCCAGCCGTAGTCGCGGCCCTTCCGGGCGATGTTGATCTCGTCGCCGCCGCGCGTGCCGTACTCGACCGCCCACAGCTCGCCGGTGGTGGGGTGCAGCGCCGCGGCCTGCACGTTGCGATGGCCGATCGACCAGATCGCCGGCGCGGTGACCGGCCGGCCGGCGAACGGGTTGTCGTCGGGGATCGAGCCGTCGGCGTTGATGCGCACGATCTTGCCCAAGAGGCTGTCCATGCGCTGCGACTGCATACGGCCCTCGATGTAGGACCGCTCGCCCTGGGTCACGAACAGCGTCTTGTCGCGACCCCAGACCAGCCGGCTGCCGAAGTGCATCGGCGAGTCCATCGACGGCGTCTGCCGGTAGATCACCTCCACCTCGTCGACGCGAGGCGCGGCGCCGTCGACGAACACGCCGCGCGCGACCGCGGTGTTGTTCGCGCCGCCGTCACGCGGCTCGGCGTAGCTCCAGTAGATGCGCCGATTGGTGCCGTAGTCGGGGTCGAGCGAGACGTCGAGCAGGCCGCCCTGGTCGCGCGCATCGACGGCCGGCAGGCCGGCCACGGGCACAGACGTCGTGCCGTCGGCGGCGACGACGCGCAGCCGGCCGGGCCGCTCCGTCACCAGCATCCGTCCGCCGGGCAGGAACGCCAGGCTCCACGGATGCTCGAAGCCCTCGGCGACGGGCACGACCGTGAACGCGACGCCCAGCTTCTGCCCGGGTGCGCGGGTCTGGCCGTCGAATGCCGGCCGCTGGTTCGGCGCATTCGGCGGCCGGGGGTCTACACCGCCCGCCGGCGTGCCCGGCGGCGCCTGGGCGCCACACGCGCTGCCAGCCAGCCCCGCCATCAGCGTGAAGATCGCAGCGCGTTGCATGGCGTCTCCTGCACAAGGCACAAACACGAAGGGCGGAGCCGAGGCCCCGCCCTTCGTCACAACCGAACGTGCTGTCGCGTGCTTACTGCGGCAGCGTCAGGGCGATGAACTCGCCGCGGTAGTTGCCGCCGCTCACGCCGACGACGATGTACTGCTTGTTGTTGAAGGTGTAGGTCATCGGGTGGCCGACGATCGGCGCCGGCAGGCGCACCTCGCCCACTTCCTGGCCCGTCTCCTTGTTGTAGGCGCGCAGCGAGGCGCCGCGCTCCTTCCCGGGAGGCGCCGTGAACTGCGGGTCACCCGCGACCACGAGCGTCTTGGTGATGAGCACGCCGACGTTGCCAGGCTGTCCCGTCTTCGGGATCTCGATGCCCTTCAAGCGCGGGCTGTTGCGCACCGCGTCGGGCGTGTCGCCGTGCGGCACGCTCCACTTGATGTCGCCCTTGTTCATGTCGATGGCGACCATCAGCCCGTAGGGCGGCTTCAGGATCGAGAGGCCATCCAGGCCTTCCGCCAGAGCGCGACGGCCGGTACCTCCGGGGAAGTTGATCTGCGGCGGCGCCTGGCCGCCCGCGGGCGTCGGCCGTGGCATGCCGTAGCTCGGGTCGGCCTCCCAGCGCGGCAGGCGCGGGTTCTTGGCGTTGAAGTGCGCCGGGTCGATCTTCTCGAACTCTTCCTCGTCGTACTTACCGACGGTGATGGCCGAGTTGTGGGCGTGGGTGTAGAT
>CADEDM010000343.1 GCA_902826065.1 uncultured Acidobacteriota bacterium | reverse complement strand
CCCTGGCCGACGCGGAGCGCGCCGTCGCCCTGGATGATCGTCGAGTGCCCGACCGTGACGCCGGCGACGTCGGTGATGGCGTTCAGGGCGCCGGGCGTGCCGTCGAAGGGGACGCCCAGATCGCGGGCCCGCGGCGGACGCTGGCCGTACGTGATGGGCGACGCCGCCACGAGGGCCGCTGAGACCAGGCCGGCGGCGACCAGTGCGCGAGACCAGGAGTTCGACATGCCCGCGAGTCTACTGCAGCGCCGGCGCCCCTCGTGGCGGCCTGGGCCGCCGCGGGACTAGAATGGCCGGCCATGTCGGTGCAGCCGGACGTCGACGTCACCGGGCTGCTCGTCGCGTGGGGTGGCGGCGACGAGGCGGCGTTGCACGCGCTCATGCCAGTCGTCGAACGTGAGCTGCATCGGATCGCGCGCGCCTGCCTGCGCAGCGAGCGCGAACACCGCAGCGTGTCGGCGACGGTGCTGGTGAACGAGGCGTTCCTGCGCCTCGTCGGCATCGAACGCGTCCGCTGGCAGGACCGCGTGCACTTCTTCGCCATGGCGGCACGGCTGATGCGGCGGGTGCTGGTCGACCTCGCGCGAGCGCGTCACTCGGCCAAGCGCGGTGGCGATGTCGTTCATGTGTCACTCGACGATGCCCCCGAACCGGGTCTCGCTCGCGCCGCCGACGTGCTGCGCCTGGATGAGGCGCTGGAGGCGCTGGCGGCACTCGACGAACGCAAGGCCCGAGTCGTCGAACTCCGTTTCTTCGGCGGGTTGACCGAGGCGCAGATCGCCGAGGCGCTGCAGGTCTCAGCGAAGACGGTGCTGCGCGACTGGTCGTTCGCCAAGGCGTGGCTGCAGCAGCAACTGGCCGGACAGTCGTCATGACCGCTGACGAGTGGACGGCAGTCGAAGCCATGTTCCACGGCGCGCGCGAGCACGCCGAGGCTGATCGTGACGCGTTCCTGGAACGGACGTGTCCCGACCCGGGCCTCCGCCGCCACGTCCGTGCACTGCTTGCGCAGGAGGACGGCGACCTGCTGCGTGAGGGCCTGCACGGCGTGGTCGCCGCGATTGCCGAGCCGGAGCCGCCGGCACATCGCGAGGGCCAGCGCCTGGGCGCCTACGTCCTCGGACCGCGGCTCGGTGCCGGCGCGATGGGCGACGTCTACCGCGCGCGCGATGTCGGCCTCGGCCGCGACGTAGCGATCAAGCTGCTGCCGTAGGAACTGCGCGACCCACGGCGTGTGGCCCGATTCCGTCGTGAGGCGAGGATTCTCGCCGCGCTCGAACACCCGAACATCGCCGCCATCCACGGCCTGATCGAGGGCGATGGGCCGCCGGCGCTGGTGCTCGAGTTCGTCGATGGCACGACGCTCGCCGACGTCATCGCCCGAGACGCCCGCTCGCCGTCGCGCACGGGCCACCACGGCGCGATACCGCTGGGTGAAGCGCTCGACGTGGCGTCGCAGATCGCCGCCGCGCTCGAGGCCGCGCACCGTCTGGGCGTCGTGCACCGCGACCTCAAGCCGGCGAACGTCGTGGTCACGGCCGACCGCGTCGTTAAGGTGCTCGACTTCGGGGTCGCGTTCGTCGCGGCCGCCTCCCGCGTCGATCCGTTGCCTCCGCTCGAGACCACGCACGGCACCATCCTGGGCACCGTGGCGTACATGAGCCCCGAGCAGACCCGCGGCCGGGCGGTGGACCAACGCACGGACGTCTGGGCATTCGGCGCCGTGCTGTTCGAAATGCTCAGCGGCGTCCGTCCCTTCCCCGGCGAGACCACGGCGGACGTGCTGGCCGCGATCATCACGGCCGAGCCCGACTGGAATCGCCTTCCCCCTGACACGCCGGATGCGGTGGTCGTGCTGCTCAAGCACTGCCTGACGAAGGATCCCGCATGGCGGCTCCACGCCATCGCCGATGCGCGGATCGCGTTGGGCGATGCCATCACGACGTCCCGTGCCGGACACGCCGTCGACGCCGATAGTCGCAGTCGCGCCAGGCGCGACTGGCGCTGGCTGGTCGCTGTCGCCGGAGCGCTGGCCGCGGCCGCGCTGTTCGCCTCACTGTGGAATGCTCCGCCTCCGGCCCGCCCTGGAGTCGTCCGCGCCACGATTCCGCTCACGCAGTCGGTCCGCGTCGCTGAAGGTGGCGTGGCCATCTCGCCGGACGGCCGGACCGTGGTGTACGAGGGTCGTGTCGGTGAGGAGCGATGGCGCCTCTATCGCCGCGCCATCGACGGCGACGTCGGCACACCCATTCCTGGAACGGAGTCAGGGCACGCGCCGTTCTTCTCCCCGGATGGACGCTGGGTGGGCTTCGCAGCCGGCCGTGAGCTGAAGAAGGTCCCGCTCGACGGCGGCAGCCCGGTCGTCATCTGCGAGGTCCAGAGCCACTACGGCGCCAGTTGGGGTGACGACGGCACGATTGTCGTGTCGCTGGCGCCGGAGAGCGGCCTCGTTCGGGTGGCCGACTCGGGAGGCACGCCGACGCCGCTGACGACGCTGGCCCCGGCCGACACCGGCAACGACCATCGATGGCCGGTCGTGCTCCCTAGAGGACGCGGCGTCATCTTCGCGGTCGCGACCGGTCCCGCCGACGACGCGCGCATCGTGGTACTCGACGCCCGAACCGGCATCAGACGCGATCTGATTCGCGGTGCGGCATCGGCGCGTCTCGTCGGCACGCAACACCTGGCCTACGCCACGGGCGGCGACCTGTACCTCGTGCCCTTCGACCTCGCGCGACTCGAATTGGCCGGAAGGCCGCAGGTGATCGCGCGCGGGGTCGCGGAGTACACCGATGGCGCCCCTGAGTACGCCTTCTCCACCGCTGGCGATCTGGTGTACGTGCCGGGCCGGGCCGGCGCGGCCCTCCACCGCCTGGTGCTCGTGGACCTCGCTGGCGGGGTCGCGCCGCTGTCCGCGCCGCCGGACTACATCCATTTCCCGCGCATGTCCGGGGACGGCCGGACCATTGCCTATATGGTCGGCGGCGCCAAGAACAACGTCTGGACCTACGATCTCATCCGCGGCGTGGCGACCCGCGCGACGGCGGGTCGATTCCACTACCCCGTCTGGCGGTCCGACGGCCGCCTGTCGATGGCCGAAGGCGGACGCGGCGCGCAGCGGATCGTCCTCCACGACACCGGCGGGCGCGGCGCCATCGAGACCCTCGTCGAGTCATCGCATGAACAAGCGCCCGAAGCGTGGACCCCGGACGGACGGACACTCTTCTACCGCGTCATGCAACCCGACACGACGTGGCATCTGTGGTCGTACCACGCGCCCACGAAAGCCCACGCGCCGTTTCTCGCCACGCCGGTGGACACGCACTCCCTGCGGCCCTCGCCAGACGGCCGCTGGGCGCTCTATGACGCGCGCGACAGCGGCCTGCTGCAGCTCTTCGTGCGGTCGCTGCAACCGGGCGCTGGACGCGTACAGGTTTCCCAGGCTGGGGCCGCCCTGGGCGTATTGTCGCCAGACGGCCGGCGTATCTACTACCGCGCCCTCCCTGGTACCGACGCCGACGTGCTCCGGGCGGTCGACGTGCCGGCTCC
>CADEDM010000342.1 GCA_902826065.1 uncultured Acidobacteriota bacterium | reverse complement strand
CCTCGGGGCGCAACTTCCAGGTGACGTCCATGCCGCCGTCCTTGCGCAGCACGACGCCGCCGTTGGCGAGCGTGGGCACCGACGCGGCGAGCAGCGGCACGACCTCCATCTTCTCGTTGGTGGTGACGAGCCCTTCGACGACGCAGGTCTCGATGTCCTCGAGGATGTGGGTGCTGAAGCGGTTCAGGGTGTCGGGCTCGCGGTCGTAGCCGACGACGAGACGCGAGGCCGGGCCGGAAAGCGTGCTCGCGGGCGCGCCGCCGCCCGAAGGCGCGGGACTGCCGCAGCCGGCCACGGTCGCGGCTGCGAGTATCCAGGCGAAGGCGGGGCGCAGGGTCACGCGGACGTCTCCTCGGCGAGCATCAGGCGCGCGATCAGGGCCACCGGGATGGCGCCGTACGACAGGACGCGGTCGTGGAAGCCGCGCCGCGAGAACGTCGCGCCCTGGCGGCGTGCCACCTCGGCGCGCAGCTGGTGAAGGCCGCGCGTGCCCAGCCAGTACATCACGGCAGCGCCGGGATACATGCTGTTCCGCACCGCCTCGCCGCGCGCCGCCGCCGGCGCCATGCGGGCCCGATCTTCGTAGTGAGCGGTGACCTCGGCGATGTCGCTCAGGCCGAGGTGCAACGTCAGGTCGGCCACCGCCCTGGCGGCGATGCGAAGCCGCGTGTGCTGTTGCGCGATCGCCTCGAGTGGCGTCAGGAAGCCGATCTCTTCCATGAGGTCGCAGACATAGCACGCCCAGCCCTCGGCCAGGCTGCCGCCGCTGAACATGGCGATGCGGCAGGCGCTGTCGACCGCCGCGACGCGGCCGATGCGCGACTCGCCGCGGTAGGCGTGGTGGTTCTGCACGTGATGGCCGATGGCGCCGTGGTGCACGACGTGGTTCAACGTGATGGCGCTCTCGTTCCACTGGCGCAAGCGAGCGTCGGTCTGCGCCTCGGTGAGGTCGTCGAGGCCCGGCACGACGTAGTCGAAGGTGCCGAACGGATCGAACGGCGCCGGCGAGCGGTAGTGCAGGTAGTAGAGGTGCGGGGCGGCGTCCTTCACGTGCGCGGGATACGGCACGTAGCGCAGCGGCGCCTCGGGCCAGGTGACGAGCCCGTGGGCCGACGCCGCGTCGTGACACTGCTGCCAGCGCTCGTGGAAGCGCGCCAGCCAGCGCTCGGCCGGCGGATGATCGGCCGCCAGCAGCTCCTGTACCGCGGGCCAGCCGCCGTAGGGTCGGCTCAGCGTCTCGAGCCGCGACGCCTCGTGCTCGACGGCGTCGGTGGCTTCGTGCAGCAGCTCCGCCAGCGGCGTGGTCACCCAGTGGCCGCGCCGCACGAGCAGTTCCAGCAGCTCGGGCCCGGCGACTTCGCGATCGGATTGCTTGGGCGGCGCACTCGATCGCATCGCCCACGATGGGGGCGCGGCGCTGTCGTGGAGGTGCGCTTCCCGGAGGAAGTCCTTCAACGCGGCCGCCGCCCTGACGGCCGCCGCCTCCCACGCCGTCACGTCGAGACGCGGCGCCTCGCCGGCCGACACCCGTTGCGCCACCCATGCGGGCAGGGTCACACCCAGCAGCTCGACGGCCGCGGCGCCCTCGGCGTCCGCGCGCTGCAGCCAGCGCTCCGACGCCGTCAGCAGGGTGTGACGGGCCTGGGCCAGGAAGCGCGGCATCGCTCCGAGGCGCGTCTGCGCGGCCTCGAGGCGGTCGGCCAGGGGCGCGAACGGGCGCGTGACCAGGCTGAGGATGCCGAACGTCGCTTCGCCGATCCACTGCGTCGGGTTGCTGTGTACGAAGTGCCCGCTGTCGTGCTCGGCGATCGCGATCTCGAGCGTGGCGTCGGCGAGCGCGAGGTCGACGTCGTCAGGAAAGGCGCGGACGTCGCCATCCGCGGGACAGCCAGCCGCGCGCAGCGTCGCGCGCAGGGCCGCCATCTCGTCGCGGGCGGCCGCGAGTCCGTCGGGCGACCAGTCGGGCAGGCGGCCGTCGTGCTGGTGCAGGCCGGTGAACGTGGCCGTGACCGGACGCTGCCGGTAGAACGTGGCGAAGAACTGGTCGAGCGCGGCCACGGCGGACCCGCGCCCGCCTACGCCAGCGGCAGGCTCACCCATCGCCGCTCCCGGAACGACTGCTCCACCGCGTTGATCGTCTCCTGCACCCACGCGCCATCGTCGAAGTTGCCTTCGTTCGCGTCGTCGTCGGCCAGGATCTCGCCGACGAAACTCGAGCAGAGGTTGGCGTAGAACAGCGTGCGCCAGTGTTCCTCGGCACTGCCGCCGGGCGGATAGAACTCCTGCGGCACCTCGGCACGCGTGAACTCGACGTGGTCCTTGTCGGCCAGCCAGATGCGTTCGCAGATGCCGTGCTCTTCGACCAGGCGGCAGATGATCGCCCCCTCGCTGCCGTAGAGTCGCGCCTCGATGCCCGGGTAGTTGCCCACGGTCACGTAGCTCGTCTGGATCGAGCACAGCGCGCCGTTGGCGAACTCGCCGAGGTAGATGTCGCCGTCGTCGATGTTCATGCGCTGCATCTTCCCCGTCGCGCGCACCATGCGGTTGGGGATGAAGTTGCGCATCGTGCCGACCACCTGCGAGAGATCCGCGCCGACGACGAGATGCGAGATGTCGATCACCGGCGCGCCGTAGCCTTCGAGCGACGACACATGGAGGATGTTCGGGTCGGCGTTCGGGTCGACCTGGCGCAGCGGGTTCATCGGATCGAGCCACTGCGAGTTCTGCTCGTAGCCGTTGAAGATGAACGGCGTGCCGACGAAGCCGTCGGCCACGAGCTTGCGGAAGTAGCGCATCGCCGGCGCATAGCGGAACGTGAACCCGAGCTTCGTCTTCAGCCCCCTGGACCGCGCGAACTCCGCGGCCCGCCGGGTCTCGCGGAAGTCGAAGGCGACCGGCTTCTCGCACAGCACGTGCTTGCCGGCCTCGAGCGCCGCCCACGACAGGTCGAAGTGCGTGGCACTGGGCGTGCAGACGTCCACGAGATCGAGGTCCGCTCGCTCGATCAGCGCCTCGTGCGAGTCGTAGACGTTCGGGATGTTGAACTGGCGCGCGGCGGCCTCCGCCAGCTCGCGCTTGGGATCGGCGACGGCCACCACTTCACAACGGGGATCGCGGAGGAAGCCGGGGAGGTGGGCCCCGAGGGCCCAGGCGCCAGCGCCCAGGACGCCGACGCGAACACGACGAGGAGCGGACATGTGGCCGCGATGATAGCGCGGCTGCACGGGCGCACGCAGCGGCGGGGTGTGCGCGCGCCCTAGTCGACGGAGGGGCGGCCGGACAGCACGTAGACGCCCTGGGACGGCGACGTCGCGAACCCTTCCTTGACCAACGCTCGGTTGCCGAGACCCGCGTCGGGGCGGGACAGCCCGGTCACCCGCGCCAGCTCGCCAGGGACCGTCATGGCGGCGGCGGCGAGGAACGCGCGGGCGATCTCGCGACGGGCCACCTCGGGACGCACCCGCGTCGTGAGCTGCTCGGGGAACCGGCCCACGGCGAGCGTCCAGATGTAGGTGAACCACGGCGCGTAGAGCACCTCGCTCGGCACGACCA
>CADEDM010000341.1 GCA_902826065.1 uncultured Acidobacteriota bacterium | reverse complement strand
CCGAGAACGCCACGCACACGATGCACAACCTGCTGCCGCTGCGCGGCACCGAGGTCCGCGACTCGCGCGGGTGGTCAGCCGCCCTCGGCGCGGCACTCGAGCAGTTCGGCGGCGAGTCCGACGTGATGATCGCGCAGCATCACTGGCCGGTGTGGGGCCGCGCCCGAGTGGCCGAGGCGCTCGCCAACCAGCGCGACCTCTACAAGTTCCTGCACGACCAGGCCGTGCGGCTGATGAACCACGGCTACACGCCAGCCGAGATCTCAGACGCGCTCACGCTGCCGCCGGGCCTGGCGGGCGACTGGGCGGCGCGCGGCTACTACGGCACGCTGTCGCACAACGTGAAGGCGGTTTACCAGAAGTACATCGGCTGGTACGACGGCAATCCTGCCAACCTGAACCCGCTGCCGGCGCCGGCCGCGGCGCGGAAGTACGTCGAGTACATGGGCGGTGCCGACGCCGTGCTCACGCGCGCTCGCGCCGACTTCGCGAAGGGCGAATACCGGTGGGTCGCGGAAGCGCTGAAGCACGTGGTCTACGCCGATCCGGCGAACACGGCGGCGCGCCAGCTCGCCGCGGATGCCTTCGAACAGCTCGGCTACGCGGCGGAGTCGGCGACATGGCGCAACGCCTACCTGCTGGGCGCGCAGGAGCTGCGGCAGGGCCCGCCGCCGGCGCGCTTCGCCAGCCTCGATCCCGAGATGGTGCACGCGATGCCGCTCACCACCGTCTTCGACGTGCTGGGCACGCATGTCGACGCGACCAAGGTGTGGGACCGGACCATCGTCGTCAACTGGGTGCTGTCCGACACGAAGGAGCGCGTCGCCGTGACGCTGCGCCACGGCGCGCTGACCTGGGTCGAGGGCAGGCAGGACGCCTCGGCCGCGGCCACGATCACGCTGTCGCGGTCGGCGTTCGACGGCGTCGTGCTGGGGCGTCAGCCGCTCGCGGAGGCCGTCACCGCCGGCGCCGCCGTGGTGACCGGCGACATCGCGGCGGGCGTTGCGCTGTTCGCTGCCCTCGACCGCTTCGATGCGTCGTTCCCGCTGGTGGAGCCGCGTCGCCCGCGCTAGCCCGTCGCCTCAGCGCCGGCCGGCCTCGCCGAGTCGGTTGAAGCCGTTCAGCGCCGCCACCTTGTAGGCCTCGGCCAGCGTCGGGTGGTTGAAGGCGGCGTCACGCCACACGTGCAGCGTGCCGCCGGTCGCCATCAGTGTCTGGCCCACGTGGATCAGCTCGGCTGCCGCCGAGCCGATGATGTGCACGCCGAGCACCTGCAGGGTCACGGGATCGAACAGCACTTTCAGGAAGCCGGCGTCGTCGCCGAGCATCTGCCCCTTCACGAGATCCTCGTAGCGGGCGACGCCGACTTCGTACGGCACCTTGTCGGCGGTGAGCTGCTGTTCGGTCTTCCCCACCATCGAGACCTCGGGAATGGTGTAGATCCCGTATGGCAACGGCGTGTTGGCGCGCACCTCGCCCAGGCCGAACATGTGCGCCACGGCCAGACGCCCCTGCTCCATCGACGTCGACGCCAGCGCCGGAAAGCCGATGACGTCACCGGCCGCCGCGATGTGTGACACGGCGGTCTCGAAGCGCGCGTTCACGCGCAGCCGGCCGCGGGTGTCGGCCTCGAGTCCGGCGGCGGCCAGGTTGAGCGACGCCGTGTTGGCCTCGCGGCCCCCCGCGTAGACGAGCGCGTCGCCGTGCACGGTCTTGCCGCTCGCCAGCGTGGCCACGACGTGGCCGCGATCGTCGCGCCGCACGCCGGTCACCGTCTCGCCGAGGCGCAGCGTGGCGCCGCGCCGGCGGAGCTGGTAGCAGAGCGCTTCCACGATCTCGCCGTCGGCGAACTCGAGCACCACGGGCCGCTGATCGATGACGGTCACGCGCCGGTGCAGCGCCGTGATGATGGAGGCGTACTCGAGACCGATGACGCTGGCGCCCACGACGATGAGCTCGCGCGGAATCGTCTGCAGGTGCGGCAGCGCGTCGGTGTCGAAGATCCGCTGGCCATCCACCGGGATCGCCGGCGAATGCGCCGGCCGTGAACCGGTCGCGATGAGCACGCGGTCGGCGGTGATCGCGTACTCGTGATGATCGTTGGTCACCTGCAGGCGGTGCGGATCGAGGAAGCGGGCCTGGCCGTCGGCCAGCACGATGCCGTTGCGGCTCAGGTGTCCGTGCACGACGTGCTGCTCGCGTTCGATGACCGCCTGCACGCGCCAGGCGAGGTCGGCCGTCGAGACCTCCGGACCGGCGGAGAAATCGCGGCCGTGGAACGGCCGGTTGTAGAGACCGGCCAGATGCATCACCACCTCGCGCAGCGTCTTGCTCGGGATGGTGCCGCGGTGCAGCGAGGCGCCGCCCATCATGGCGCGCCGATCCACCATCACCACCCGCTTGCCCGCCTTGGCCGCCGCAATCGCACCACGCTGCCCCGCCGGCCCGCTGCCGATGACGGCCAGGTCGAAGTGAGTGGTGGGCGGCGCGCCCGTGCGCGCGGCGACGCGACCGGCCGGTACCGCGCCGAGCGCCGTGCGGCGGATGTCGCGCAGCAGCGTGGCCAGGGCCTCGGCCGACTCGACGCGATCCTCGGCCTCCTTGCGCAGGCAGCGGAAGACGAGTGCGTCGAGGTCGGGCGGGACCTCGGCGCCGAGGGCGGCGAGCGGCGCCGGCTCGCGCGCCAGCACCGAGGCGGCGACGTCGGCGCTCGTGGCGCCGGTGAACGCGCGGCGCCCGGTGATGAGTTCGTAGAGGATGCAGCCGAGCGCGAAGACGTCAGCCCGCGTGTCCACCCGTTCACCGCGCAGTTGTTCAGGCGCGCAGTAGCCGAGCGTGCCGGCAAACCCGCCGGCGCCGGTGAGCGCCACACCCGTCGTGACCGCCTCGGTGGCCGTACCGGCGACCGCGAACCGCCGTCCGGTGGCCAGTCCGAAGTCGAGCACCTTCACGGCGCCGCTGCGCGTCAGGAACGTGTTCTCGGGCTTCAGATCCCGGTGCACGATGCCTTCGCCATGCGCGGCGGCCAGGGCGTCGGCCATCTGCGCGGCGAGGGCCACCGCATCCGCCCACGGCACACGTTCGCGGTCGAGCCGCTGGCGCAGCGTTTCTCCGCGCAGCAGCTCCATGACCACGAGCTGCAGCGCCGGCAGCCGGGCGAACTCGTAGATCGTGACGATGCCGGGGTGCGAGAGCGTGGCCACGGCGCGCGCCTCGCGTTCGAAGCGCGCCTGCACCACGGCGTCGTCGGCCACCCGCGCCGGCAGCACCTTGATGGCGACCTCGCGGCCGAGCCGTTCGTCGCGGGCGCGGTAGACCTCGCCCATGCCGCCCACACCGAGCAGCTCGAGCACTTCGTACTGGAGCAGACGATCGCCGGGAGCGAGCCGGCGGCCGTCCCGTGCCGCGTCGGCCATCGACGGCAGGGGCTAGCGCGCGGCCGCGGGCTGCGCCGCCGAGGCGTGTGCGAAGGCCCAGTAGAGCTCGCGCGCCCTGCGGTAGACGGGACCGGCCTCGAGGGCGCGGCCTTCGTAGCGCACGCACGGCACGACCTTGCCGT
>CADEDM010000340.1 GCA_902826065.1 uncultured Acidobacteriota bacterium | reverse complement strand
GCGGTCCGGCGGCCTGGCGGCGCGCGCACGCCGCCGCGCCCGCTGGTGCCCTCACCGCGTCGCGGCGCGTCGCCGGTCCCGCGCCCCACCGGTGGCGCGACACGCTGGCGACGGCGCAGGTGGCGCTGGCCGTGGTGCTGGTGCTGGGCTCGGGCCTGTTGATTCGCAGCGTGCAGGCGCTGGGCGCGGTCGATCCGGGCTTCGAGCCGCGCGGCGTCCTGGTGGCGCCGATCTTCCTGGACACGCAGGCGTACACGTCTGGCGAGCGGGTCCGCACCTACTACGCCACCCTGTTCGATCGGCTTCGGGAGGTGCCGGGGGTCGTCGACGTGGCCGGCGCCACGACCGTGCCGACGAGCCCGCTCGGGCCGGAGTTCGAGCGCCCGGTCTGGCCTGCGGAGGCGTCGCCGTCCGTGGCGCGCACGCCGGCGGCCGTGCGGCTCGTCACGACGAACTACACGACGACGCTCGGCCTGCGGGTCGTGAGTGGCCGCGCCATCGACGAGCGCGATCGGCCCGATGGCCCGCGCGTCGTGATGGTCAGCGAGACGCTGGCGCGACGGCTGTGGCCGGGCCGACCGGCCGTCGGGCAGCAACTGGTGGTCGACTACAGCACCGCCGGCACCTCCCCCTACGAGATCGTCGGCGTCGTCGCCGACGTGCGCTTCCGCGGGCCGCGCAGCGTGCCGGCCGCGGAGATCTATCTGGCGCACGCCCAGCGCCCATACCTCGTGCTGAACGTGGTGGTGAAGACCACCGGCGATCCGCGCCGCGTCGTGCCCGACGTCCGCGCGGCGATCGCCGCGGTCGATCCGTGGAAACCGGCCCACGGCGTCGAGCGCCTGACCGACTTGCTCGACGCGACCTACGCCCGCGATCGGCTGGTGACGGCCGGCCTGTCGGCGTTCGGCGTCGCCGCCACACTGCTGGCGTTGATCGCGGTCTCGGGTGTCCTGGCGCAGCATGTGCGGGAGCGCACACGCGAGATCGGCGTGCGGCTGGCGATGGGGGCGGTCCCGCGCCAGCTGGCGGGCTGGGTGACGCGGGCCGGCGCGGCGCTGCTGGCCCGTGGGATCGTCGCCGGTCTCGTGGCCGCCTGGCTGGCCGCGCGGACACTCGAGGGCTGGCTCTACGGTGTCGGGCCGGCCGACGCGGTCGCGGTCGCGGCCGCGTTGATCGTGATGGCCGTAGTCGGCCTCGCGAGCGCGATCGTGCCGGCGTGGCGCGCCACGCGCGTCGACCCGATGGTCGTGCTGCGCCACGAGTAGGTCGCGTCACGCGGCGCGTTCGCGCACCGCGGCGGCCCGCCGGTTCGGCGCACGCGGCGGCGGCCAGTGGCCGTCATGGTCCCGATGGCGCGCACGCCGGATACGTGGTCGCGACAGTCCGCGGGGAGCGCCAGCCGCGGCCGTGGCAGGTCCCGCCGCAACGACGTGCGGACCGCCGAATCCGGTTCCGGAAACCCGTGCGCGCCGCGCCATGACAACGCGAGACAAATAAGGGCATTTCTGCACGCCATTCCGGGCCCGGATCGCGCAAACTGCCCAGTGAATTTCATGTATATTTTTCCGATATCTGTCCTGTGTGCCGCGCTTTCCCGCTAGGGAACGCCGCGGCGCCCTCGCAGTCTCGGTCCGGGAGTCGTTTGCATGTCGCGTCTCGTGGTGAGGATGCTGGGCACGGCGGCCATCGGCGCCGCACTTGTGGCAACGGGCGGTGCGCAACAGGCGCCGGCCCCGGCGCCGGCCGCCCCCGCGCGGCAGATCGCGGCGACCGCCCCCGCGGCCAGGCCGTCGCCGGCGGCCTCGCACGCGGCGTCTCCTGCGCTCTCGGCGCGTGAGCAGACCGATCTGGTCGCGCGCTACTGCGCCACCTGCCACAGCGAACGTGCCAAGGCCGGCGGCCTGTCGCTCGCCGGCTTCGACGCGATGAAGTCCCAGGCGTCGCCGGAGACGGTCGAGAAGATGATCCGCAAGATGAGCGCGGGGCTCATGCCGCCGCCGGGCGCGAAGCGTCCCGACGCCGCCACGCTCACCGCCCTCACCGGCGCGCTCGAATCGCGGATGGACGAGCACGCGGCCAACAACCCGAACCCGGGCCGCCGCACGTTCCAGCGCCTCAACCGCCCCGAGTACGAGCGCGCCATCCGCGAGCTGCTCGACCTCGACGTCAAGGCCGGCGACTGGCTGCCGCTCGACCAGAAGAGCGCCAACTTCGACAACATCGCCGACGAGCAGTCGCTCTCCCCCACGCTGCTCGAGTCGTACCTCAACGCCGCCGCCGACATCAGCCGCATGGCGGTGGGCGACAAGCAGGCGCCCAAGGTCGACGTCGTCTACACGAACCCGAGCTACGTCTCGCAGCACCCCTGGGACCACGTCGACGGCGCGCCCTATGGCACGCGCGGCGGCCTGGTGGTGAACCACGTCTTCCCTGCCGACGCCGAGTACGAGTTCGAGCTGCTGGTGATCTCGGGCGACAACGCCCGCTACGAGGACATCGACGTCTCGATCGACGGCGAGCGCGTGTCGCTCGTCAAGTTCGAGAACGGCCCGCAGGCGGCGGCCGACGGCCGCGGCGGCATGGCGCTGCGCACCGAGCCGATCGTGGTCCGGGCCGGCGAGCACAAGGTGTCGGCGGCGTTCGTCCGCCGCAGCGACGGGCCCTACGAGGATCTGATCCGACCGCACGACTGGTCGTACGCGGGCGGCGGCTCGGGCGGCGCCGGCATCACCACGCTGCCGCACCTCCGCGACGTGCTCATCGCCGGGCCGATCAACGCCACGGGCGTCTCCGAGACGCCGAGTCGTCAGCGCGTCTTCACCTGCCGGCCGACGGCCGAGTCGCAGGAGCGCACCTGCGCCCGCTCGATCCTGTCGCGCCTCGGCAGCGAGGCCTATCGGCGGCCGATGACCACCGCGGAAGTCGACAGCCTGATGCCGTTCTACGAGAAGGGCACGACCGGTGGCGGCTTCGAGGCCGGCGTGCGCACCGCGCTCGAGGCGCTGCTGGCCAGCCCGCACTTCGTGTTCCGCATGGAACGCGAGCGGCCCGCGGCGGCCGGCCAGGCGGCGACGCGTGTCGCCGACCTCGATCTGGCCTCGCGCCTGTCGTTCTTCATCTGGGGCGCCCCGCCCGACCAGGAGCTGATCGAACTCGCGAAGAGCGGCAAGCTCACCCAGTCCGCGGTGCTGGAGAAGCAGGCCCAGCGGCTGCTCGCCGACCCGCGCGCCATGGCACTCGGCACCCGCTTCGCCGGCCAGTGGCTGCGCCTGCAGGATCTCGACAAGGTCCATCCGGATCCGAACTTCTTCCCGAACTTCGACGAGAACGTGTCGCAGGCGATGAAGCAGGAGACGGAGTTGTTCTTCAACGACCTCGTGAAGAACGACAAGAGCTTCATGGACTTCTTCACCGCCGACTACACGTTCATGAACGAACGGCTGGCGCGCCACTACGGCGTGCCCGGCGTCTCGGGCCCGCAGTTCCGCAAGGTCACCTACCCCGACGCGCGCCGCCGCGGCATCCTCGGCCAGGGCAGCGTGCTGGTGCAGACCTCGCTCGCCAACCGCACCTCGCCGGTGCTGCG
>CADEDM010000339.1 GCA_902826065.1 uncultured Acidobacteriota bacterium | reverse complement strand
AGGCGGCCAACGTGCCGATCATCGTGGCGGTCAACAAGATCGACAAGCCCGGCGCGAACCCGGAGGTCGTGAAGCGTCAGCTCGCCGACCTGGGCCTGATGCCCGAGGCGTGGGGCGGCACCACGGTCTTCGTCGAGGTCTCGGCCAAGCAGAAGACCAACCTCGACACGCTGCTCGAGATGATCCTGCTGGTCACCGAGATCAGCGAGCTCAAGGCCAACCCGAAGCGCTCGGCCGCCGGCACGGTGCTCGAGACCAAGCTCGATCGCGGGCGTGGCCCCGTGGCCACCGTGCTCGTGCAGGACGGCACGCTCAACGTCGGCGACGACATCATCGCCGGTCCGGTCGTAGGGCGCGTCCGCGCGCTCATCGACGACCGCGGACGCCCGACCAAGACCGCGGGCCCGTCGACGCCGGTGGAAGTGCTCGGCCTCGAGACCCTGCCCTCGCCCGGCGACTCGTTCCAGTCGGTGGCCGATCCCGCCAAGGCCCGCCAGATCGCGATGTTCCGGCAGGCCAAGGCCAAGGAGAAGTCGCTCGTCGCCAAGGGCAGCCGCCTCACGCTCGAGACCCTGCAGCAGCAGATGGCCGAAGGCGGCGTGAAGGACCTGCCGATCATCGTCAAGGCCGACGTGCAGGGCTCGGCCGAAGTGCTCGCCAGCTCGCTCGACAAGCTGTCGAACGACAAGGTGCGGGTCAAGATCATCCACTCCGGCGTCGGCGCCATCAACGAGTCCGACGTCCTGCTGGCGACCGCCAGCGACGCCATCGTCATCGGCTTCAACGTGCGGCCCGATCGCAACGCCGCCGACATCGCCGATCGCGAGAAGGTCGACATCCGCCACCACTCGGTCATCTACAACGTGACCGAGGAGATCGAGAAGGCCATGGCCGGCCTGCTGGCGCCGACCTTCAAGGAAGTGCGCATCGGCGCCGCGCAGGTGCGCGACACCTTCAAGGTGCCGAAGGCCGGCGTCATCGCCGGCTGCATGGTCAGCGAGGGCGTCATCACCCGCAAGGGCGACGTCCAGGTGCGCCTGCTGCGCGACAACCAGGTGGTGTGGGAGGGCAAGCTGGCCTCGCTGCGCCGCTTCAAGGACGACGTCAGCGAGGTCAAGGCCGGGTTCGAGTGCGGTATCGCGCTGGCCGGCTACAACGACATCAAGGTCGGCGACGTCATCGAGGTCTTCCAGATGGAGCGCGTCGCCGCGACCGCGTAGCCGGCCGCGGCGTTCACGACTGCGCGTTCGATGGCCGTCGTGCTGCTGACCATCGCCTTCCACTTTCCTTTCGCGCAGTCGCTGAAGGACAAGCGGATGATCCTGCGCGGCGTCAAGGACCGCGCGAAGAAGTTCAACGTCAGCGTGGCCGAGGTCGACGACCACGATCTCTGGCAGCGCGCCACCCTCGCCGTCGTGGCCGTGGCCACCGACGGCGCCCACGCCGAACGCGAGCTCCAGGCCGTGGTCAACGAGATCGAACGCCACGAACCCGGGCTCATCACCAGGACGGAAATCGAACACCTCGCCTGACCGCGCGGACCAGCCTGGTCCCTGGTCCCAGTTCCCTACTAATATCGCCGTATGCCCCTCACCCACCGCGTCGAACGCGTCGCCGAGCAGGTGCGCGAGGAAGTCAGCCAGATCCTGGCGACTGACGTCGCCGATCCCGGCGTGGGTCTGGTCACCGTCACGCGCGTGAAGGTGACGCCCGACCTGTCGCTGGCCCGCGTCTACTGGACGCTGATGGGCGACGCCGCCGAGCGCAAGAAGACCACCAAGGCCCTGCAGCGGGCGGCGGCGTTCGTGCGCCACCTGCTGGCCGAGCGGATGACGCTGCGCCGCGCCCCGGAAGTGGTCTTCCAGTTCGACGAGGGCCTGGCCGCGCACGCGCGGGTCGAGGAGATCCTGCACGAACTGCACGAAGTGGAAGCGGCGCGCGCCCGCGTCGACGACACCGTTCCAGAGACCGCTGCCGAGGCCGGGACGTCCGCGCCAGCCGACGTGGCACCGCCCGGGGACGACCCGGCCCGTGGCTGATCCCACCGCCGATCCGGCCTTCCGCGACGTCGTCGCCCGGCTGCAGCAGGCGCGGCGCGTGGTGGTGTCGTCGCACGAGCGCCCGGATGGCGACGCCATCGGCTCTGGCATGGCGCTCACCCTGGCGCTGCGCGCACTGGGCAAGGACGCGCGCATGGCGGTGAGCGACGTGCCACCCGCGTATCTGCAGCCGTTCCCTGGCGTCGGCGAGGTGTGGGTCACGACGGCGGTCGACGACGTGTTCGACGCCGCCGCGATCATGGAGTGCAGCGATCTGAGCCGCACCGGCGTTACCGGCCTCGATCGTTCGCCGGTGCTGAACGTCGACCACCATCCCGGCAACACGCGCTACGGCGTGGTCAACTGGGTCGACGAGTCGGCGGCCGCGTGCGGCGAGCTGGTCTACGCGCTGATCCGCGCGCTCGAGGCGCCGTTCACCGCCGACATCGCCACCCACATCTACCTGGCGATCCTCACCGACACGGGCTCGTTCCACTTCTCGCACCTGTCGCCGCGGACGTTCGACATCGCGGCGCGCTGCGTCGAGGCCGGCGCGCAGCCGGAGTCGATCGCGCGCATCCACTACGACAGCAACCGGATGGCACGCGTGCGCCTGTTCGGCAGCGTGCTCTCGGCGATGGCGGTCGACCCGTCGGGCCGCGTCGCGGTGCTGACGATCACCCCGGAGATGGCCGCGGCGGCTGACGGCAGCTACGACGACACCGAGGGCCTCATCAACTTCCCGCTGTCGGTCAAGGAGGTCGAGGCGGTGGCGTTCTTCAAGCAAGACGCCACGCCCGATCGCTGGCGCGTCAGCCTGCGATCGAAGGGGGCCGCCGACGTCGGACGAATCGCCGCCGGCCATGGCGGCGGCGGCCACCGCAACGCGGCGGCGTGCCGGCTGCAGGGCGAGGCCGGGCCGCTCCGCGACGCGATGATGGCCGCGCTCGTCGCCGCGGTCGACGGCGCGGACCGCCGGTCGTGACAGCGACGCCCGACGGCGTCCTCGTCGTCGACAAGTCTGCCGGGCCGACGTCGCACGACGTCGTCGCCGTGGCGCGGCGCGCGCTCGGGACGTCGCGGGTCGGCCATACCGGCACGCTCGATCCCATGGCCACCGGCGTGCTGGTGCTCGTCACCGGCCGCGCCACGCGCCTCGCGCAGTACCTGACCCACGACGTGAAGGCCTACGAGGCGCAGGTGACCTTCGGCCAGTCGACCACGACCTACGACGCCCAGGGCGCGGCGACGTCAGCGTCCGGACGTGCGCCCGAGCGCGACGCGGTCGAGACCGCGCTCGCCGTGCTGGCGCAGGCCCGCGAGCAGGTGCCGCCCGCCTTTTCGGCGAAGAAACTGGACGGCGAGGTGGCCCATCGCGCCGCGCGCCGCGACGCGCCGCTCGCGCTGCCGCCCGTGGCCGTCACCGTGCACCGCCTGGCCCTCCTGGCGTACGCGGAGGGCGTCGCGACGCTCGCGCTCGACGTGTCCGCGGGCTACTACGTGCGCAGCCTGGCTCACGACCTGGGCCTGGCCGTCGACACCGGCGCCTTCCTGTCGGGTCTGCGGCGCACCAGGGCCGGCGCCTTCGATCTCGGTCATGCCGTCCCGTTCGGCGA
>CADEDM010000338.1 GCA_902826065.1 uncultured Acidobacteriota bacterium | reverse complement strand
CGGCCGGCTGATCCCACCAGTGACCGGAGGTGCGCCACGGGCCGGCGCTGTTGAGAATTTCGCCGCCGCTGATACCGCGCCGATCGGGCATCAGCCGCACGGGACGGCCGTCTTTCACCGTGACGCGCGCCGGCACGGGCAGGCGGAAGCGGCGGAAGGCTACAGCACAGGGATCAGGGACCGGGGATCGGGGACCAGGGACCGGGGAAACAGCGTCGACGCTAGTCGCGTCGACCTCATCTTGTGTCCGAGCTCTTGCCTTGGCCCCTGGTCGCTGGTCTCTGATTCCTTCACTTGCCTGGTCCCTGGTCCCTGGTCCCTGGTCCCTACACGTGAACGTTTTCATCGCGAACGCCCCCGGGCGCCATGAATCCACCAGCGCCGGGGAGCCGACGTGCGATTCGCCCATCAGCGCGCCGAGGCGCGCGAGGAGCGTGGAGACCTGTTCCGGCGACGGCTGGGCGCGCTCGATGAGCGACCACTGCACGATGCGGCCGGGCGTGGGCTCGATGCGCACGGCCACGCGGTCGATGGCGGCCGCAGGCGGGTGCGATTCCAGGTCGAGCAGGATGAGCGTGCGCAGCGTCTTCGGGTCGCGCATCGGCGCGGGCAGTTGCAGCGTGCGTGTGTGGACCTCGCGGGTCGTGAGATGCAGGTCGGTCACGAGCACCGCGGCGCCGCGGTCGGCGCGTTCGAGGCGCACGGCCAGCGGCTCGAGCACGCGGCCCAGCACGAACGACAGCGGCTCCAGCCCTTCCACCGGCCATTCGAGTTCGAGCGACGCCTCGAACGGCTCGTCGTGCGCCATCGGCACGAGCGGCGTCAGATCCTCCCCGCGCGCGGCATGCTGCCAGCGTGGCGCGAGTGCGCCGAGACGCGCCGCCAGATCGTCGGCCGGCAACGCCGCCAGTTGCCCCAGCGTGCGGATGCCCCAGCGACGCAGCACGTCGAGCGCCTGATGCACGCGCGCCCGTTCGGCGTCAGCAGTGCGCCGGCCGCCGCCACGGCCCATCTGCACGAGGCCGCGCAGCCGGCGGCGGGTCTGCGGTCCCTGGTGCGTGTCGCGTGGATGCACCCAGCCCGATGGCGCACCGGGCTCAGGCGCCGTCAGTGGCGCGGCGGCGCTCTTCGAGGCCGAGGCAACAGCCGGCCGGGGCGTCGCCCGCTCGCTGCTGGTGGCCCCATCGTGATCGGCGCCGTCCCACTGCCCCAGCGTGGTCACGGGCAACGCGGCCAGCGCCGCACGCGCCTCGTCGGCCGTGCCGGCGACGCTCGTGCCGGGACGGCCCAGCGCCAGCAGCGTGGCCGCGGTCTGCGTGGGCGCGAGGGCCAGACGCACGGCGCCGCCGTCGACCAGCGCCCGGCGTAAATGATCGGCGATGTCGCGCGGCCCACCGAAGAGGCGCGCCACGCCCTGGAGATCGCACACCACCAGCCGGCCGGAGACTTCGACCCGCGGCGAAAACGACTGCGCCAACCGCACCAGGGTGTCGACCGGTGCGGTCACCGAATACAACGCGGCGAACATGACGAGGGCCCTCCGCGAAATCAGCGTTCGGCCCAGAGCCGATCGACGCGCGGCTCGGCCGCCATCGATACCGTGCCCGCGACCTGCCGGCGCGATGACGCCACCCGCACGTCGAAGCGCAGGCCGTCGAACCGGCGCGCACGCGCGTGGTCGCCGCGCCATTGGGCCCGCGTCGTCACCGTGTCGGGCGGCACCGTGCCGCGCGCCATGACGGGATGCGCCGGCGCCGGCTTCACGGCCGCCGGCGGCTGCATGTGCAGTGTGATGCCGCCGGCGCTGCGCGCCAGCGACTCGGGCGCGATGACGACGCACGTGGTGTCGCCGCCTTCGATCACGCGCTGCACGCGCAGCCACGTCGTGTACGGAATACGGCGCAGGGCCGTTGACGGCACGTCGCCCAGGTCGAGCACGACCACCGGGCAGACGCCCGACTGCAGCACCAGGTTCAACGCCTTCAACGCGCGATCGAGCGTGCGCTCGACCAGCGTGCCCGGACCTTCGACGGTGCGCACGCCGGGCAACCACACCGGATCGACGGCGCCGCCCGTTCGGGAGATGGCCTGCCCGCGCACCCACAGCAGCCGATCGAGATCGATGCCGCAGGCCACGGCCGACGCCGGATCGAAGCGATCGAAGGTGTCGACCAGCGCCACCGTCTCGCCCCGCCGGGTCGCGGCGGCCATCCACTGCCAGACGAGCGTGGTGCGGCCCGACGAGACCGGCCCCACCACCTCGGAGAGCTGTCCGGCCGGCAGGCCTCCCTGGAGATAGGCGTCGAGGGCCTGCACCTGGAACGGCACCCCGGGCGCGGTGACCTCGGGCGGCCGCGAGGTCGTGAGCGTGCGGTCGAGCTTGCGGTCGCGCAGCAGCGATTCCACCGACGCACGGGCGTGGGCGGGTGATTCGGCACGAAGGGACGCAGCGGCTGGGCTCATGATGTTTCGCCTTTTATTTGCGTGACGTCATGATAGCGAATCAAAAGCGAAAGTCAAGCGGGTGTAATCTCTCCGCCCATGACGCACCGACTCGCCGCCGTCCTGCTCCTCCTCGCCGGGTTCGCTGCCGGCGCGCTCACCCAGGCCACCCTCGACGCGCAAGCCACTGCCGGGCGCGTATTCGAGCTGCGCACCTACACCGCGCCTGACGGCAAGCTGGCCGATCTCCACGCCCGCTTCCGCAACCACACGCTGCGGATCTTCGAGAAGCACGGCATGACCAACGTCGTGTACTTCTCGCCCATGGATGCGCCGGCCTCGCAGAACCAGCTCGTCTACCTGCTGGCGCACAAGAGCCGCGAGGCGGCGAAGGCGAGCTGGTCGGCATTCGCTGCCGATCCCGAGTGGAAGAAGGTGTCGAGCGAGTCGCAGGCCAACGGGCCCATCCTCACCAAGGTCGACTCGCTCTATCTCACGCCCACCGACTACTCGCCGATGAAGTGAGGAGATGCCCATGACCCGCCGCACGCTTCGCTGGTCGGTCCACGGCACGCTCGCCACCGCGGGCCTGCTCGCCATCGCCTTCACCGCCACGGGCCAGACGCCGCCGCCGGCCGACGACCCGCGGTTCACCGGCCTCTCGACCGTCGTCGAGAGCAAGGACCTGAGCGTGGCCCGCCGCCGCTTCGAGCCGGGGGCGCGATCGGCCTGGCACAGCCACGACACCGGCCAGCTGCTGTTCGTCGAGCAGGGCCGCATGCGCACGCAGAAGAAGGGCCAGGCGCTGAAGGAGCTGGGCGTCGGCGAGAGCGACTACACCGGCCCCAGCGTCGTGCACTGGCACGGCGCCGTGCCGTCCACGCATCTGATTCAGGTGAACGTCGGGTTCAGCGGCGAGACGCGCTGGATGCAGAAGGTCACCGACGCGGAGTACGCGGGCCGGTAACGGGGACGGGCGCGTCTCGCGCCCGCCCGCCGCCTGCTAAGATCACGCCACTTGCAGGCGCACCTCTTCGCGGCCGCGCGCCGCCTCGGCTCTGCCCTCACGCACCGGGACTTCCGCCTGCTGTGGCTCGGGGCGCTCGGGTCGACCATCGGCACGTGGATGCAGAAGGTCGCGCAGGCGTGGCTCATCACCACGCTCGCCGGCAGCGCGTCGGCGTTCTTCCTCGGCCTCGACTCGCTCATGGGCGAGCTGCCGATCCTGCTGCTCACGCT
>CADEDM010000337.1 GCA_902826065.1 uncultured Acidobacteriota bacterium | reverse complement strand
CCACGGTATTGCTACCGCCAGCCCCTCAAGCTGGTGCGTCTGCCAATTCCGCCACTTCCGCGAAGAGGGCTGTCCGGCCGGCGTTGCCGCCAGCCGCACGAACTTCGAATTCTAGCAGAGCACTCCGATCGGTGCCACCGAAAGCGCCCGCGAGGACTCGCTCGAACGCCTACTTCTTGGGTGGTTCAGGCGTCGGCGCGGGCGTGGTCGCGGCCGGAGCCGGTGTGGTGGCCGCCGGAGCCGGAGTGGACGCCGGCGCCGAGGCCGGCGGCTGCGCCGGGATGTCCGTGGCGCCTGCCGGGAGACTCACCGGCGCGGGACCGTCGACGCCGCCGACCACCGAACTGGTGCCGCGCGAACCCCACACCGCAAGCAGCAGGGCGAGGCCCATGAACGCCACGGTGAGGCCGGCGGTGATCTTGGTGAGCAGCGTCGCCGCCGTGCGGGCCCCGAACGCGGCCTGGCTGCCGCCGCCGCCGAAGGCATTGGCGATGTCGCCGCCCTTGCCTTGCTGCAGCAGGATCACGACCATCAGCACGAGGCACGCGACGACGTAGAGCGTGACGAAGAGGTAATACAGCATCGCTGGGAGACTCACGGCCCCCGTGGGGAGCCCAAACCCCTACTATACCCCGCCGAAGCGCCGTCCAGCCGCGAAACCGGCCCTGCCGGGCCGAAGCGCCGTCAGGCGCCAAGGCGGGCCGCCCGCACGATCTGCGCGAATCCGGCGACATCGAGGCTGGCGCCGCCGACCAGGGCGCCGTCGATGTCGGGCTGTCCGAGCAGCGAGGCGGCGTTGGCCGGCTTCACGCTGCCTCCGTAGATGACGTGGCAGCGTTCGGCGGCGTCGGCGCCGAACCACGACCGCAGGCGGCCCCGCAGATGAGCGTGGGCCTCCTGGGCCTGCTCCGGCGTGGCGTTTCGCCCCGTGCCGATGGCCCACACGGGCTCGTAGGCCACCACCATGCTGGCGACGTGATCGGCCGACACGCCGTCGAGCCCGCGCTTGAGCTGCTGATCGAGCACGGCCAGCGTCTGGCCGCCGTCGCGCTGGTCGAGCGTCTCGCCGACGCACAGGATCGGCACGAGGTCCGCGCCCAGCGCCGCGTGCACGCGCTGGTTGACGGTCTGGTCGGTGTCGCCGAAGAGCGTGCGACGCTCCGAGTGGCCGACGATCACGTATTCCGCGCCGGCCTCGCGCACCATGGCGGCGCTGACTTCGCCGGTGAACGCGCCATCGCGTTCCCAGTGGCAGTTCTGCCCGGCGACGGCGATGTTGCTGTTGCGCGCGGCCTCGGCGGCGGCGTGCAGCGCGGTGGCCGTGGGCGCGACCACGATGTCCACGCCCTCGACGTCCTTCACGACCGAGCGCAGTTCCTTCACGTGCACCACGGCTTCGTGCACGGTCTTGAACATCTTCCAGTTGCCGGCGATGAACGGTTGCCGCATCGTGAACCTCCGAACAGGGGCTAGCGGCTAGCGGCTAGACCCGAGCCGCCGTCTCGACAACTGGTCTTATTCGGTCTTGTCGGGTAGCGCAGCCACGCCAGGCAACGTCTGTCCGCCCAGGAATTCCAGCGATGCGCCACCGCCGGTGGAGATGTGCGTGACCCTGTCGGCGACGCCGGCCGCATTCACGGCCGCCACCGAGTCGCCGCCGCCGATGATCGTGGTGCCCTGCACCTCGGCTACGGCCTGGGCGACGCCGATCGTGCCCTTGGCGAACGGCGCCATCTCGAACACGCCCATCGGGCCGTTCCAGACCACCGTCTTCGCGCCGCGGATGATCGAGGCGTAGAGCGCCGTCGTCTCGGGGCCGATGTCGAGGCCCATGCGCTGGCCGAGGTCGTGATCCGAGACCTGCAGCACCGCGGTCACGGCATCGGCCGCGAAGCGATCCGCGACCACGTGGTCGACCGGCAGCGTGAGCTCGACTCCGCGCGCCTTCGCGGCCTCGACGACGCGCAACGCCTCGGCGAGCTTGTCCTCTTCCACGAGAGACGTGCCCACCGGCAAGCCCAGCGCCCGGAAGAACGTGTAGGCCATGGCGCCGCCGATCAGCAGGTGGTCGACCTTGGCGAGCAGGTTCTCGATCACCTCGATCTTGTCCGACACCTTGGCGCCGCCGATGATGGCGACGAACGGCCGCTCGGGGTCGCCGAGGGCCATGCCCAGGTACTGCAGTTCCTTCTCCATCAGCAGGCCGGCGCCGGCGGCCGCGAACGGCCCGACCATGCCCGACACCGAGGCGTGCGCGCGGTGCGCGGCGCCGAACGCGTCGTCGACGTAGACGTCGGCCAGCGTCGCCAACGCGGTCGCGAACGCCGGGTCGTCCTTTTCTTCCTCGGCGTGGAAGCGCAGGTTCTCCAGCATGACCACGCGCGAGCCGCCGGGCGCTTCCGACTTCGCGATCGCCGCCCTCGCCGGTTCGCCGATGCAATCCGTGGCGAACACCACCTCGCGGCCGAGCAGCGTCGAGAGGTGCGCCGCGACCGGCTGCAGGCTGAACTCCGGTGTCACCTTGCCCTTGGGACGGCCGAGATGCGACGCCAGGATCACGGTGCAGCCGTGATCGAGCGCGAAGCGGATCGTCGGCAGCGCGGACGTGATGCGCGTGTCGTCGGTGATGACGCCGTCCTTCAGCGGGACGTTGAAGTCCACCCGCATGAAGACGCGGCGGTCGTCGAGGGGCAGGTCGCGAATCGAGTACTTGGTCATGTTCGACGGCGGCTGGCGGCGGGCTGGCGGCTAGAGGGAACGCGCGACTTTCTTCAACAGGTCGACGCAGCGGTTCGAGTAGCCCCACTCGTTGTCGTACCAGGCCATGACCTTGAGGAAGTCGCCGTCCATCATCTTCGTGTAGGCGCTGTCGACGATCGACGAGTGCGGATTGCCGCGGAAGTCGATCGAGACCAGTGGCGCGTCCTCGACGTGCAACACGCCCTTCATCGGCCCAGCCGCCGCGGCGCGCAGCGCCTGGTTGACGTCGTCGGGAGTCGCCGGCTTGTCGAGCAACGCCACGAGGTCCACCACCGAGACGTTCGGCGTCGGCACGCGCATGGAGATGCCATCCAGCTTGCCCTTCAGGGCCGGCAGCACCTCGCCGACCGCCGACGCCGCGCCCGTCGTCGTCGGGATGATCGAGATGGCCGCGGCGCGCGCGCGCCGGATGTCCTTGTGCGGCAGATCGAGCAGGTTCTGGTCGTTCGTGTAGGCGTGCACCGTGGTCATCCAGCCGCGCTTCAGGCCGAACGACTCGTGCAGCACCTTGGCCAGGGGAGCCAGGCAGTTCGTGGTGCACGACGCGTTCGAGATGATGTGATGGTGCGTCGGATCGTACTTCTCGTCGTTGACGCCCATCACCAGCGTGACGTCGGGCTTCTTCGCCGGCGCCGTGACGATGACCTTCTTCGCGCCGGCGGCGAGGTGCTTGGCGGCGCCGTCGCGATCGGTGAACTTGCCGGTGCACTCGAACACGACGTCGACGCCCAGGTCGCGCCACGGCAGGGTGGCCGGGTCCTTCGACGCGAACACCTTGAAGCTGTCGCCGTCGACGGTGATGGTGTCGGCGTCGCCGGCGATCGAGGCGGTGAGGTTGCCGAGCACGGAGTCGTACTTCAGCAGGTGCGCCAGCGTCTTGGCGTCGGTGAGGTCGTTGACGGCGACGAAGTCGATGCCGTCGTCGGCCAGCGCCGCGCGCA
>CADEDM010000336.1:1885-3874 GCA_902826065.1 uncultured Acidobacteriota bacterium | reverse complement strand
TGCCGCGGTAGTTCGGCTCGAGCACGAGCGCGCCCTTCGCGAGCCAGCCGTCGATGGGATAGAAGCTGGCGCTGCCGAACGGCACGGGACGCGACACACCGGTGGGTCCGCCGTGGATCACGACCAGCAGCGGATACCGGCGCCCGGCCTGGAAATCCGCCGGCTTGTGCAGCACGCCTTCGATCTCGGCCCCGTCCTGGCTCTTCCAGCGCACCACCTCGCGCGCGTGCTTCGGCCACGACGTCACCTGCGCGCCCAGATCGCTGAGCTTCACGGGCGCGAGCGTCGCGGCCACCGGCGCGGCGTGCACGTCAGGAAAGTCGCGCGGGCCGCTGGCGACGAACGCCGCGATCCTGCCATCGGGCGTGACTGCGAACGACTGACCGATCCAGTCCTCGCGCGCGCGCAGGGTCGTTGTCTGGCGAGTAGCCGGATCCAGCCGGTAGAGATACGCGTAGGTGCGCTGTGACGCGCTGAAGAAGATGCCGCCGGACGTCCACGCCACGAGCGACGGGTTCTCGTCGAACGCCGTGGTGATCGCCTGCGGCGCGCCACCGCTCGCCGGCGTGATCGCGAGCGCGCCGTTCTCGAAGAAGTAGAACGGCTTCGCCATCACCGACTCGAAGACGATCTGCCGACCGTCGGGCGACCATTTCGGATTGCTGTCCGGGCCCGCCTGTGACACGAGCGGCGTCACCGCGCCCGATGCGACATCCACCAGCGAGATGTCGGCGGTGCCGCTCTGTCCAGGATCGCTGCTCACGCGGTGATCGAAGGCGATGCGCGCGTTGTCGGGCGACCACGCGAACGACCCGACCACGAACGCACCCTTCGTCAGCGGCACGGAGGTCTTCGTCGCCAGCGTGACCACGTGCAGGTTGGCCATGCGCGCGTCGTGGTCCTCGTAGGTGTACTCGCCGTACTTCTCGGTGCGCTCCTTCATCGCCGGCGTGACCGGGTCGGTCATCGTGTAGGCGAGGCGGGTGCCGTCGGGCGACCATGCGAACGCCGTCACGCCCTCCGTGCCCGTCGTCAGCGGCTCGGCCTCGCCGCCCTCGAGCGAGAGGCGATAGAGCTGGCGTGTATCCGACCGGTCAGAGACGAACGCGAGCCAGCGGCCGTCGGGCGAGAACGCCGGCAGGGTGCTCGACTTCTTCGCGTTGGTGAGCTGGCGACCGCTGCCCGCAGTGCCTGCGTCCGCGATCCAGATCTCGGTCTCGTAGGTGTTGTCGTCCCAGTTGGTCTCGCGCACCGTGTAGGCGACGCGGCGGCCGTCGGCCGAGATGGCCGGCGGGCCGGTGATGCGCTTCAGCGCGATGAGGTCGTCGATCGACTGGGCGAACGCGGGCGCGGCGGCGAGCAGGACGACTGCGGCGGCGCGAAGGCTGGAGCGAAGCATCACGGGCCTCCCGGCGAGAAGGTCGCCGAACCACGGGAGGGTAGCACGGGCGCACGCAGGTCAAGGTCGGTCCAGGAGAACGCAGCCTCTGGTCGGGCGATGCCGGACGACCACCTAGGGGGCGACGACTCGAACGGTGGGGAAGTAGTAACGGTAGCGGACGGCGTCGCGCGTGAGCAGGGTGTGTCCAGCGACCGCGGCGTGTGCGCCGATGTAGAAGTCGGGCAGAGGCGCGGGCCGCTGCCCACCGGCCCGGCGATAGCGCACGAACGCGCGGCCGGCGAGGAACGCCGCCTCCCACGGAAGTGCCTCGCGGCGAACGTACGACGGCGGCAGCGCCGCTTCCGCATCCTCGAGGGCGTCGAATCCGGCGCACACCTCCGCAAAGATGATGGGATTGATCACCAGCGGCCCGCGCGTCGCGGCGCGTGTGAGCATCGCGTCAGCCCAGTCGCGCCACTCGGACGTCTCGTCGAACAGATCGATCAGGACGTTCGAATCAACGAGGGTCGAGCTCATCGGGGTCGTCCCGCAGGAGCTTCAGCAACTCCTTGCTGCTCATGCGCATGTGCGCGCCATGCGCTTTCAGG
>CADEDM010000336.1:0-1785 GCA_902826065.1 uncultured Acidobacteriota bacterium | reverse complement strand
CGCCTAACCCTATGCACAACGGCTCCGTCCAAGCGGCATGCGACACGACCTGCGCATCGCCTTGAGGAACCTGCTGCGACGTCCGGCGTTCGCCGCCACCGCCGTCCTGTTGCTGGCTCTGGGGGCCGGCGCCAATGCGGCGGTGTTCTCGGTCGTGCGCGCCGTGCTGCTGCAGCCGCTGCCGTTCGGCGCCTCCGACCGGCTCGCCGTCATCTGGCCCGACGAGTTCGTGTCGAACGAGGCGATCGGATTCTGGCGCGACCGCGCCCGGAGCTTCGACGCGGTGGCCGGCATCGCGCCCGGATGGCTGATGGCGCTCGTGGCCGACGGCGGCGAGGCGCAGAAGGTCACCGGCGCCAGGGTCTCCGACAACCTGTTCGAGATGCTGCGCGTCGAGGCGGCCGTCGGCCGGGCGATCGCGACCGGCGACGGCGTGCCGGGCCGCGAGCGCGTGACCGTGATCTCGGATCGCCTCTGGCGTCAGCGCTTCGCTGCGGACCCGCGCGTACTGGGCCGCTCGGTGCTGGTGGACGAGCAGCCGCACGAAGTCATCGGCGTGATGCCCGAGACCTTCGAGCTCCTCGGCCGCCAGACCGACCTGTGGGTGCCGCTCGTGTTCGCGCCGGGCACGCCCGGGCACGCCACCGGCATGTCGCAGGCGCTCGGACGCCTGCGCGACGGCGTCAGCGTCGACGCCGCCACGGCCGACCTCGCTGCGCTCGTGCCCGAGATGCGCCAGGGAATGAGCAAGCCCGCGGCCTGGGGACGCACGATCCGCGCGCAGGATCTCCGCGACGCCACGACTGGTCCGGTGCGCGTGGTGCTGACGCTACTGCTCGCCGCCGTGGGTCTCGTGCTGCTGCTCGGCGCGGTGAACCTGGGCACGCTGGTGCTGGGGCGCTCGATCGAACGCGCGCGCGAACTGGCGGTGCGCACGGCGGTCGGCGGTTCACGCGCCCGCCTGCTGCGCCAACTCGTGGTGGAGCAGGCCGTGCTGGCGGTGATCGGCGCGCTCGCCGGACTCGCCCTCGCGCAGGCGCTGTTGCCGGCGATCGTCGCGCAACTGCCGGCCGAGGTGCCACGGCAGCGTGAGATCGCGCTCGACCTGGTCGTCTTCGGCACGGTGCTGGCGTCGGCGGTGGCGCTGGCCGTGGGGATGGCGCTCGTGCCGGCGCTGGCTGCGCTGCGCCCCGGGTTACAGCCGTTGCTGCGCCAGCACCAGTCCACCGACACGCCCGGACGGCAGCGCGCCCTCGGGGCCCTCGTCGCGGCGCAGGTGGCGCTGGCGGTCGTGCTGGGCATCGGCTCGGGCCTGATGCTGCGGTCGATGTGGCACCTGCAGCGTGTCGATCCCGGCTTCGATCCTCAGGGTGTGATCACGTTCCGACTCCAGACGACGTCGAAGTACCGGGCGCTGTCGACCGGGCTGCCGTATCTGCAGCAGGTGCGCGACCGCGTGGCGGCGCTGCCTGGCGTGACCGGCGTCGGCGCCGCCGCGCATCTGCCGATGAGCGGCTACGCCTGGACGATCCCGGTGCATCGCGCCGACGCGCCGCCTGCGCCTGGCACCGGTGCGCCGATGGTGGGGTGGCGCTTCGTGTGGGCCGACTACTTCCGCGTCATGCGCATCCCGGTGCTGGCCGGACGCATCTTCGACGCCGGCGACCGCACGGGAGGCGCGCCTGTGGCGGTGCTCGACGAACGGCTGGCGCGGTCGCTGTTCGGCTCGCCCGCGGCCGCGGTGGGCCGGCGGGTCGGGCGGAAGGGCGGGGGGCGGTGCGGGGG
>CADEDM010000335.1 GCA_902826065.1 uncultured Acidobacteriota bacterium | reverse complement strand
GATCGACGCGCCGCTCGACGACGCCAACATCGGCCGCTTCGTCGAGATGCTGCGCGGCATGCTCGATCGCACCCAGTTCATCGTCATCACGCACAACCGCAAGACCATGGAAATCGCCAATCGGCTCTACGGCGTGACCATGGAAGAGCCGGGTGTGTCGAAGGTGATCTCCCTGCAGATGAACTAGGCGGGGCTCGAGCCCGGGGGCTCGGGTCCGGGGAGGGCATTCCTGCCGCCGGATGGCACAGGCGGTCGAACTTTCGGGCGGCTGCCCTCGTCAGACGTCCCGAGGAGACGAGCCATGTCGCGACGAGTCCCGGGCGTGCTGACCGCTACCTGGCTGCTGGCAGGGGTGCTGGCGACCACCGGCTGTGAAGTCCGGGCCGGCGAGGGTGATTTCTCCATCGACTGGGCGGGGGGCCGGGCGTCCGACACCTGGACCCGCACCTACGACGTCGCTCCCGGCGGGCGGCTCGAGGTCATCAACACCAACGGCGAGATCCTGGCCGAGGCGTCTCCTGGAGGCGCCGTCGAGATCCGCGTCGAGCGCACCGCCAGGGCCACCTCGGAAGACGCGGCCCGCGACCTGCTCGACAAGACCCAGATGCGCGAAGAAGCCAGCCGCGACCGCGTCCGCGTCGAGACCATCAGCCCGCGCCTGCGGATGGGCGGCGTGTCGGCGAAGTTCGTGGTGCGCGTGCCGCCGGGTGTCCACGTCGACCTGCGCACCGTGAACGGCGGCGTGCGGCTCGACAACGTCGGCGGGGAAGTCCGCGCCACCACCACCAACGGCGGGGTGAAGGGCCGCGTCGCCGGCGTGTCGCTGCTCGATGCCCGCACCACCAACGGTGGCGTCGACCTCCAGGTCACCGGCCCCGTCACCGCGGACGGCAAGGTCACGCTGTCGAGCGTGAACGGCGGCGTGCGCCTGGCGGTGCCGGGCGACACCCGTGCCGACGTCCACGCCCGCTGCGTCAACGGCCGCGTCTCGGTTTCCGACCTGCCGCTCGACTCCGGCGGCGAGTCGTCGCGGCGTCGCCTCGACGGCGCCATCAACGGCGGCGGCGCCCGCATCGACCTGCAGACCACCAACGGCGGGGTCGCCATCAGCCGCTCCTGAGCCACGCGCCCGGTTGGCGGGCGCCCGCGGAGTGTCGTACCCTGTCCGGGACCCGCAGGGCGTATTCGTGACGGAAGACAAGTCCACGCGCTACCACCGCCGCCGCCGCCGCTCAGACGCGGCGGCCACCGCCGTGGTCGGGCTCTTCCTTCTGCTGCTCGCGCTCACGGGCGCCGGCACGCTCATGCGCGCCGGCCTCGAGTGGCTCACCAGCTGGATTCCCGCCCCGGGCAACGTGCTGACCGCGGGCGCCATCTACGTGATGGGCCTGGTCGCCACGGTGCAGACCCTCGAGTTGCCGTTCGCCTGGTATCAGGGCTACTGGCTCGAGCGGCGCTACGGGCTCACCAGCCAGATCCTGCCGCACTGGCTCGCCGATCACGTCAAGGCCACGACCCTGAGCAGCGCCGTGCTGGTCCTCGGCCTCGGCGGCGTCTACATCTGCCTGTCGATGTGGCCGAACGCGTGGTGGGCCATTGCCGCCACGGTGTTCTCGGTGGTGATGGTCGCGGCGGCGCGCCTCGCGCCGCTGGTGCTGCGCGCGTTCTATCGTCTACGGCCGCTGCGCAAGCCCGAGCTTGCCGCCCGGCTGGTCGCCCTGGCCGCGCGCGCCGGCGCGCCGGTGATTGGGGCCTACGAGTGGACGATCGGCGCCCATACGCGGAAGGCCAACGCGGCGCTGGCCGGCGTGGGTCGCTCACGGCGCATTCTCGTCTCCGACACGATGCTCGACACCTGCACCGACGACGAAGTCGAAGTCGTGCTGGCGCACGAGCTCGCCCATCACGTGCACGGCGACCTGTGGCAGGGGATGGCGTTGCGGTCGGCATCGCTCTTCGCCACCGGCTATCTCGCGGCGCTGGCGCTCGACCTGCTGGGGCCGTGGCTGGCGCTGCGCAGTCCTGCCGATCCCGCCGGGGCGCCGCTGCTGCTGTTCGTCGCCGGGGCGATGTCGTTCCTGTTCCTGCCGCTCGGCAACGCGGTGTCGCGGGCACAGGAGCGCCGCGCCGATCGCTTCGCCCTGCGTCTCACCGGCAATGCCGGCGCGTTCGTCACCGCGATGCGTCGGCTGGCGCAGCAGAACCTGGCGGAGGAACGTCCGCCGACGCTGGCGCGCTGGCTGTTCTACTCGCACCCGCCGCTCGGCGAGCGGATCGCCGCGGCGCAGGCCTGGTCCGTCGCCCACCCGTTACAGCCTTCTGCCATCGTAGCCGCCAAGGAGTAGGCGGCATGCGGAGAGCAGCGGCAGTGACGGTCGTGGCGATGGCGGCGGCGATGTCCGGCGGCGTGGCGGCGCAGCCGGCGAGGAAGGCCAACGTGGCGCATCGTGGCGCCTCGGCCTACGCGCCCGAACACACGATCGCGGCCTACACCCTCGCGCTCCGCCAGGGTGCCGACTTCGTCGAGCAGGACCTCGCCGTCACGAAGGACGGCGTGCTCATCTGCCTGCACGACCCGTCGCTCGAACGCACCACCGACGTCGAGCAGAAGTTCCCGGCCCGCTTCACCGAGGTGACGTGGGAAGGCAAGACGCGCAAGGCGTGGCTGGCGAACGACTTCACCCTGGCCGAGATCAAGACCCTCGACGCCGGGTCCTGGTTCGACGCGAGATTCGCGGACCAGCGCATCCCGACCTTCGACGAGGCGGTCGCGCTCATCCGCGGCAAGGCCGGCCTCTATCCCGAGCTCAAGACGCCCGAGATCTACGAGGGGCGCGACGTCGACTTCGTGGCGTTGGTCGAAGCGGCGCTGGACCGGCTGGCGCTGCGTGGCGCCGGTGCCGACCCCCGCACTCCCGTGATCCTGCAGACCTTCGGCGAGTCGACGGCGCAGGCCCTGAGCGCGCGGAAGATCGGCGTGCCGGTGGTGCTGCTGTTCGACACGCGCGGGTCGTTCGACGCGGCCGCCAAGGTCGCGCAGTGGAAGGGCATCGTCACCGGCTTCGGACCCGCGAAGGACGTCGTGGCCGCGCATCCGGAGTTCGTGCGTCTCGCCCACGACGCGGGCTTGACCGTCACGCCGTACACCTTCCGCGCCGCCGCGGTCCGTGGCTACGCATCGGTGCAGGACGAGATGGCGCACTTCCTCTACACGCTGGGCGTCGACGCCCTGTTCACCGACAACCCGGACCGCTTCCCGCGCCGCTAACCCGCCGTCGCGCGTCGCGCGTCGGAGGGCTAACGGTCGGCGACGACCAGCGTGCCGCGCATCGTGCGACAGTCGGAGTTGCTCGAGAGCGAGCAGTAGTAGGGGAAGCGGCCGGTCTGGTCGGCGCGAAACGCGAAGGTCACGGCCTCGCCGGCGCCGGCCCGCTTCATGAGCCGGTAGGCGTCGATGGCGAAGCTCACCGGGGCCCCGGTGCTCTGCAGCGTGATGCGCACGAGGTCGTTGCGGGAGACGTCGAGCCGCTCGGGCTCGAACCGGCCGTCGGTCGCGACGACCGTGAACGTACGCGTCGTCGGTGCCGCGTCCTGCGCGCCTGGATCGGCGGCGAGCACGAGCCATCCGACGAACGCGGCAGCGACGGCGCGCATGGTCTGGATTGTACCTGCGGGCTGGGTGCCGGGGGCTGGACGCTCAGGCGGGTCGGAAGCACGAAGGGGCCGGCGCTCGCGCGCCGGCCCCTCGTTGCACTTCGCTCTGGCTGATGGGCGTGAAACGAACCCCAGCCCTCAGCCCCGCCGCGCTCCTCCGGAGCGCGGCCCTAGTCGCGCCGCGGTCCGCGATCGCGTCGCGGCCCGCGCGGCCGATCGCCGCGGTCGCCACGATCGCCGCCGCCACCACCCTCGCCGGCCGGCGGCTCGCTGCCGGGCTCGGCCGCGGGCGGACCACCCTCCGAGGGCAGCAACGCCTTGCGGCTCAGGCGGATCTTGCCGGTCGGGTCGATGTTGATGACCTTCACC
>CADEDM010000334.1 GCA_902826065.1 uncultured Acidobacteriota bacterium | reverse complement strand
CGCCCTTGTACCAGTTGTAGGCGCTCCACGGCTTGTCCTTCACGTAGGCCACGGTGAAGGTCTCGCCCGGCGGCAGCGTGACGTGCGCCGCCGTGCGGCGGCGGCACTCGCCAATCGCGGCCGTGAAGACGGCGTCGAGCTTGTCGGGCGGGATCACGAACTGCTGTTTGAACGCCGCGTAGCGCGCCGGCAGCTCGCCCGTGCCGCCGACCTTCGCGGCGATGGCGTCGAGCGTGGCCTGAAAGGACGCCTCGTCGTTGCGCGGCGCGACGGCGTCGTAGAGCTCGCGCGACTCTTCGTCGAAGGGGAACCGGCGGCCCTGCAGCATGCGGATGCGGGCCCGTAGCGCGTTGAGCTGCCGCGAGAGGTAGGCGCGGCGCAGCGACAGCAGCTCCGCATCCGCCGACGCCGCGTCGATGACGGGCAGCCGCCGCAGGTCCACTTCCAGGACCGCAGCGCGCTTGTCGATCTCCGGCAGCGGCCAGTTGGCGGTCGCCACGTCTTCGCGCAGCGCCTCGGGCCCGTAGTAGGCATCCACGAAGTTGGCGTCGTGGCGGCCCAGCGCCAGCACGAGGCGGACGTAGTTGTCGGCCGCCGCCTGATCCGACGAGGACATGGGTATCGCCTTCCGCAAGCAGCCTCCCGACAGGCCCAGCACGGCGACGAGGCCGAACGCCACCAGCGTGGCTCTCCGCCGCCCCGGTTCCCGCCCGCGACCCGAGCCCCGGGTTTCGAGCCCCGCCGTCACCGGCGCTCCTTCGCGTATCGGTCGCGGATCATGGGCATCAGGTACTCGTCGAACGCCCGCCGGAAGTCGTAGGCCGGCGCGAAGCCCCAGTCGCGCCTGGCGGCCGAGTCGTCGACGTCGGCTGGCCATGAGTCGACGATGCCCTGCCGCTTCACGTCGGCCTTCCAGGTGATGGCGGCCCCGGGGAATGCGGCCCGCACCACGTCGTAGATCTCCTGCGCCGACGGGTTGAACGCGCCCAGGTTGTAGGCGGTCCTGGTCAGCGCCTCGCGCGGCGCGGACGCCAGCGCCAGCAGCGCCGCCACACCGTCGGGCATGGCCATGAACGGAATCCGCGTGTCGGGGCGCACGAAGCAGGCGTACGGCTCGCCCTTGGCCGCGGCGTGGATCATCTCGGGCGCGTAGTCGCTGGTGCCGCCCGACGGCACCGTGATGGCGCTGATGAGGCCCGGGAACCGCACGCAGCGGAAGTCGACGCGGCCGGCCTGCGGCTCGGCCGAGAGCTGCTTGTAGTGGCGCGCGTAGTAGCGCCCGAGCTGCTCGCAATACAGTTTGTTGCAGCCGTACATCGTGGTCGGCGTCGCGTACTCCTCTTCCAGCACGCGCCCCGCGGCGGCTTTGGCCGCCAGATCGGGCAGCCCGTAGGCGGCGATCGACGACGGATAGACGAAGACCACGGGCCGGCCGTGCGACTCTGCCTCGCGCTGCGAGAACTCGAGCAGGTGCAGCGTGCCTTCGACGTTCACCTGGTGGGCCGTGGTGGGCGTGAACTCCGACCGCGTCGACAGCAGGGCGGCGAGGTGGAACACCGTGTCGACCTCGAACTCCGAGAGGATCCGCTCGAGGAGCGGGGTGTCGAGGATGGAGCCCGTGAACTCGCGCTGCACCATCCGGGCGAGCGACGGCTCGAGCGGATTGACGTCGAGCGTGACCACTGACTGCCGGCCCGACTCGGTGATCGTCGTGATGAGTCCGTGACCGATTTCCCCTCCGGCGCCCGTGATGAGCACCACCGGCTTACGCATCGTGCCTCCTGATCCTCCGTATTGTATTTGGCTCGGTGGAGGCGCTCGGCCGGCGAGGATCCAATTTTGTGGACCGTTGCTCCCGTGACGGGGAGTGCTGACGGGATGGGGGCAGGGACGCGCCGCCATGGTGCGGACGCATGGCTCCAACCCGCGAAATGCCCTTGTATCGACCGGATGACCTGCCTAGAATACGCGCCAACCTTGGCGTTCCCCGGGCATTCCGGTGCGCCGCCACGGAGGTTCCGCCCCATCGTCGGCGGGGCCCGGCGTCGCGCCGACGCCCGGGTTCGACCACGGCAAGTCGTCACTGCAAGAAGGATGGAGGAGTACGGCATGGTTCGCGTTTGCGCCCTTGGCCTGAGCTTGCTCCTGGCTTCGTCGACAGCGTTCGCGCAGGTGTCTGCAACGACCGGTTCGATCAACGGCAAGGTGACCGACAGCTCGGGCGGCGTGCTGCCCGGTGTCACCGTGACCGCCTCGAGCCCCAGCATGCAGGGCACGCGCAGCGACGTCACCAACGAAGCCGGCGAGTATCGCTTTCCGGCAGTCCCCCCAGGAACCTACAAACTCGTCTACGAACTCGCCGGCTTCGGCACGGTGAACCGCGAAGGTGTGAACGTCGGCCTCGGCTTCACCGCCACGGTGAACACGGAGCTGGCGGTCGCCAGCCTGCAGGAAACCGTGACAGTGAGTGGCGAGTCGCCGGTCGTCGACGTCTCGACTACCACGACGGCGTCCAACTTCGGCGAGGCCCGCCTCTCGGCCCTGCCCAACGCCCGTGACTTCTGGGCGGTGCTGGCGGCGTCGCCGGCGATCGTCGTCACCCGCATCGATGTCGGTGGTAGCGCCGCCGGCACGCAGACGGGCTACGCGGTCTACGACACGAAGGAAGATCAGCATCGGCCGATGGTGGAAGGCATCGTCAACACCGAGGGCACCAACGCCGCCGGGTTCTACTACGACTACGGCGCCATCGACGAAGTCGCCGTCACCACCAAGGGCCACACCGCCGAGATGCCGTGGCCGGGCGTGTGGTCGAACTTCGTGTCGAAGTCGGGCGGCGCCGAGTTCCACGGCAAGCTCTACGGCGACTACCAGAACAAGGGCATTCAGCGGGAGAACATCCCCAACGACTTCCTGTTCCTGTGCCCGAGCATCGCCGGCGTCCGCAACTGCGGCTCGCTGACGCCGTCGGACCTGAACCGGATGGACCGCTACTACGACATCAACGGCGACGTCGGCGGCTACGTCCCGGGGCTGAAGGACAAGCTGTGGTGGTACGGCTCCGCGCGCGAGCAGGACATCCTGACGCTGGTGCCGAACTTCCCGGTGAAGGCGTTCGAGACCCGGCTGCGCAACCTCACCGGCAAGATCACCTACGCGCTGTCGCAGAACAACAAGCTGACGGCCTACGCGCAGGGCGGACAGAAGCTGCAGCCGAACCGCCTCGATCGCTTCCTCGTCGGCGCGTCGGTCGCGCGCCACCAGTCCGAGGAATCGAGCTGGGAACAGCGGTACTGGGGCCACACCTACAAGGCCGGCTACGAGGCGGTGCTGAGCGACAGCTCGTTCTTCGAGATGCGCGCCGGCCAGTTCAAGTACGAGTGGCCGAACTTCCGCTATAGCGAGGCGCCCGCCTACGAGGACCTCTCGAACAACATCGTGACGGGCGGCAACCGCGACGGCTGGTTCAACATTCCGTCGCGCAACCAGATCGCCGGGTCGGTCACCTACTACAAGGACGGCTGGGCGGGCTCGCACAACTTCAAGCTGGGTGGCGAGTGGTTCCGCGAGACGTTCACCTACGAGCGCGGCACCGGCGGCGTCGACGGCGTGTTCCCGAAGGACGTGCTGCACGTGCTGAACAACGGCGCGCCGGCCGAAGTGCTGCTCTTCGAGACGCCGTCGATCTCCGAGCAGGGGCTGCGCACGACCGGCTTCTACGTGCAGGACACGTGGCGTCTCAACCAGCGCCTCACCCTGAACGTCGGCCTGCGCTTCGACCGCTACCGCAGCTTCCTGCCCGAGCAGGAAGGTCCGAGCGGCGGCCGCTTCACGGCGGCCTCGGCGACGAAATACGCCGAGGTGGCGAACGTCAAGACGTTCAATCATCCGGTGCCGCGCATCGGCCTCATCTACGACATCACCGGCCAGGGGCGCACCGTGCTGAAGGCCAACTACGCGCAGTACTTCTGGAACCCGGGCACTGACATCTCGAACGTCATGAACCCGAACAGCCAGGACTACTACAAGCGCTACAACTGGACCGACGGCTCGA
>CADEDM010000333.1 GCA_902826065.1 uncultured Acidobacteriota bacterium | reverse complement strand
GCGATGCCGAAGTCGAGCAGCTTGGGCTGGCCGTCGGCCGTCACCAGGATGTTCGCAGGCTTGAGGTCGCGATGGATCACGAGATGCTGGTGCGCGTAGGCCACGGCCTCGCAGACGCGCTCGACCAGCGCCACGCGATCGCGCACGCCCAGCGTGCGCGCGTGACACCACGCCGTGACCGGCTGGCCGTCCACGTGCTCCATCACCAGGTACGTGACGCCGTCAGCCGTCGTGCCGGCGTCGATCAGGCGCGCGATGCCGGGATGGTCGAGCCCGGCCAGCACGCGACGTTCGAACCGGAAGCGCTCGCCGAAGACCGCCGAGCGCCACACCGGCAGCACCTTGATGGCGGCTCGGCGATCGAACTCCTGGTCGTCGCGCTGCGCCTCGTAGACGACGCCCATGCCGCCGCGACCGATCTGGGCGACCAGGCGATACGCGCCCAGGCGCCGCCCGACCATCGCATCGGCCACGGCATGCTCCATCGCGCCGGCGACGTCGGTGGGCTGTTCGAGATAGGCGGGGTCGGTGTCGTAGGCGGTGAGCATCGCCTCGACCTCGACGCGCACGTCGGCGTCGGGGCACGCCGCCGCCAGCCACGCATGCCGCGAGGCCGTGGGTACGGCGGTGCCTTCATCGAAGAGTTCGGTCACGCGGGCCCAGCGCTCGGGCGTCATGCGCCCGCCAGATCGCCGTCGAGTCGCCGCCGGATCCATGTCTTCGCGGCCAGCCAGCCGCGCTTCACCGACGAGGGCGAGATGGCCAGCGCCTCGGCGGTCTCGTCGATCGACAGGCCGGCGAAATAGCGCAGCTCCACGATGCGGCTCTGCTCGGCGTTCATCGCCTCGAGCTCCACGAGCGCGGCATCGAGATCGAGCAGGTCGACGGCCGGCGCCGGCACGCTGCCGTGCATCTCGTCGAGTTCCACGCCCACCGCGCCGTCACCACGTTTCGCCGCTCCGCGGGCGCGGGCGTGGTCCACGAGCACCGCGCGCACCACCCGCGCCGCCACGGCGAAGAAGTGCGTGCGGTTGCTCCACTGCTTGCCCGGCTGCTGTTGCGCCAGGCGCATGTAGGCCTCGCTGACGAGCGCCGTGGGCTGCAGGGTGTGTCCGACGCGCTCGCGGCTCAGATGCCGGGCGGCGATGCGATGCAGCTCGGGATAGACGAGCTCCATCAACCGCGGCAGCGCATCCGCCCGGCCCTGCGACCACTCGTGCAGGAGCTGCGTCAGCTCGGGGGCGGGAGGGGACGACATGCGCGGTGCCGGCGATGATCGCACAGGCCCCGCCGGGCCCGGTGCGAACGCTGTCACCGCGTGTCGTCATGCGCAACCGCCGTCAGCGCAGCATCGCGAGCACGTTGCGGGAGGAGTCGTTCCAGTTCCAGTTCGCGGCGTTGCCCGAGTAGCCGCAGACACCGAACGTGTAGTCGCCGGGCTGCAACACGAAGATCCGCGACAACGAGAAGACGGTGCGCGTGCCGGCGGGAACGGCGAGGTTGTTCATGTAGTAGGCGTCGAAGATCTGCGGCGCGCCGCCGTTCATGCTGTAGCAGATGTCGAGGCGGAGGGAGTTCGCGCCCACCGTCGAACCCAGCGCCGCCTGCGACCACACGTAGATGGCCTGGTTGCTCTGTGTGACAGTGGCCGATGCCGCCGCGAACGGCGCCACGTAGCCCCACGTCGACGTCGGGATCGTCGTCACCGGGCCGGCGCCGTTGTAGTACCCCATGAGGCCCGATGGTCCGGCGGGTCCCTGTGGTCCGGTCGCCCCGGTCACACCGCTGGCGCCCGGCGGACCCACCGAACCGGTCGGCCCGGCCGGGCCCGCGGGTCCCGTGACCCCCGACAGCAGATCGTCGTTTCGCAGCACCACCCCGGGCGAGGCCGACAGCGGCGAGAACGCCGCCGACGGCGAGGTGACCGCCTGCACGTAGAACCGATCCAGGGTCGTGAACAGAAACGGCGGCGTGAACGGCACGATCGCCGTGCCGGTGCCGTCGAGCACGCCCGCAGCCACGATCGACAGATCGCTCCCCACGGCCAGCGCCACGCCGGCAAACGACATCCCGGCCCCGACGGTGCTGGCGATCACGGCGAACTGATGTCCCGGGGGACCACTGACGGTGAGCGTGACGCCGGCGCCCGGCCGCACGTTGCGGGCCGACGAGGTCAACGTCGTCTGCGCCGTGGCCGGGCTCGCGACCGCCAGCACCGCCAGCAGAGTCCACCACGCGTGCCTGTATCTGCGCACGGATCCTCCTCGGCGGCCGTCGGCATCGAGCCGGATCGCCGCCGCAGAGGTAAGCGGAAGGCCCTCGCGAACCGGGTCAGGACCGGCGGGTCGGGCTCAGAAGAACCGGTAGATGAGCGCCACCACCGCGGTGGCCCGGCACAGGGCGGCGACCCTTGGGTGCAGGCGCTCGATGTTGTTCCAGACCAGCGCCAGGGCGGTCATCGCCGCCAGCATCACGACCGCCCACACGAGCACGATCCGCGGCGGCTGCGGGCCCAGCACGGGGCCCAGCCCGGCCGTCCAGTGCGAGCCGTAGAGCAGCGCCACGTGCACGGCGTAGACGAGCAGCGACTCCTCGGCCAGGCCCTGAAGCGGCGGCGTGAGCCGGGTGACGTAGTGCCCGATGCCGGCCACCATCGACAACAGCAGCAGCACGGATCCGAAGCGCTGCACGAACGACAGCGGACTCGCGCGCCACCAGTCGTGGGCGCCGTACTCGAACCAGCCGAGCTCGCCCATGACGCCGGCGCCGACGGCCAGCAGTGCGCCGGTCAGGAACAGGCCGCGGGCCAGCGGCTGCAGGTGATCGCGGGTCGCCCATGGCGCGGCGGTCACGCCGAAGACGGCGCCCAGCAGCGTGAACCCGGCCCACGGGAAGAGCGGGAAGTTCGAGCCGGTGGCGTACGACAAGTACGACGCGGCGATGAGCGGCACGTGGTCGGTCCAGGTGACGGCGTGCACGAGCGGCGTCGTCACCACCACCGCGGCGCCCAGCACGCTGCATGCGATCGCGAACCGCCGCGGCGTCTTCGACAGCCCGATCAGGAACTGCAGCCCCAGCAGCGTGACCGCGACGTTCTGCAGGACGTCCACGCCGAAGAACGAGCGCCACCGCTCGTCGGTGGCGTACTGCAGGTCGACGAAGCGGCCCATCGGGAAGCGCACGAAATAGCCGAGCGCCAGGAAGAACGTCAGCCGGCGCACGCGCTTGAACGAGCGCGGCGAGAAGTGGCCCTGGTCGTCCCAGTGGCGCAGCGCCGTGAGGCTGAACGCCGCGCCCGACAGGAACAGGAACGTGCACGAGGTGAGGCCGCGCAGGTAGAGCCAGGCGTTGTAGGTGAGGCTGGTGCGGAACTCGGGATGGAGCAGCGCGTCGATGGTGTGGCCCTGCACCATCAGCAGCACGGCGATCGCGCGGGCCAGATCCACGAACAGGATCCGCCCGCCCGAGGCCGTGGGCGCGGCGGCCGGCGCCGCCACGCTCACCGCCTGGGCCGGATGTGTCACGCGCTCTTCTGGAACACCTGCCGCATCGACTCGAGGGCGCCGGTCAGCTCCTTGCGATCGCGGCAGGTGCAGAACCGGATGTAGCCTTCGCTGGCCGGTCCGAAGTCGAGGCCGGGCACGCAGCCCACCCGACTCACCTTGATGATGTGCTCGACCACGGTCCACGACAGCGACTCGCCCTTGTCGAGACCTGCGCTCTTCGCCCAGGCCGGGTCGATCTTGACGAAGGCGTAGAACGCGCCGTTCGGCGGCTCACCGAAGAGGGCGCCGCCGGTGACGTCCTTGAGGCCCGCGTAGAAAAGGTCGCGCCGGATCTTGAGCTCGGTCTTGAACTCCTCGATGCAGTCCTGCGGCCCTTCGAGCGCGCCGATGGCGCCGTACTGCGCGATCGAGCAGACGTTGCTGGCGGTGTAGAGCGCCACCTTGGCGGCGCGGGCGCGGATGGTCTTGTCCTTGATGGCGATGTAGCCCACGCGCACGCCGGTCACCGCGTAGGTCTTGCTCATCGTGTAGATCGGGATGGTGCGTTCGTACATGCCCGGCAGCGACGCGATGCTCAGCTGTTCGCCGCTGAAGAGGACCGTCTAGCAGGCTGCGCC
>CADEDM010000332.1 GCA_902826065.1 uncultured Acidobacteriota bacterium | reverse complement strand
GCCCGCCGTGCGGCCAGACGTTCGCGGAGTACAAGCCGGTGCTCGCCAAGTGGGCCAAGGAGTATCCGGGCAAGCTGAAGTTCGTCACCAAGGACTATCCGCTCGACCCCGAGTGCAACCAGTACGCGCCCGGCGGCGCGCACATGGCGTCGTGCGAAGCGGCGGTGGCGGTGAGGCTCGCCCGCGAGAAGGGCAAGTCGGCGCCGCTCGAGGACTGGCTGTTCGCCAACCAGCCCGCGCTGACGCCGGCCTCGGTGAAGCAGGCGGCCGCGACCATCGGCGGCGTGACCGACTTCGACGCTCGCTACCAGACCACGCTGCAGCTCGTGAAGGGCGACATCGCCCAGGGCGGCCAGCTCCAGGTCTCCGGCACGCCTACCTTCTTCCTCAACGGCATCCGCCTGCCGGGCCTGCGCGCGCAGTTCCTCGACGCCGCCATCGCCCTGGAGATGAAGAAGGCCGGCGTGGCCGTGAAGTAGCGCCGGGCGGCTTGCACGCTGCTGCCTGACCCGGCACGGCCGGCGCCGCGGGCCGGGGGCGTTCGTCGGGCCTCGATCGGCCGATAGGACAGGAGGGCGCCGGGCGCCCGCCGTCTTCCTCCATGCTGGCGATTGAAACCGAGGGCCTCTCCAAGGACTACCAGGTCGGCTTCTGGCGGCCGCGTCCCTATCGCGCCCTCCACGACCTGACGCTCGCCGTCGAGCAGGGGGACGTCTACGGGTTCCTCGGGCCCAACGGGGCGGGGAAGAGCACCGCCATCAAGCTGCTGATGCAGCTGATCTACCCGACCAGCGGCCACGCGCGCATCCTCGGCCGGCCGGCTGGCGACGTCGAGGTGCGGCGCCGCATCGGCTTCCTGCCGGAGAACCCGTCGTTCTACGACTACCTCACCGCCGAGGAACTGCTCACCTACTTTGCGAGCCTGTTCGACATCCCGGCGGCGGAGCGCGCCGCCCGGGTCGCGCGCGTCCTCGACGACGTCGGCCTCGGCGCCGAGCGGCGTATGCGTCTGCGCGGCTACTCGAAAGGCATGGTGCAGCGCGTCGGCCTGGCGCAGGCGATCCTCAATGATCCCGACGTCGTGTTCTTCGACGAGCCGATGTCGGGTCTCGACCCGCTGGGCCGTCGCGACGTCCGGCAGTTGCTGCTGACGCTGCGCGATCGCGGCTGCACCGTGTTCTTCAGCTCGCACATCCTCTCGGACGCCGAGACGCTGTGCAACCGCGTCGCGATCATCGCCCAGGGCCGGCTCGCCGCCGGCGGCCGGCTCACGGACATCGTCGGCGTCGACGTGCTCGGGTGGGAGCTGGTGGTCGACGCGTCGCCCGAGGCGATCGCACGCGTGCGGACGCGGGCGCGCCGCGTGACCGTCCTGCACGAACAGCGGCATGCCCTCGACCTGCCGCCGGAATCGCCGGAAGCCGTCCTGCAGATACTGACCGATGCCGGCGCGCGCGTCGTGTCGCTGAATCCCGTTCGCAAGACGCTCGAGGACTTCTTCGTGCAGCACGTCACCGGCGCGGCGCCGCGTGGAGAGTCGCGATGAGCCTGGCCGCGATCCGCAAGGTGGCCGGGGCCGTCTTCAAGGAGTCGGTGCGCGACCGGGTGCCCTACAGCCTGGTGATCTTCGCCGTGATCCTGATGGCGGCGTCGTTCCTCATGAGCCGGCTGACGGCGGGGCAGGACCTGAAGGTCATCAAGGACCTCGGCCTCGCCACCATGAATGCCATGGGCCTGCTGATCGCGATCTTCATCGGCACCGGCCTGGTGGCCAAGGAAGTGGAGCGCCGCAGCATCTACGCCGTCCTCGCCAAGCCGGTGTCGCGCGCCAGCTTCCTCGTCGGGAAGTACGCCGGGCTCGTGCTCACGCTGGCCGTGAACCTCGGGCTGATGACGGCGGCCTTCTACCTGATGCTCCAATACCTGAACTGGACCACCGACGACTGGATCAAACAGGGCTGGCGCGCGCCGTCGCACGACCCGCGGCTGCTCGTGGCCATCGCCCTCATCGGCGTGCAGCTGATGTTGACCACCGCCGTGGCACTGTTCTTCTCGACGTTCTCGACCAGTCCGATGCTGTCGATGCTGTTCACCCTGGCGGTGTGGGTGGCCGGGCACTTCAGCGGCGACCTCCGCAACATCCAGACCGCGATCGATTCGCCGGCGGCGGCGGTCCTGGCGCAGGGGCTCTATTACCTGCTGCCGAACCTCGACGCACTCGACGTCAAGAACGAGGTCGTGCACGGCCTGCCCATCGCCTGGAACGCGGTCGGGCTCGGTGTGGCCGCGACCATGGCCTACATCGGCGTGCTGATCGGAAGCGCCGTGTTGGTCTTCAACCGGCGGGACTTCAAGTGAGCGCGCGCGCCGCCGGCATCCACGATCGCGGTGTGGCCCTCGTCGTCGCCGGTCTGCTCGTGGCCGCCGTCGGCCTGCAGGCCGCCCGCGAGGGTGTGGCGTCGCCGCGCGCCGATGCGGCGCCGTTGCTGTGGCTGCAGTCGACCACGGCCGCGCGGCGCCTGGCGCTGTCGTTCACCGACCTCGCCGCCGACGTCTACTGGATGCGCGCCGTCGTCCACTACGGCAGCGAGCGGCGCAGCAATGCGACCGCGGGCCGTTACGGCTTGCTCTATCCGCTGCTCGATCTCACGACCACGCTCGACCCGCACTTCGACGTCGCGGCGCGGCTCGGCGCCATCTACCTGAGCGAAGGGTATCCGGGCGGACCGGGCCGGCCGGACCAGGCCCTGGCGCTGCTCGAGAAAGGCCTGCGCAACGACCCCACGCGCTGGCAGTACCGCCACGACATCGGTTTCGTGCACTACTGGTGGCTGAAGGACTATCCCGAGGCGGCGCGGCAGTTCGAGCTGGCCAGCCAGATGCCGGAGGCGCCCCAGTGGCTGCGGACGATGGCCGCGGTGACGCTGACGAAAGGCGGTGACCGGACGGGGGCGCGCCAGCTGTGGACCGAACTGCACGACACCGCCGACGTCGACTGGCTGCGCCGGGCCGCGGAGTTCCGTCTGGGCCAGCTCTCGGCGCTCGACGACATCGATGCGCTGACCGCCGTCGTCGCCAGTGCCCGTGCCCGCGGCGTGGCGCTCGACTGGACGGCGCTGGTGCGCGCCGGACTGCTGCGTGGCGTCCCCGCTGATCCGGCGGGTGTGCCGTACGTGCTCGGGCCCGAGGCGGCCGTGGCGATCGATCCGGCGTCGCCGTTGGCGCCGCTGCCGACGTTCGAGGCCGCGCCGTGAGCGTGATGATCCCGCCTGAGCTCGCCGCGACGACCGTGTTTCCACTGGTCGTCGCCGGCCTGTTCGGGCTCATCGTCGGTTCGTTCCTGAACGTCGTGATCTACCGGCTGCCGCGCGGGACATCGGTCGTGTGGCCGGCATCGGCGTGCGGCGGGTGCGGCCGCGAGCTGCGCTGGTTCGAGAACATCCCGATCGTGAGCTGGGTGGTGCTGCGGGGGCGCTGTGCGCGCTGCAAGTCCGCCATCTCGGTGCAGTACCCGCTGGTGGAGGCGGCCACGGCGCTGCTGTTCGTGGCCATCACGGCGACGACGCCCGTCGGCCCGCTGCTCGTGGCGCGCCTCGTGTTCGCGTGTGCGCTCGTCGTCCTCTTCGGCATCGACCTCGAGCACCAGATCCTGCCGAACACGATCACGTTGCCCGGCATCGCGGCCGGCGTGATCTTCTCGATCGCGGGGCCGCCGGGCCTGCAGGCGTCCCTGCTCGGCGTGCTGCTCGGCGGCGGCGTGCTCTACGCCATTGCCGCCGGCTACTACGCGTGGCGCAAGGAAGAGGGCCTGGGCATGGGCGACGTGAAGATGCTCGCCATGATCGGCGCGTTCCTCGGCTGGCAGGCGGTGATGCTCACGCTCGTCCTCGCGTCGATCGCCGGCGCCGTCATCGGCGTCGGCCTGATGGCGGTGCAGCGCGGCACGATGAAGTACGCGCTGCCGTTCGGCACGTTCCTGGCACTCGGCGCGGTGGTGGCGATGCTGGCCGGGCAGCCCATCATCGACTGGTACCTCGGCTTCTACTGAGTCTGCACGATGCCGCCGTTCTCCTCGGCCGGGTACCTGCTGCTCGGCTTCACGGCGTTCGTCGGCTTCCTGGCCGGCATCCTC
>CADEDM010000331.1 GCA_902826065.1 uncultured Acidobacteriota bacterium | reverse complement strand
TATATTGCATTGGCGTGAACCAAAGACCTTGGCATGCAACGCAAAGGATATTCAACCGTTCGATCTTGGCGGCCAGTTCTTCGAAGTTGGCGCTGTCCAGGTGTCACGTGGCCAAATTGGATTTGGCGCACAATGGGCACTTCCTCTCGGTTGGGGCGGCCAGACTTGCAAGGTAACACCGAAATGACGATGAGCCACTGGGGCAACCTCTATGGACCGACAGCGATCGTGCTGGCGGCGTTGGCGAACGTAGCGTGCCAACCGACGCTCGTTGACAGCCGGAACGATAGAGGCGCGTTGGTTGCGAGTGCGTCGGAGCCCGACCTGGAGAAGGCAGTCGCCGCAGTGAAGCGTCTGTCTGAGCTGTTTCAAGACGATGGCCTCGACGAAGTTCTGCAGACGAGCCAGGTACGGGGACGCGAACTAGCGGCGCTTGAGCTTCGAGCTCATCGGACAGCGCGGAGCCGAAACGCGCTGGTCCGCGCGCTTGCAGACCCTGCTCCGACGGTTCGAGCCAATGCTGCGGATTCGTTAGGAGTCGTCGGCGACCAGTCCTCGGTAGCTTCACTAGAGAAGGTGTCGAGCAGTGACCCTGATCAGTTTGCGAGGAGCATGGCGAAGCAGGCACTGGCAAAACTGATGCGATAGAGTAAAAGAATCCTTGGCGAGACCTTGTAGCGCCGACTAGGGCCGCGTGAGTGTGAGCCAGTAATTTGTTCTACGGGCCCTGTCGCCGCCTCCACACATCCGGGCTCTGCGGTCATCTATTCTTGGCGATCCGGTGATGAACAACCGTACGCTCCCCCGTCAAGCGGGCCACGGATTCCTGGACTGAGGCACGGGTGAGACGCGCGGCAGATAGGTCAGCGGCGGCACGCGGCCCAGCGCGTCATGGGGCCGCTGCTCGTTGTAGTCGACGAGCCACGCGTCGGAGAGCGCCTGGGTCTCCGCGGTGGACTAAAAGAGATACGCGTTCAGGACCTCCTCGCGATACGTGCGATTGAAGCGCTCGATGAAGGCGTTCTGCACCGGCTGCCCTGGCTGGATGTACCGCAGCGTGATGCCCCGGGCGGCGGCCCACTCGGTGAGCGCCTGCGACGTCAGCTCCGGACCGTTGTCGGTACGGAGCGCGTCGGGACGGCCGTAGAGGGCGATGAGCTGGTCGAGCACGCGCACCACCCGCGATGCCGGAATCGACACGCCCACCTCGATCGCCAGCCCTTCGCGGTTGCCCTCGTCGATCACGTTCAGCGTGCGGAAGCGCCGCCCGCCGTAGAGGGCGTCGTGCATGAAGTCGAGCGCCCAGATCGCGTTGAGCCGCGTCGGCGCCACGAGGACGTGCCGGAAGCGGGGCGGCACCCGACGCCGCGTCCGCCGCGGCAGATTCAGCCGCAGCGCGCAGTACACCCGGTGCACGCGCTTGTGGTTCCAGGCGTGGCCGTCGAGGCGCAGCCGGTCGTAGCACTTCCAGAAGCCCCAGCGCGGCCGCTGCTCCACCACCGCTATCAGCGCCTCGATCACCCCCGCGCCGCGCATGGCCGGATGGGCCGGCGGCGGGTACCAGGCCGTCCGCGCCAGCCCGACGACGCGACACGCCCGTCGGACCGAGAGCTCGTGCTCCGTCGTCAGGACCTCGATCGCCTGGCGACGCGCGGTCGGCGTCACAGTTTTCGGCCGAGCACATCCTTGAGGGCCGCGTTCTCGAGCGCGAGGTCCGCGTACATGCGTTTGAGCTTCGCGTTCTCGGCCTCGAGCTCCTTCATGCGCTTCACGTCGGCGATCGTGACCCCGGCGTATTTCGACTTCCAGTTGAAATAGGTCGCCCGGCTGATGCCGTGCTTCCGCACCAACTCCGCGAGCGGGAGACCCGCGTCGCCGTCCTTCAGGATGCTGACGATCTGACTCTCGGTGAACCGGGACTTGCGCATGGCCACTCCTTCCGAAGTGCCGCCAAGTCCAGCATTCTATGGTTCAGATGGGAAGCGTACCGCGACGCAAGAGGACCCACATAAGCGCGTAGCCGAAGCGCGGGCGCGCCTGTGCGAGCTCGCGGATGCCAGGCGCAACGCCGAGGTGAGGTTGGGGAACGTCCGATATCACTCGACGGTGACGTGGCCGTGTGCGGCTTAGGGGCTCTCACCCAGCCACGAATGCGCCTCTGCCTTCGCCGCGCGCGCGTGTTTGTCGTCTCCCGCATAAGAATCGAAAATGAGTAGCGCTTCGCGCAACTGGCTCCCAAAGAAGGATGCGCACCAGTCGCGCTTCAGTTTATACAGCTGGGTAAAGTCGCGACTGCGAACGCCGTGACTCGTATCGGTCACGAGCACGGCCCGGTCGGGAATGATGCGCTCAGGCGAGGTCGAAGCAGCGGGTAGGGCAACCGCCACCAGCCATTGCCAGCTGTCTAGCCGCACGGTGTCTGGAGGCTCCTCGGTCGGAGGCGGGTAGACGAGCCTTGTGATCGGATAGTCGCTACTCGTCGCCACGGACTTCAATAGCGCCGTGGGAGTCGTGAACACTTGCTTGGCGCTCGATACCAGGATGTCGCGAACAGAAATGCGGTGCGCCTCAGAGGTGAGGCCATGAGGCACGGAGCACCAGTATTGGAAGATATCAGTGGCGAACTGCAAGTGTGTAGGCAGGGTCTGCCGAATGCGGTCAGCGATCCAATCAGTCGCCGAGTCTCTCTGGACCGCCTTGCGGCTAAGCCGCCATACACTACGCATGGCGGGATGCGACATCGACGCGTCACTGTCGCGGCTCGCCACAAGCAGGTCGATCAGCTGTCCCGCCACCTTCAACAGCTCGATCGCGGACAAGTCACCGCTAAGATGCTCCCAAACGCTTGAGTAGTCATCGCTATTGGAGTCGGCGACACCAAGCGAGCGGATCATCGTGTTCGAGATACCCTCTCTCCAACTCGCCTTGTCGCGCAGGATGATCTGATCACGGGCGCCGCGGTGTGGCAGAGAGCGCGAGAGGATGCGGCCAAGGTAGTCGGTCGGGTCATGGTAGAACACACCTTGAAGAGCGGGCGAGCCAAAGCGAATCGTGCTCAGCTGTGGCAGGCGTAAGACATTGACGATCGCTTGCACGTGAAGCGGTGCATCGAGCGTCGCCATCAAGGCCTGCCACCGAGCCTTGATCGTCTTCACGGATTCACCGTCGAAAATGCTGTCGGGCGTGCCCTCCACGCGGGCAGCGTCGTGGTTGGCCACAATGAATTCATAGGCCTGGGGCGCGGCGTGCCGGAGAGCAGTCAGAGCGACCAAGTCGTCGAGATCTACCTCGCCGCGTAGGACGCTCCACCCGCGGTCGACATCTCGCAAGAAGTGCTTGAGTTTACGCGGAGAGTCGAGCAGCGCTGCAAGGGAATCTGTAAAGCCGTCGCCATTGCGCCGGCGCATGTAGCGCGCGAGCGAGTTGTCCACTGACGCGAGGCCAAGCCGATCACGGCTGGAGTCCGTCGAGACGACCTCGAGTTGCTCAGCTAGTGGGGTGCGCCAATGCGCATACCCAAGAGCGAGCACAGTCTCGACCTGTCCAGGCGAGAGCGCGGGAATGCGTTCGAGGTGATCACAGAGCTTCGCTTGATCGAACCCAGCACCGGGCGCCATCGAGATGATGAAGCTAACCCCCTGCACGTCTCGAAGCGTCCAAAGGAGACGCTCCAGCGGACGCACGGCCAAGTCAGAGCCGGCACGCTCCGCATCCTCGACAACAAGCACGAGTCGCAGACGGGCACTGGCTAGAACTGGTGCGAGTCGTTGAAGTTGTCGCACCGGATCATCAGACACGCCCAATGACAGCGCGCGAGACAGCCAGCCAGAACTGTCCGCTGAGGCAAGTCTCTGGTAGGAGGCAGGCAGGCCGCGGAGGGACTGGACGTCGACGAATCCGTCGAGCGAGGCGAGCGCGGTTTCGAGCGCCATGCGCGGCGCCTCGCCGCCCTCCGCCAGCGACCAGCAGCTAAAGTCTGCGACTACAAGACCAGGGACTGTCGAGGCGGCGCGCGTCAGAGCGTTCCGCAAGACAGTCGTCTTGCCGCTTCCGACGGGACCAATCAACGCAATCGAATGGTCCGCGGAGTCCGTCAGGTCGGCAACGAGGCGGTCGCAGATGGGCTTGTGATCAAAGAGGTCAGGGGCAACTGTGTTGGGCACCTCGCGCTCGATCCATGCCTTGAGCACGTGCGACGCCAGACC
>CADEDM010000330.1 GCA_902826065.1 uncultured Acidobacteriota bacterium | reverse complement strand
ATCGCCGACGGCCTGTTCCCGCACTACAGCAAGCCGGCCAGCCCCGCGACCTACGAGGCCGACGTCCAGCTGCCGAACATCTCCTGCCCCAAGTGCACGCTGCAGGTCATCCAGTTCATGGCCGAGCATGCCTACAACCAGCCGGGCGGCTACTCGTACCATCACTGCGCCGACCTGACCATCACCGCCGATCCGGCCAAGCCTCTCGATCGCGGCTGGCCGACCGCGGCCGCGACGACCGCCGCTCAGTAGGCGCGCCTGGCCCGCGGCCGGCCGTTCCACGCGCCGGCGGCGGAGCCTCAGCCCCCGCCGCGTTCTTCGCGCGTAAGCGCTTACGCGTCACGTAAGCCCCGCCCGTCCTCGTCCTCGAAATCCTTCAAGAAAACCGCCGATTTCGCGCTGGCACCGCGGTTGCTCTCTCCCGCCTCCAAGGAGGACTGCGAGTATGAGAGCTCACGTATGGGCAGCCTCGCTGCTGGTGGCGGCCGGAGCGCTGCTGGCGGCGTGCGGAGGCGGGGGCGGCGGGTCACCGACGGCGCCGAGCGGGTCGAACAACCCGCCGGCGAGCAACAGCGTCACGGTCTCGGTGGTGTCGTCGACCGGCAACACGGCCTATCAGCCGAACCCGGTGCGCGCAGCCGCCGGCGACACCATCACGTTCCGGAACAACGACGCCGTCCTGCACCGCATCGTGCTCGACGACGGCTCGGCCGACCTCGGCGACATCGCCCCTGGCGCCGTCAGCCGCGGCTTCACGGTGCGCGCCGCGACCGCCGTCAACTTCCACTGCACGATCCATCCGTCGATGGTGGGCTCGATCAACGGCAACGAGGCGCCCGAGGCGCCCTGCATCGACAGCTACGGCTACGCCTGCTAGTCGCGAGGCATCCGCCCCGGCGCCGCGTCAGCGCCGGGTCCGTTCCGGTTCGCCACCCAGGAAGTGCCGCAGCGCCGCGACGTCGGCGTCGAGCGCCGGCCGGAACGCCGGATCCCGAGGCGCCCGACCGCTCGCAAATCCCGTCCGCACCTGCCAGGCGTCGCCGTCGCGCGTCACCGTCGCCCAGCCCACGATCTGTTCACGCCACAACACCGGCAGCGCGTAGTAGCCGTACTGCCGCTTCGGCGCCGGCGTGTACGCCTCGAAGCGGTAAGGCCACTCCCAGAACGCCTCGAAGCGCCGCCGATCCCAGACCAGCGGATCGAACGGCGCGAGCAGCCGCACCCGAGACTCGGCCGGGGCCACGTCCAGCGACTCGCCGGCCGGCCAGAACCAGTGCACCCCCTCGATCGTCGCCGTCGCCAGCCGACGCTTGGCTCGCGCCAGGATCTGCGGCACCTGTGCCGTCCACTGCGGGGCCGCGTACTGCAGGCGCCGCACCAGCCACGCCAGCGTGGCCGACGGCACGGGCGCGTAGAGGGCCACCGCGAGATCGACGAGCGCGTCCTGGCGCAGGCGGCGTTCCACGGCCCCGTCCGGGGCCGCCCAGACGTCGCGCGCGGCGTAGATGCGGATGCCCGCGTCGCGGCGCGTCACGCGCAACAGGCCGCGATAGTGCAGGTGATCGAGCACGTGGGTGGTGGCGCTCGACGAGCCGCCCCAGTAGTTCGTGACGGCGCCATGGGCGAAGCGGGCGTCGACGTCACGCGGGTGGACAGCGCCGGTCTCGCGAACGAACGCCAGCACGGCCTCGCCCACCTTGCGGCCGGGCCGCACCCAGCGGCGCAGTCCGCCGCGCGGGTGCATCAGCGCCTGCGCCCGGCGCGACAGGAAGCCGTAGTTGACGAAGAAGTCCTCGTCGATCTCCAGCCCGGGATAGGCGCGCTCGAGATCGCCGGCGCGATAGCCGGGCACACGGTGCCGCAGGATCAGGTCCTGCGCCCGGGCCGGCGCCCGGATCGGATCGGCCTGCACGAAGCCCAGCGTGTCGAGGGCGTCGGACAGCGGCCGCGGCGCGAAGAACGTCCGCGCGATGGCGTAGCGCTTCAGCGCCGCAAGCGTCGGCGTCATCCTGCGAATTCCGTGAGAACGCGTCGGGTCCTGGCCGCCAGCCGCTAGCCGCCAGCCGGAGATCCGTGAGCGTCCTTGTGCAACACGTTGCCGCTGTAGCGCGGATGCAGCAGCGACGCCACCAGCGTCAGCACGGCGCAGAACAGGATGATCAGCGCCGGCGCCTCGTTCGATCCGGTGCGGCGGATGAGCTCGGTGGCCACGAGAGGCGCCGTGCCGCTGAAGGTCGAGAACGCGATGTTGAACGCCAGGGCGACGCCGCTGAAGCGGATGCGCGTCGGGAAGAGGTCCGTGAGCAGCACCGCGTAGGTGCCGTTGATGAAGGCGGCGATGAGGCCGATGCCGACGAGCAGCATCGTCGGCGACTCGGGCTTGGCGGCCAGCGCCGCGTAGAACGGATAGCCGAACACCAGCAGCCCGAGGCTGCCGGCGCGGATGAGGGTAAGCGGCGCGATGAAGCGCGCCATCCATCCCGCCACCGCGATCACGGTGGCGTGGATGACGACGCTGATGGTGGCGGCGACCACCGCGAGCCGGGCGTCGTACCCGAGCACGCGGCCGAGGTAGCCGGGCATGTGCGAGAAGTAGAGGCCGTTGAATCCGGCCGACAGCGCCAGCATGCCGATGCCCGTCAGGACGGCGCCGCGGTGCGAGACCAGCACCTCACGGAACGGCTGCCGCGCCGCCAGCGCCTTCATCTTCGCGAACTCGGGCGACTCCTCCATGGCGCGGCGGGCGATGAAGCTGACGATGCCGCCGAAGCCGCCGAGGATGAAGGCGATGCGCCAGCCGTACTCGGGCACCAGCTCCGGCGGCAGGAACGTGCGCACGCCGACGCTCACCCCGGTGGCCACGGCCACGCCGTAGGTCACGCAGGCGAACACGACGCCGCAGACGAGCGCCGCCTGCTTCGGCGCGGTCTCGACCACGTAGGTCAGCGCCCCCGGCAACTCGCCGCCGATGCAGAACCCCTGCAGCAACCGCAGCAACACCATCGTGGCGCTCGCGGCGACGCCCCACGACGCGTAGGTCGGCACGAGGCCCATGGCCAGCGTCGCGCCCGACATCACGAACAGCGACAGCAGGAACACGTTCTTCCGGCCGTAGCGGTCGCCGAAGTGACTGAGCACGATGCCGCCGATCGGCCGGGCGAAGTAGCCGGCAGCGAACGCGCCATACGACGACAGCAGTTCGACCAGCGGCACCGAACTCGGGAAGATGGCGCGCCCGAGGTCGGCGCCGAACACGCCGAAGATCACGAAGTCGTAGAACTCGAGGGTGCCGCCGAGGCTGGCGAGCAGGACGATGCGCCAGCCGGCGGGAGAGATCCGGTCCGAAGTCACGGCCGAGATTATGGCCGATCAGCGCGTCGTGGCCGCGGTGTATTCCTCGAACGTGCCCTTGAAGTCCTCGACCGCGCCGCTGCCCACCTTCCACACGCGCGTCGCCACCGCGTCGATCAGGTCCTCGTCGTGCGTGACGAGGAACACGGTGCCCTCGTACTTCTGCAGCGCGGTGCTCAGCGCGTTGATCGACTCGAGATCGAGGTGGTTGGTCGGCTCGTCGAGCACGATCACGTTCGGCTTCTGCAGCATGATGCGGCAGAACAGCAGCCGCGCCGTCTCGCCGCCCGAGAGCGCCGCCGTCGGCTTGTAGCCCTCTTCGCCGGCGAACAACATCTGGCCGAGCAGGCCGTGGATGTCCTGCTTGTGGGCGTCGGGATCGAACTGGTGCAGCCACTCGACGGCGGTGAGGCCGTGCGGAATGGCGCCGGTGTGATCCTGGGCGAAGTAGCCGATCGCGACCTCGTGGCCCCAGCGCACGGAGCCGGTGTCGATGTCGCCGGACGACGGCGGCAATCCCGGGCCGTCGGCGAGCAGCGCCTTCAGCAGCGTCGTCTTGCCCACGCCGTTCCTGCCGATGATCGCGATCTTCTCGCCGCGATTCACCACCGTGTCGAAGTCGGCGATCACGGTGTGGCCGCCGAAGGCCTTCGCCACGTCCTTGCATTCCATCGCCAGGCGGCCCGATGGGCGCGCTATCTGGAAGCGGATGTAGGGGCGCTGGATGTTCGAGCGTGCCAGATCGGTCGTCTGCAGCCGCTCGACCTCCTTCTTGCGCGACTGCACCTGGCTGGAACGCGTGCCGGCCGAGAAGCGCTGGATGAAGTCCTGGAGCTGCGCGATCTTCTTCTCGCGCTGCTCGTTCTGCGA
>CADEDM010000329.1 GCA_902826065.1 uncultured Acidobacteriota bacterium | reverse complement strand
GGTCGAGCGTGCGGTCGGTGCGGCACAGCAGGATGTCGGGCTGGATGCCGATCGAGCGCAGGTCACGGACGCTGTGCTGCGTGGGCTTGGTCTTGAGCTCGCCGGCCGAGCCGATCCAAGGCACCAGCGTCAGGTGGATGTAGAGCGTGTGCTCTTTGCCGACGTCCTGGCGGAACTGGCGGATCGCCTCGAGGAACGGCAGGCTCTCGATGTCGCCGACCGTGCCGCCAATCTCGATCAAGGCGACATCGACGTCGCGGCCGACGGCGCGGATGTTCTCCTTGATCTCGTTGGTGATGTGCGGAATCACCTGCACCGTGCGTCCGAGGTAGTCGCCGCGGCGCTCCTTCTGGATGACCGACATGTAGATCTTGCCGGTGGTCCAGTTGCTGTTGCGGGTCGTGACGGTGTCGGTGAAGCGCTCGTAATGGCCGAGGTCGAGGTCGGTCTCCGCGCCGTCGTCGGTGACGAACACCTCGCCGTGCTGGTACGGGCTCATCGTGCCCGGGTCGACGTTGATGTAGGGGTCGAACTTCAGCAGCGCCACCTTGTGGCCGTGCCCCTCGAGCAGGGCGCCGATCGACGCGGCGGCCAGTCCCTTGCCGAGGGACGACACGACGCCGCCGGTGACGAAGATGTACTTGGTGGGGCGGGACGATGCGGTCATAGGACGGACACCTGGCGGCGGGCGTGTTCGAGATCGTCGGGTGTGTCGACAGAGAGCGAAACGTAGGTGCTGTCGAGGACGCGAATGGCGATGCCGTGCTCGAGTGCGCGCAACTGCTCGAGCGACTCGGCCCGTTCGAGCGGCGTCGGGGCCAGCGTCGCCAGCCGCAGCAGCGTCGCGCGGCGGTAGCCGTAGACGCCGACGTGCACGGCCGGCGCCACCGCACCAGCCGTCCGCGCGTAGGGAATCGCCGCTCGCGAGAAATAGAGCGCCCGGCCCTGCGCATCGCGCACGACCTTCACCAGATGCGGCGACGCGACGTCTTCGTTCGGCGCCAGCGGCCGGCAGAGCGTGGTCATCTCGAGGCGACGGTCGGCGACCAGTGGCGCGACCAGCGCGTCGATGGCGTCGGGGTCGATGAACGGCTCGTCGCCCTGGACGTTGACGACTACGTCGCACGGCAGGTCGGCGGCCAGTTCCGCGAGCCGGTCGGTGCCGGTCGCGTGATCGGGGCGGGTCAGGCAGGCGATGCCGCCGAAGGCGTCTACGGCGTCGACGATGCGCTGGTCGTCTGTGGCCACGATCACGGCGTCGACCGCGGCGCGCGCGGCGCGGCGGTAGACGTGCTCGATCATGGGACGGCCGTGGATTTCAGCGAGGGGTTTGCCTGGCAACCGGGAGGATTGATACCTCGCCGGGACGATGGCCACGACCGACGTCTCCGTCAGTCCGGCCGGAAGTCTGCCAGGAACAGCGGGCACGGCGAATCATAACACAGTGCACACATCGGCACAGGCGTGCTGGCGGCGCGCGGCGCGCCGATACTATGCTGCAGGGCGATGCGCACGGGATCACATCGGGTCACCGGCACGGTGCTGGCGTCGGGCTTCCTCGCCGGCTGGGTCACGGCGGTGTGGATCAGTCCGCCGCCGGTCGTCACGCAGACCGTTCCGCCGCGTCCGACACCGGTCACGCCGTCGGTCGAGATGCCGCGCGTCGCGCTCGACCGCGTGCTGGTGCCGGAGACGCGTCCCGAGACCCGCCGCAATCCCTTCGCGTTCCGCGAGCGCGAGAGCTCGGTGCCGCCTTTGGCCGCCACGCCTGCTGTCACTGAGATGGCGGAGGCGACCGTGGCAGCGGCGGAGATCGATCGCTTCCCGTGGCGTCTGGTCGGCCTCGCCTCGTCGGAGGACGGCGCCTCGACGGCCATCGTCAGCGGCCGCGGCGACGTGCATCTCCTGCGCGTCGGCGAGCGCCTGCCCGACGACAGCGAGGTCGTGGCCATCGACGGACGCCTGGTCACGCTGCGCCTCGCCTCGGGCGAATCGCGCGTCCTCGACCTGCCCTGACGGTCAGCCCGCGCTGACGACGTTGCGCGCGTGGCCGTCGCGCAGGTAGTCACGGACCGCCGCCGCCGTCTCGAGGGCCACGCGCACCTGCGCTTCACGCGTCGAGGCCGCGAGATGCGGCGTCGCCACCACGCGCGGATGCCGGGCCAGCGTCCAGTCGACCGGTGGCTCCGGTGCGTAGACGTCGATTGCCGCGCCACCCACCTGGCCACTCTCGAGGGCCGCGACGAGGGCCGCCGCGTCCACCAGCTCCCCGCGCGCCGTGTTCACGAGCCGCACGCCGCGCCGGCACGACGCCAAGCGTGCGGCGTCGAAGAGCCCGTGCGTGTCGCCGGTCACGGGCACGTGCAGGGTGATGTAGTCGGCGGTGGCGCACAAGGCCGCGAGGGCGACGCGCTCGACGCCTGGTTCCGGGGCGCCGTCGATCGGATCGTGCGCGACCACATGCATACCGAACGCCCGTGCGAGGCGCGCGACGGCGCGGCCGATGCGGCCGAAGCCGACGATCCCGAGCGTGGCCTCGCAGAGCTCGGTGCCGGCGAGCGTCTTCTTCTCCCAGCGTTGCGCTTTCATCGCGCGGTCGGCGGCGCACACCTGACGCGCCAGCGCCAGCAGTCCCGCGAGCGTCAACTCGGCGACGCTCGTCGTCGTCGCCTCGGGCGCATTCATCACGACGACGCCGCGTCGATGCGCGGCGGCGAGATCCACGTTGTCGACACCGACGCCGGCGCGGGCAATCACCCGAAGGCGGGGGGCTGCGGCGATGAGCGCGTCATCGACGGTGGTCGCCGACCGCACGATGATCGCGTCGGCGATGGCGACATCCTCGCGGAGCTGCCCGGCAGACCGGCCGGTGCGCGCGTCGGTGGTCCAGCCTTCCGCGCTCAGCACGTCGAGCGCTTCGGGCGGCAGGTCGTCGGGGATCAGGATGTGCATACGGCCGGCGGGCGCGAGCGCACGGTATAATGCCACGCTTGTGCCGATGGCCCGGGCCGCACCGTAGGGCTCGCGCGGTCGCACGTCGCGCGCACCACGCATGGTGCAAAGCGGAGAATTGTTCGGATTGGCGGGGGATCGAGGCCTGCGCGCGAGGCCTTTTCAACAAGATTTTCACAGAAGGTGTGAACGTCCCGTCGGGACGCGGCGGGGGCCTGCCCTAAGCGGCCCGCACGCCGGGTCGTGCAGTGCAGGAGCGACGTAATGAATCGAAAAGTGACCGTGGTGGGCGGCGCCGGCAACGTCGGCGCGACCGTGGCGCGCGCCGTCGCGCACAAGGAACTGGCCGACGTCGTCATCGTCGACATCGCCGAGACGAAGGCGCAGGGCATCGCGCTCGACATCTACCAGTCGTGCCCGGTGTCGGGTTCGTCGGCGAAGGTCGTCGGCTACGGCGCCACCGATGAAGGCTTCGCGGCGAGCGCGAACTCCGACGTCGTCGTGATCACGTCAGGCGTGCCGCGCAAGCCCGGCATGAGCCGCGACGATCTGCTCAACGTGAACTACGACATCATGAAGTCGGTCACGGCGCAGATCGTCAAGCACTCGCCCAACACCATCATCGTCCCGGTCGCGAACCCGCTCGATGCGATGTCGCAGGCGGTCTACCGCTTGAGCGGCCTGCCGAAGTCGCGCGTCATCGGCATGGCGGGCGTGCTCGACTCGGCCCGCATGCGCACGTTCGTCGCCATGGAACTCGGCGTCTCGCTGCAGGACGTGTCGTGCTTCGTGCTCGGCGGCCACGGCGACACGATGGTGCCGCTGCCACGCCTCTCGACCGTCGCCGGCATTCCGTTGACGGACCTGGTGAAGATGGGCGCGCTGTCGCAGGAGCGCCTCGACGCCATCTGCACGCGCACCGCCAACGGCGGTGCCGAGATCACGAAGCTCGTGGGCACCAGCGCCTGGTATGCGCCGGGCGAGTCGGCGGCGGTGATGGTCGAGGCCATCCTCAAGGACCAGAAGAAGATCCTGCCGTGCTCGGTCTACCTGGAAGGGGAATACGGCATCAGCAACCTCTTCGTCGGGGTGCCGGTGAAGCTCGGGTCGGCAGGCGTGGAGCAGATCATCCAGGTCGAGCTCACCGACAGCGAGAAGGCCGCCCTGCACAAGTCGGCCGGCGCGGTGAAGGAACTGGTCGACGTCATCAAGGTGTGATGCGGTGAAGATTCACGAATACCAGGCGAAGGCCATCCTCGCGAAGTACGGCGTGCCCGTGCCGCGCGGGGAGGTGGCCCTGA
>CADEDM010000328.1 GCA_902826065.1 uncultured Acidobacteriota bacterium | reverse complement strand
CTGCTGCGCGACGTCGACGGGCCGGCGGTGCTGATCGCCGACGAACTCACCGCGTCGCTCGCCGCGCAGATGGACTGGTCGCGCGTCCTCGGCTTCGCCACCGACGCCGGCGGGCGCACCCATCACACCGCCATCCTGGCGCGCTCGCTGAAGGTGCCCGCGGTGGTCGGCCTGCGTGAACTGAGCGGCAAGGTCAGTCCGGGCACGCCGGTGATCATCGACGGCACGACCGGCACGGTCACCATCGATCCGGCGTCGGCCGACATCGACGCGGCGCAGCGGCGCGCACACCGCCGCCGGCCCGCGCCCGGCGCCTTCGACGGGCACGACGCCCCGCCCACGACGCAGACCGCCGACGGCGTCGCCATCCGCCTCGAGGCCAACCTCGAGCGGCTCGACGACGTGCCCGCCGTGGTCGAGGCCGGCGCCGAGGGCATCGGTCTCTTCCGGTCCGAGTTCCTGCTCGCCGGCCAGCCGGTGGAGCGGCTCACCGAGGACCAGCAGACCGAGATCTATCGCGATCTCCTGACGGCGGTGGGCGCGAGGCGGGTCACGGTCCGCACGTTCGACCTCGACGAACGGCCGCTCGCCCGCTGGGCCGGGCGGGATCGCCGCGAGCAGCGGGCCGGACGGCGCGGCGTGCGGCTCGGCCTGGCGCATCCCGCGGTGCTGCGCACGCAGCTCCGGGCGCTGCTGCGGGCGGCACCGGCGGGCCAGCTGCGCGTCATGTTCCCGTTCGTGACGTCGGTCGAGGAAATGCGACAGGCCGTCGCCATTCTCGACCACGAGGCGCATGACCTCGGCCGGGCCGGTGCGGTGCCGGTGGGCGCCATGGTCGAAGTGCCGTCGGCGGCGCTGGCCGCCGACCTGCTGGCGCGCGAGGCCGCGTTCTTCACCGTCGGCACCAACGACCTGATCCAGTACACGCTGGCGGTCGACCGCACGGACGAGCGCCTGTCGGACTTCTACGAGCCGCTGCACCCGGCGGTGCTGCGCCTGCTGCGGCTGGTGCGTCGCGCCGCCGCGCGCCGCCGCATCGACGCCTCGGTGTGCGGCGAGATGGCGTCGGACCCGGCGATGATCGCGCTGCTGATCGGGCTCGGCTTCCGCGAGTTCAGCATGACCCCGTCGGCGATTCCGGTGGCGCGGCGATTGATTCGTGACGTCCGCGCCAGCGAGGCGCGGCGCACGGCGAGCGCGGCGCTCAGGCTCGCCACCGCGGCCGAGATCGAGCAGCATCTCTTCGACGCGCTGGCCGCCGGCCACCGCGCCCCACGCGCCTGAGCGCGTCGTGGGACAATGTGACACGCAAGGAGACTGGCACCGTGACCGATGCGCTCAAGCGGGTGGAGAAGCCGTGGGGCTACGAACTGTGGTGGGCCGTGACCGACCGCTACGTCGGCAAGGTGATCCACGTGAACAAGGGCCACGCGCTCAGCCTGCAGTACCACAACCGCAAGGACGAGACCATCTTCGTGTGGTCGGGGAAGATCCTGTTCGAGCGGCAGGAAGGCGACACGCTGGTCGCCCGCGAACTCGTGAAGGGCGACGCCGTACACGTCACGCCGCCCACCGTGCACCGCATGACGGCGCTCGAGGACAGCGACGTGTTCGAGGTCTCGACGGCCGAGACCGACGATGTCGTGCGCCTCGAGGACCGCTACGGCCGCAAGGGCACGTAGCGGGCGCCGAACCAGGTTAGAAGGGAATGTCGTCGTCGGTGATGGCGCCGGCCGGCTGGCCCATGGGCTCGCTGTAGCCGCCGCCGTCACCCCGGTCGCCGCGTTCGCCGCCGCGTCCGCCGCTGCCGAGCAGCACGATCCGGTCGGCCTTGATCTCGGTCGTGTAGTGCTTCTGGCCGTCCTTCTCCCACTGCCGGGTCTGCAGGCGGCCCTCGACGTAGATCGACTTGCCCTTGACCAGGTAGGGCTGCAGCGTCTCGGCCTGCTTGCCCCACAGCACGATGCGATGCCACTCGGTCTGTTCCTGCTTCTGGCCGTCCTTCGACGTCCAGTTCTCGGTGGTGGCGATACTGAAACTGGCCACGGGCGCCCCGCTCGGCGTGAAGCGCACTTCGGCGTCACGTCCCAGATTGCCCACCAGAATCACCTTGTTCACGCTGCCCATGTGTCGTCGCCCTCGGAGGAGTGGGAGGTCGCGTCCGGCCGGACGCCGCCCTATTGTGGCCGCGCGCGGTTGAGCGCGTCGAGCCGTTGTTTGGCCAGCCGTCCAGCGTCGGTCTCGCCCAGCGTCTTGACCAGGTAGTCGTACGACTCACGGGCGCGATCCGGTTGGCTCAGCCGCTCGTAGCACATCCCGCGCTTGTAGTAGGCCTGGCCGAGCACGTCGCTCTTCGGATACGTCGAGATGACGCGGCCGAACGCGTCGAGCGCTTCGGTCACCTTGCCACGCTGGTAGTAGCTCTCGCCCATGAAGTACTGGGCGTTGTCGGCGAACTCGCTCTTCGGAAACGAGCGCAGATAACTCGAGAAGCCTTCGACCGCGAGATCGTAGTTGCCGGCCGTATAGTCGGCCCATGCCATGTCGTAGAGGCGGCTCGGCGACAGGGTCGTGGCGCCGGGTGCTGCCGTCGGCGTCGACGGGCTGGTCGGGACTGGCGTCGTCGGGGCCGGAGTCGTGGCCCCCGGCAGCGTGCCGGGCGCCGTGGCTTCCGGTGAACCGGTGGCGAACGGATCCGCCGGCGCCGCCGTCGGCACCGGCATCGCCGCGATCGCGTCGCGCAGCGACTCGACTTCCTGCGACAGCGACGTGATGCGCACGTTGGTGTCGTCGACGCGCTCGCGGACGACGCGGATGTCGCTGCCCATCGTGTCGGCTTGCAGCTTGGCGTCGGCGGAGGTCTTCCGGGTGACCCCGGTCTGCTCGTCGATGCGGGTGTTCACCGCCTTCAACGCGTCAGTGACCGCCGCCAGGGCGTTCTGCAGCAGCTGCGTCTGCTCCTGCAGAATCCGGATGTCGGCCGCCATCTGCTGGAGCTCACGCCGTTGCGCGAGCGCCGGAGTGGCGGGAAGCGCCAGGAGGCCGGCTACGAGGGCCACGCGGAGGGCAGTCACGCTCATAAGACACCTGTTGTCAGCATACTTGATCGATGGTCGGCGCCGGCTCGCTCAGCGGCCCGTGATGACGAAATGGGCGCGACGGTTCTTGGCCCAGGCCGCGTCGTCGTGCCCCGGATCGAACGGGAACTCCTTGCCGTAACTCACCGTGCGCAGGCGATCGGCCGACACGCCCAGCGACACCAGATAGGCCTTGGCCGCGAGGGCGCGCCGCTCACCGAGCGACAGGTTGTACTCGGCGGTGCCGCGCTCGTCGCAGTGACCTTCGACGGTGACCTGCCAGCTGGCCTGCTGCTTCAGCACGGTCGCCGTGGCCTGCAGCGTGGTGCGCGCCTCGTTCGACAGCTCGAAGCTGTCGAGGGGGAAGAACACCGGCAGCAACGGGGAGTTGCGATTCAGCTCGTCGAGGTTGCGGCTGTCGATCGCGGTGTCGGCGCCACCGACCTTGATCGGCTCATCGGTCACCGGCGGCGGTGGCGGCAACGGCGCCGGCGTGTCTCCCATCGCGGTGCTGTCGGGCGTCGTCGTGACCGGCGGCTGCGGCCGCACCACCGGGTTCGGCTTCTTCGTGCATCCGGCGACAATCGCCACGATCAGCAAGAATGCGACCCCCACGTACCACGTGCCCATGCGCTGCATCATCCGTCTCCTGTCTCGTTTCGTGCCTGTCGTCGTCGCGGCCGGTGGGGGCTACTGCGACCAGTTCGGGGTGAAGTTGTTGCCGTCGCGCGTGACCTGGCGCAGGTCCTTGCCGTCGCGGCGGACGACGAAGATCTGGTTGGTGCGGCCGCTGCGCGTCGACATGAAGGCCAGGTGCTTGCCGTTCGGTGCCCACGCCGGGCTCTCGTTGGTGCCCTCGCCGAAGGTGATCTGCCGGGTGACGCCCTTGTCGACCTGCAGGATCTTGATGTCGAAACGCGTCGAGGTCCGCACCGCGAACGCGATCTCGTTGTACGGCGCCGGCGACCACGTGGGCCGGTCGGCATATGACTCGTTGGTAATACGACGGAGGTCGAGGCCGTCGGCGCCGACCACCCAGATCTGCGGGGTGCCGGTGCGATCCGACGTGAACGCGATCTGCGCGCCCGACGGCGCCCACGTCGGCGTCGAGTCGATGGCCGGGTGATTGGTGAGCCGGCGCAGCCCCGAGCCGTCGCGGTTCATCACGTAGATCTCGGA
>CADEDM010000327.1 GCA_902826065.1 uncultured Acidobacteriota bacterium | reverse complement strand
GATGACGGATCTTGCCCCGGCCGTCGATCGGCTGCTCGCTGCGGCGGCGCGCCGCGAGCGGATCGTCGTGCACGGCGACTACGACGTCGACGGCGTGACGTCCACGGTCATCCTGCGCCGCGCGCTGGAGCTGCTCGGCGCCGACGTGACGCACTTCATCCCCGAACGGCTGCGCGATGGCTACGGCCTGCAGCCGGCGTCGATTGAGCGCCTGCACGCCGAGGGCGCGAAGGTCATCGTGTCGGTCGACTGCGGCATCCGCGCCCCCGAGGCGGCGCGCCGCGCCACCGAACTCGGCATCGACCTCATCATCACCGACCATCACGAACCCGACACCGAACTGCCGAAGGCCGTCGCGGTCGTGAATCCGAAGCGCGCCGACTGCCGGTATCCCGACAAGAACCTGGCCGGCGTCGGCGTGGCGCTGAAGCTCGTGCAGGGGCTCTGCCAGAAGGCCGGCAAGGACGGCTGGCTGAACGCCTTCGTGAAGATCGCCGCCATCGGCACGCTGGCCGACGTCGTGCCGCTCGTCGGCGAGAACCGCGTCATCGCCAAGCTCGGGCTCGAACAGCTCACCCGCGGTCCGCACAAGGTCGGGCTGCGCGCGCTGCTCGACGTCTCGGGCCTCACCGGCAAGACCATCGACGCGTACCACATCGCGTTCATGCTGGCGCCGCGGGTGAACGCCGCCGGCCGCATGGCCAGCGCCGACCTGGCGACGCGGCTGCTGCTCGCCTCGGACGACAACCTCGCCGAGGAGGCGCAGGCGCTGGCCCAGCAGCTCGACGCCGAGAACACCAAGCGTCGCAGTGAGGAGCAGGACATCGTGGCGGCGGCGAAGAAAGTGGTCGAGACCGATCCTGACGTCGGCGCCCACACAGTGCTGGTCGTCGGCGGCGAAGGCTGGCACCGTGGCGTCATCGGCATCGTCGCCTCGAAGCTGGTCGACACCTACTACCGGCCGGCGATCGTCCTGTCGATCGAGCACGGCGTCGCGCACGGCTCGTGCCGCAGCATTCCCGGCTTCGACATCCTCGCGGCGCTCGAGTCGTGTGCGCCGCTGCTCGATCGGTTCGGGGGCCACAAGCAGGCCGCCGGCCTGCAGCTCGACGCCGCGAAGCTGCCGGCGTTCCGCCGCGCCGTGAACGACTACGCCGCCGCCACGCTGGGACCCGACGACCTGCGGCCCAACCTGTCGCTCGACGGCCCCCTCGACTTCGACGCGTTGACGCCGCGGGTCGTCGGCGACCTGATGGCGATGGCGCCGTTCGGCCTCGCCAACCCGAAGCCGGTGTTCTCGGCCCTCGGCATCGACGTCGTCGACGGCCCGCGCCGCCTCAAGGAGCGCCATCTCAAGATGTCGCTGCGCCAGAAGGGCCGCACCTTCCGCGCCATCGCCTGGAACGCAGCCGAGAAGGAGGCCGTCTTCGCCGGCGGGGCCGGCGCCCTCGAAGTCGCCTACGGCCTCGAGCAGAACGAGTTCAACGGCACGACCTACACCGAGCTGCGCCTGTCGGACGTGCGTCGCGCCTGAGCCCGGCCGGGCGCTTGCGCGCCCCGGATCGATGCGGCACCATGAGTCGAGGCCCTGATTCGTGACGCCCTGGCAGCGCCGCGCCCGCCTGACCGCCGCCGTCGTCGCCATTGGCGGCGCCGCCGGCGCGTACTGGATGACCGGCACGCGAACGGTCGCCCCGCCCCCGCCCGCGGTCACTGAGCTCGCGCCCACGGTGACTGCACGCGTCACCAGTGGTGAGGCCGAACAGACCAGCGGACCGCGCCAGGATTTCGCGCTGACGTTCAAGGAACAGGTCACCTATTCCGACAACCGCACCGTCGCGACAGACGTGAAGGTGACCGTTCGGCAGCGTGACAACAAGACCTTCGACGTCACCGGACGCGAAGGCACGATCGGCGCCGGCCAGTCGTCGGTGCAGTTCAACGGCAACGTCGTGCTGCGCAGTCAGGACGGCCTGGTCGCGAAGTCCGACAGCGCCAGCTACGCCGACGGCGAGGGCATCGTGCGCGCGCCCGGCCCGGTGACGTTCGCGCAGGGCAAAACGCACGGCGCCGGCGTCGGCATGACCTTCGACAAGAAGCGCGACGTGCTCACCGTGCTCGAGAACGCCACGGCGCACATCGAGGGGCGGGCCACCGACGGCGTGATGGACGTCACGGCCGGCACGTTCACCGACGCCCGCCGCGATCGCTACATGCAGCTCCAGAAGGCGGCGAAGGTCGTGCGCCCGGGGCAGACCCTGGCCGCCGACGAGATGCTGGTCTACCTGTTCCCCGATCGCGACGAGCCCGATTCGATCGAGCTGCGCGGCAGCGCGTCGATCACCGGCGGCGCCGGTTTCGGGGCATTGCAGGCGATGAGGGCGACCAGCGTCAACATCGACTACGCCGACGACGGGCGCACAGTGCAGCACCTGACGCTGGCAGGCGAGGCGTCGATTGCGCTCGCCGGCGGCACGGCGGCCGCGGCGGGGCAGCGTCTGGCGGCCGAGTGGATCGACATCGCCCTGGCGCCCGACGGCGCCATCACGAGCCTGGTCGGCCGCGAGCGGCTGATCGTCACGCTGCCGGCTCAGGCCGCGACGCCGGCCCGGACGATTCGCGCCGCCGAGCTCACCGGCGACGGCGTGGCCGGCGCCGGGCTGACCAGCATGCGCTTCACCGGCGGGGTCGACTTCCGTGAGGGCGGCACGGCGAAGACTGCGGCGACGAGAATCGCGCGTTCGACGACCCTCACGCTGGCGTTGACGACGGGCGGTGCCGCGGAACGCGCCACCTTCGGCGGCGACACCACCTTCGAGGACGGCACGCTGAAGGCTACGGCCGCCGAGGCCCGGTACCTGATCACCGACGATCGCCTCGTGCTGGCGGGGAAGCCGGGCACGCCGCCGCGGGTCACCGACACCGGCCTCGAGGTGGGCGCGACCGACATCGCCATCGGCCTGGCCACCAATGCGGTCTCGGCAACGGGCGCGGTGTCGACGGTGATGCAGCCGGCCGCCGCGCGGGCGGGCAGCGGGCCGTCGCGCACTCCGGCGCTGCTGGCCGGCGACCAGCCGCTGTTCGCGGCCGCCGAGGGCTTCGAGTACGACAGCCAGGCGCGCCGGGCGACCTACACCGGCAAGGCGCGTCTCTGGCAGGGCGCCACCGACATCCGTGCCGCGACCGTGACCCTCGACGAGCAGAAGGGCGACCTGACGGCGGGCGGCGGTGTGACGTCGACGCTGGCGCTGGCATCGGCCGGCGGCGCGGCGCCGGCCAAGGGCACGATTGCCCGCGGGCAGGAGCTGGCTTACGACGACGCCGCCCGCACCGCGACCTACACGTCCGGCGCGCAGATGAGCGGACCGGCCGGCGACCTGACGTCCGACCGGATCGCGCTCGTGCTCGCCTCGGCCGAGCGCACCCTCGAGCGCATCGAAGGCTACGGCAACGTCATGGCGCGGGTGGCGGCGCGCGATGCGCGCGGCGGCCGTCTCACGTATCACGCCAGCGACGAGCGCTACGTGCTGACCGGCGCACCGGTGACGTTCACGGAAGACTGTCGTGTCACGACCGGCCGCACGTTGACGTTCTTCGGCACCGCCGGTAAGCTCCTCGTCGACGGCAACGAGGCTGTGCGCACCGTGTCGAAAGGCGGCGGACGCTGCACGCCGACGCCCCCATCCCCGCGCTGATGCCCACGCTCCGCACCGACGGCCTGACCAAGCGCTACGGCCGCCGCACCGTGGTGCAGGGCGTCAGTCTCGATGTCAGCGCCGGCGAAGTCGTGGGCCTGCTCGGCCCCAACGGCGCCGGCAAGACCACCACCTTCTACATGACCGTCGGGCTCGTGGCTCCCGACAGCGGCCACGTCCTGCTCGACGATCACGACGTCACCGACGACCCGATGTACATCCGGGCGCGGAAGGGCATCGGCTACCTGCCGCAGGAGCCGTCGATCTTCCGCGGCCTGACGGTGGAGCAGAACATCCTCGCGATCCTCGAGACGCTGCCGATTTCGGCCGCAGAGCGGCGCACGCGGCTCGAGGCGCTGCTCGCGGAGCTGAGCCTGACGCACCTGGCGAAGTCGGCCGCCTACACGCTGTCGGGCGGCGAACGGCGCCGCGCGGAAATCACCCGCGCGCTCGTGATGGCGCCACGGTTCATCCTGCTCGACGAGCCGTTCGCCGGCATCGACCCGATCGCGGTGACTGACATCCAGCAGATCATCTTCCACCTGAAGGCGCGCGGCATCGGCGTGCTCATCACCGACCACAACGTGCGCGAGACGCTGCGGATCACCGAC
>CADEDM010000326.1 GCA_902826065.1 uncultured Acidobacteriota bacterium | reverse complement strand
GCGTGGGCCAGGCGCCGAAGGACATCGGCGAGTGCAAGACCTACAACTGCAGCCGTGGTGCGTGGCGGACGCAGGCCAACATGCGGCTGTCGTACGACATCCGCGTCAAGGGCAGCGCGCGGGTCACGGTGATTGGCGAGGCATTCAACCTCTTCAACGCCAAGAACCCGGCGTTCAACGTGACGCAGAACCAGACCAGCACCGCGTTCATGCAGCCGAACGCGTTTGCCGGCGACTTCCAGCAGCCCGAGCAGCGGCTGGCGCAGATCGGACTGCGGTTCGCGTTCTAGCGGCCTGCGGGCTAGGGGCTGGGGGCTCGCGCTTCCATCTGCTACTTACGGGGGCGCTCCGTCAGGGGGCGCCCCCGTTTTCTTGTACGCAATGACCGCGCCAGCGTCCAGCACCCAGCACCGCGGCTACCGCAGCGAGCTCAGGAGCTTTTGCGCCGCGTCACGTTCGCGGGTCGCGGAGCGCGGCGCCATGCGCAGAAGCTCGCGATAGGTCGCGACCGCCTCCTCGTACTGGCCGCTCTGCTGATACGCGATGCCGAGGTTCAACTGCGCTTCGACGAGCGTCGGTTCGGCGGCGAGCGCCCGCTGGAACCACTCCACTGCATCCGCCGCACGCCCCGACTGCACGAGCAGCACGCCGCGGCCGTTGGCGGCGTCGGCCTGGCGGTTGTCGATCTGCAGCGCCCGCCCGTAGGCACGGTCGGCGGCGCCGGCGTCGCCCTGGGCGCGCTGGGCGTTGCCGAGATCCGACCAGTACGGCGCGTTCGACGGATCGAGTTCCACCGCGCGCGTGAACGGTCCGACCGCGTCGCCGGCACGCCCCGTCTCTACCTGCAGCAGGCCGAGGCCGTGGTGCGCCGCCGCATAGCCGTCATCGAGCGCAATCGCCGCCTGCTCGGCGTGCAGCGCTTCGACGTCATCGCCGGCCGCTCGCGCCGCCACCGCCAGGTCGTGGAACAGCGTGGCCTCGCCCGGGAAGCGTCGGACGGCGTCGGCCAATGCGCGCTGCGCCTCGGCGTGGCGCCCCAGCGCCGCGAGGGCGCGACCGTGCGCGGCGGCGAACACGTAGCTGCCAGGATGCCCCCGCACCAGTGACGCCAGCTCGCTCACCTGCGCGGAGCCCGGCGGCGTGGCCGACGCGCGCTCGAACGCCGTCCACGCATCGATGACCCGCGCGGGGTTGGCCGCGTCGGCCGCGACGGCCGCTGCCGAAGGCCCCGAGGCGTATCCCAGTGAGCGCAGTCGCGCCTGCGCCTCCGCCGACGCCGCCGTGGTGACGCGCGCCGGCGGGGTCCTGGAGGTGAGCCTGGCGACGGCGGCGCGTGCCGCGGCGGTGTCGCGTGTCGCGAGGTCGGTGGTCTCGGCGGGATCGCTGACGACGTCGTAGAACTCGATCGCCGAGGAGCGAATCAGCTTGCGCGACGCCCCGGCCAGCACGCGCAGCGGATGCCAGCCGGCGGCGGCGGGATAGTCGGTTTCGGCATAGACCTCGGCCGCGGCGTCGCCGTCGAAGAGATCGCGGCCGGACGCTGCCGGCAGCGTCGCCCCCGACTGCGACCATCGCAGCAGCGCTGGCGCGACGTCGACGAGCGACACCGGCGCCGCCTGCGTGGACGACGCCAGTCCAGGCGCGCGCACCAGCAACGGCACGCGCAGGGTGGCGTCGTAGGCCAGCATCCCGTGTGTGGCCTCGCCGTGCTCACCGAGGCCCTCGCCGTGGTCTCCGGCGATGACGACGACCGCGTCCGCCAGCCGCCCGAGTGCGTCGAGCTTCGCCAGCAGCCGCCCGGTCTCGGCGCTCGCGTAGGCGACTTCGCCGTCGTAGAGGCGACCCGCGAACGTGGTGCGATAGGGCTCCGGCGGCGCGTAGGGCGCGTGCGGGTCGTACAGGTGCACCCACAACAGACAGGGCCCGGCGCCCGCCTGATCGAGCCAGGCGCTGGCGGCATCGACGACGGCGGTGGCGGACCGCTCCGCCTCGAGCCGCTCGGCGGCCTGCCAGTCGCGGGCGACGCGGTCGTCGTAGACGTCGAAGCCGCGCGCCAGGCCGAAGCGGCGATCCAGCGCATAGGCGCCGACGAAGGCCGCGGTGCGGTACCCGGCGGCGTGCAGCGAGGTGGCCAGCGTCGGCACGTCGGCGGCGAGCGTCTGCCCGTTGACGCGGACGCCGTGGGCCGGCGGCAACTGTCCCGTGAAGAGCGTGACGTGCGACGGCAGCGTGAGCGGCACGGCCGTGCGGGCCGCGGTGAAGCGTGCCGCCGATGCCGCGAACGCGGCCAGGGCCGGCGCGGTGTCCTGAGTGAGGCGGTCGGCCCGCAGCGTGTCGATCGTGATCACGATGACCGACCGCGGCGGTGCCGCCGGAGGGGACGGCGCGGTGCGGCACGCGACGCCGGGCCCGAACAGCAGGAACGCCGCCACGGCTGAACGGAGCGCAGACCGCATCGCCAGCGATGATCGGTCGTGACGCGGCCGGGTGTCCAGCGCCGCGCTCACCAGCCGGCCACGCGCGTGATCGTCCACCAGGCGCCGGCGGCGGCGATCGCCAGCGATGCCGGCGTGACCACGCGCGCGTGGTACCACGGACGGGTGCGCCATCGCCCCACCGCCAGCGCGACCAGCGCGATGACGGTGAGCTGCCCGGCTTCGACGCCGAGGTTGAACCCGAACAGGCCGAGGGCGATGTCCGCGTGCGGCAACGCGAGCCCGGTCAGCACGCCCGCGAACCCGAGGCCGTGCAGCAGGCCGAACAGGAACACGAGCGCGATCCGCCACGGCGTGAGACGCCGCGTCCGCAGGTTCTCGATGGCGACGTAGACGATCGAGAGGGCGATGAGCGGCTCCACGACCGTCGCCGGCAGGGTCACGACGCCGTAGAGCGCGAGTCCCAGCGTGAGCGAGTGGGCGACCGTGAACGTGGTCACCTGGATCAGCACCGGCCGAAGGTGCGCCGACAGCAGGAACAACCCGACGACGAACAGGATGTGGTCGAGGCCCTTCGGCAGGATGTGGGTGTAGCCGAGCACCAGATACTCGGTGAACCGCGACGTCCAGGTACGGGTGGCGAACGGACCGCCCAGTGGCAGGGCCGTGCTCCAGGCGTCGCCCTGGACCCACTCGGTCCGGGTGCTGCGGTCCGCGAGGGTGACCGTGAACGGGTACGGATCCGCGACCATGCCGTAGTACCAGCGGAGGGTCCGGGCGGTCGTGGGGAGGTGTCCGCGCAACGTGTACGAGGCCAGTGCGAACTGGCCGTCAGGCACCACGGCCGGAGGTGGCGCGTAGTCGCTCGTCGTGGGCCGCACCTCCGCGCCATCGACGAACAGCACCACGCGGTCGATGGCGTCGCGGGCCAGCGTGGTGAGCCGGGCATCGCGGGCCATCGGATCGGTCGGGTTGGTCTGCCCGCCGCCGGCGAACGACTCCATCCGCAGCAGCAGCCACGACGGATCGTGGGCGAGGCGGAGCGTGAAGGCGCCGTCGGCGGCCACGTCGAGATGCACGGTGGTGCGTTCGAGATCGTGCGCCGCGCCCCGGATCGCGAGCGCGAGCAGCAGCACGCCCGCGGCCGCGGCGATGCGCGGGGGCCGGACCGGGGCTGCCATGCCGGCCATTCTAGCGGGCCGCGTGCGCGCACGAATCGACTGACGCGGCTCCGACGCGGGACACTACAATCGCGCCTGCCATGGAGATTCCGCTCAGCCCGCTCGAGTTCATGCGCCGGGCCCGCCGTCTCTACGCCGATCGTGAGGCCGTGATCGACGGCGACCTTCGCTGGACGTACGGCCAGTTCTTCGACCGCTGCGATCGCTGGTCGACGGCGCTGCAGGGACTGGGCGTCGCCCGCGGCGACCGGGTCGCCTACATCGCACCCAACACGCAGGCCCAGCTGACCTCGTTCTACGCCGTGCCGCAGATCGGCGCCGTGCTCGTGCCGATCAATTTCCGGCTGTCGGCCGAGGAGTTCCAGTACCTGATTCAGCACAGCGGCGCGACGGTGGTGTGCGTCGACCGCGACTACCTCGACGCCATCGACGGTATCCGCGCTTCGCTCACGGGCGTCCGCCACTTCGTGGCCCTGTCAGGCGCCCGCGACGGCTGGCTCGACTACGAGGCGCTCGCCGACGCCGCCGCGCCGACCCCGGTGCGGCCGGCCATCGCCGAGACCGACCTGCTGACCATCAACTACACCAGCGGCACCACCTCGCGGCCGAAGGGCGTGATGATCACGCACCGCAACGCGTGGGTGAACGCGGTCGGCATGCTGATCCACATGCCGATGTCACCGGCCGATCGCTACCTGTGGACGCTGCCGATGTTCCACGCCAACGGCTGGACGTTCACCT
>CADEDM010000325.1 GCA_902826065.1 uncultured Acidobacteriota bacterium | reverse complement strand
CCTGGAGCAACGTGACCGCGAGCTTCGCCGGCGTGCCGAAGTGGACCTACGTGTCGGACGTGCTGCCGTCGCAGCACACCGACGGCACGGCCTACGTCACGTTCGACGGCCATCGCGGCGGTGACTACGGCACCTACGTCTTCCGCACGACCGACTTCGGCGCCACCGCCACGTCGATCGTCAGCAACCTGCCGAAGGGTGAAGTGGCGCGCGCGTTCGCCGAAGACCCGAAGAACGCCGACCTCGTCTATCTGGGCACCGAGACGGGCCTGTGGGTGTCGCACGACCGTGGCGGGCAGTGGACGCGCCTGAAGGCGAACCTGCCCACCACCCCGATCTACGAGATCAAGATCCACCCGCGCGACAACGACCTGATTCTCGCGACGCACGCGCGCGGCATCTGGATCCTCGACGACCCGTCCATCATCCAGCAGTGGGCGAAGGCCGAGGCCGCCGGCACCTACGCGTTCGATCCGGAGCCGGCCACGGCGTTCAACCAGGCCAATGACAAGATGAAGGGCTTCGAGGGCGACATGCTGTTCCTCGGGCTCAATCCCGCGCCCGGCGCGACGCTGGCCTACAGGCTCGCCGCCGACGCCAAGCAGGTGAGCTGGGTGATCCGCGACGGCACCACCCAGCTGCGCGAGATCGCCGGTGACGACATGCGCGGCAGGAACACGGCCGGCTTGCAGATCGCGAAGTGGGATCTGCGCGTGCAGCCGCTGCGCCCGCTGTCGACGCCGCCGGGCGGCCAGCCTGCCGGCGGCGGTGGGGGTGGCGGATTCGGCGGCGGCGGCAACAACGGGCCGTACGTGGTCCCTGGCACCTACCGCGCCACGCTGCGCGTGGACGGCAAGGACATCCAGACCGTGACCGTGACGGTGAAGGGCGATCCCGACATCCGCATCACGGACGCCGATCGCCGCACCTGGTACGACGCCGCGAAGGGCCTGCACGATCTGCAGATGCAGGCCAACGGCGCCGCCGAGATCGTCCAGAACGCCACGGCGCAGTTGCGCCTGCTCGAGCAGCAGACGCGCGACGCCACCGTGCCCGCCGACCTCAAGCGGCAGATGGACGCGCTGTCGACCGAGTTGACGCGTCTTCGCACGCGGCTCGGCCTGGCCGGCGGAGGGGGCGGGTTCGGCGGCGGCAACGAGAACGTCCGTGGCCGGATCGGACAGCTCAAGGGCGCGATCATGGGCTCCACGGCGGTGCCGACCAACACGCAGACGGCCCAGATTCGCGAGGTGCGCGCGGCGCTGCCGAAGGTGGTCGAGGATGCCGAGACCGCGGGCAGGAAGATGCCCGGCCTGGTGCGCGATCTGATCGGCGCCGGCGTCATCTTCACGCCCGCGAAATAGGGCAGCCCTGTGGTCGTCTGACCACGGTGGCGTGTCAGGGCGACCACAGTGCGGCGACGCCGTTCGAGATCGCGGCGGTGCGAATCACCGGTCGGTGGTGGCGCACAAATTGCTGCCGATGCCGCACGAGGTGACTGCGCATCGTGACGACGGCCGCGCTCGCGGCACGGTGGCGCTGGTCGCCCTCGCGGCGATGCTGCTGGGCGCGGTGGGCGCGCTGGTCTCGGCGCGTGGCATCGAACCCGCGCTCGCGAACGACCTGCTGCCGCGGTGGGATCTGGCCGCCCACCTCGTCAATGGGTGGTGTGACTACTTCTTCCTGACGACCTTCCAGTGGCGGCGGCTGCTCTGGGATCTGTGGAGCCAGGGCTACTGGCCGCCGGGCCAGTCACTGTTCCAGCTGCCGTTCTATCTGGCGTTCGGCGGCACCCTCTCGGCCGGACTCCACAGCAGCGTGGCGGCGTTCGTGCTCGCCGGCGTCCTCGGCGTGGCGGTGCTGGTCGAGGCATGGGGCCGGGCCGCGTGGCTGCCGGTGGCCGTGGCGGTCGCCTTCATGGTCACCTCGCCGTTCTACCTCGCGTACGCGTCGGTGGCCATGTCCGAGATGGTCGGTGCGCTCGCGCAGGCCGGCGTGCTCCTCTGTTACGTGCGGGCGGTGCGGAGCGGAAGCGTCCGCGACGCGCGCTGGTTCGCGCTCTCGCTCACCGCGCTCTTCTTCACGAAGTACAACTACTTCCTGCTGCTGGCGGTGCCGCTGGCCAGCCACGAGTGGCTCGAGCAGACGGCCGGCCAGACCACGTCGCGGCGCCTCGCTGGCGCGTGGCGCGCGCTGCGGGCCGGGCTGGCGTCGCCCGATGGCGCGCTCGTCGCGCTCTACCTGGCGGCGCTCGCGGCGGTGGAGCTGACCGATGGCTTCGAGTTCTCGCTCGCCGGCCAACGGATCGCGCTGCGGACGATCGGCTACTCGGCGCATCCCGTGCTCTACCTGCTGCTCGCCCGCGTGTGGTGGCGGCATCGGACGGGCCGAATCGACTGGGCCGCACTGCGTGCGCTCGATCCACGCGTCGGGCCGCTGCTGACGTGGTTCGTGGTGCCGGTGACGATCTGGCTGGCGTCGCCATTCCCCAACCACATCAAGGACGTCGCGAACCTGCTCTTCAACATCCCGATGGGGGAACCCACCGTCCGGCTCGGCCTGGCCGCCTATCTGCAATCCGTGCGTGACGAGTACTTCCTGCACGGCGGTCTCCTGTTCGCGGCGCTGGCGGGATTCGGCGTCGCGGTGTGGCAGTTCCGTGCCCTGCCGCCGACGGTCCGGTTGCTGGTGCTGACGGCCGTGCTGCAGTTCGTCATGGTGACCGTGCACCAGACGCGCGACCCACGCTTCCTGTTGTTGGCGATGCCGCCCTTCTGGCTGGCGAGCGGCAGCGGCCTCGGCGCGTGGATCGCGGGCCGAGCCCCACGCCTGGCTGTCGCCGCGGGTGTCGTGACCCTGGCGGCGGGCCTCTACGGCGCGCGTCCGGCGGTCGACGGCGCGACGTTCCGTCGCCTCGCCTTCCACAACTACGTCCACAGCCCGGCCCTCGCCGCCGCGTTCGCGGCCGTGCGCGACACCACCTCTCCCGGTGAGCAGACGGCCGTGATCGGCCGCCACGAAGCGGTGTCGCCGGGGCTCGTGCGGTGGCAGCTCGGACCCGCCAGCGGCGAGTCGGCGCTGCCCATCGAGGTACTTCGTGTCGCGGATGAGCCGCGGCTCGACGAGGCCGACGTCGTGCTGCACGTCGAGTCACGCGAGGCGCTCACCCCGGCCTTCCACGCCGAGGCGACACGCGACGCGGCGCGCGTCGAAGCGCGCGTCGCGCGCGGTGCGCTCGTGGCCGTGCAGACGATCGTCGTCGATTCGCCGGGGGTGACGCTGCGGGTGTACCGGGCTACTTCTCGAGCCGCAACTCGCCGCGGTCGGAGTTGAGCTGCAACAGCCGGTTGTTGATCCGGACGGTGAGTGGCCCGCTGAAGAAGGCCGAGTAGCGGGTGTCGATCGGTGCGCTCGCGCAGGCGGCCAGCGAACACGCGAGTGCCGACACCGTCAGCGTGGCTCCCGACAAGCTCGTGGTGCCGGTGCAGGTGTTGCAGTCGGCCTTCACCGTGACGGTGCCGGTGCCGAAAGTCGCGTTGAACCGGTTGGCCGTGAGGTCTTCGTTGTGGACGCCTGCGCCGGTGGTCATCTGCTGCAGGCGCCACGTGCCTTCGAGTTGCGCCGGCGACGTCGGCGACGTGAGGGAGTCGTCGCTGCAGCCGGCGGCGAGCGCCAACGCGACGAGCAGTCCGGCAAGAGCGCGCGGTCGAGCGGTTGAGGCAAGGCGTGTGGTGGCCATACTCCGAGGATAGTCACCGCGGCAGCCGCGAACAAACCCGGCCGCAGCGGCGCCCTTCCCAGCTCGACCGGAGAGGGCGCCACGACGGACCGCCGCTCGTCAGCGTTCGAACTTGACCTCGCCGCGGGCGGACTGGAACTGTAGGCGCGAAGCGTCGAGGCGCACGGTGTGCGAGCCGTCGACAGCCGTCACTACCTGGGTGTCGAGCGGCGAACTCGAGCAGAGGGCCTTGGTGCACGCCTGCAGGCTCAGCGTGATCTGATCGTCGTCCAACACGTAGTCGCCGGCACAGGTGTTGCAGTCCGCCTTCAACAGCGCGCGGCCGCTGGCCAGCGTGAGCTGGAAGCGCGACGCCGACTTCGCCTCGGTGAGCGCCAGCGTCCCCCCGGTGACCTGCACCAGGTTCCAGGTGCCGTCGACCCGGGCCGCCGACGTGGGCGCGGTGAGCAGGTCGCCTTCGCTGCAGCCGGCCGCGATCGCGACCACGAGCCACAGCGCCACCCGCGCCGACCGCGACAGCAGGGACGGGCGCGCCATCAGTTCTTCGTCTCGTCGTGCTCGGGCGCGGCCAGCAGCGGCATGCCGTCGGCGGCGCCGGTGCCGATGAGCCCGGTCTCGCTGTAGACGCGCAG
>CADEDM010000324.1 GCA_902826065.1 uncultured Acidobacteriota bacterium | reverse complement strand
CAGCTGCTGAAGGTGGCATTGGCTTCAGCCGAGACTGGGGGAGTCTGGGGCGAATACTGGCCCGTTCCGGCAATTTTCTCTGGTCGGGCGACTATAACACAGGGAAACCGGGCGCCCGGGACATTCGGGGCGCCGTTGCGCGGTGTTCTCCGGGGTGTGGGAATCACCGCGCAACCTTGTTAGGATGGAAGGTTCAAGGATCCCACTCATGACCATGCTCGATCGGATGCGCCGCCACCGGAACCTCCTCAAGTGGAGCCTGGCGCCCCTGATTCTCGCCTTCGGGGCGTTCTTCGTGCCCACGAACAACACGGCCGGTGCGGCGCCCGACCAGGTGCTGGCTCAGGTCGACGACGAGACGATCACCGTCGCCGCCTTCCAGCGGCGCTACAACCTGCAGCTGCAGCAGTATCGCGGCGCCTACGGCGGCCAGATCAACGAGCAGATGCTGCGGCAGCTTGGCATCGATCAGCAGATCCTGCAGGGCCTGGTCGACGAGCAGGCGATGGTGGCCGAGGCGCGCAAGCGCGCCTTCGCCGTGAGCGACACCGAAGTGCGGCAGCGCATCCTGTCGCTGCCGGCGTTCATGGAAAACGGGCAGTTCATCGGCGAGACCCGCTACCGTCAGCTGCTGTCGGCGCAGAATCCCCCGCTGTCGACGCGCGAGTTCGAAGATCAGCTGCGGCGCGCCATCCTCGCCGAGAAGCTGCGCACCTCGGTGACCGGCTGGGTCTCGGTGAACGACGACGAGGTGGCGCAGGAATACCGCCGCCGCAACGAGAAAGTGAAGCTCGACCTCGTGCCGCTGGCGCCCGATCAGTTCCGCAGTCAGGTCACCGTGTCCGACGCCGACCTGCAGCAGCGCTTCGACGCCAACAAGGAGGCCTACCGCATCGGCGAGAAGCGCAAGGTCAAGTACGCGCTGCTCGAGGTCGAGAAGGTGCGCGAGGCGGTGCAGGTGCCCGACGCCGACGTCGAGGCGTTCTACACCCAGAACAAGGCGCAATACACGACCGAAGGCCGTGTGCGCGCCAGCCACATCCTGCTCAAGACCGAAGGCAAGGACGACGCCACGGTGAAGGCGAAGGCCGAGAGCCTGCTGGCGCAGGCCAAGGCGCCCGGCGCCGACTTCGCCGCGCTGGCCAAAGCCAACTCGGAGGACGAGGGCTCGGCCGTCAACGGCGGCGACCTCAACTACTTCGGCCGCGGCCAGATGGTGCCGGAGTTCGAGCAGGCGGCGTTCTCGCTGAAAGCCGGTGAGGTCAGCGACCTCGTCAAGACGACGTTCGGCTACCACATCATCAAGGTCATCGACAGCCAGCCCGAGGCGACGCGGCCGGTGGCGGAGGTGAAGCCGGAGATCGTCGAACAGCTCAAGTGGCAGAAGGCGCAGCAGGAGTCGGAGCAGATCGCGAAGGCGATGGAAGCGTCGATCAAGACGCCGGCCGACATGGACAGGGTCGCCGCCGAGCGCGGCGTCACCGTGGTCGACTCGCCGCTGTTCCAGCGCAGCGAGCCGATTGGCGCCCTCGGCGTGGCACCGGACGTCTCGCAGCGCGCGTTCACGATGAAGGACGGCGAGGTCACGCCGGCGCTGCGCGTTTCCCGCGGCTGGGTCTTCGCGACCCCGTCGGGCAAGCAGGATTCGTATCTCCCGCAGCTCGCGGAGGTCACCGACCGGGTGCGCGACGATGTCGTGAAGGACAAGGCCGCGGCGCTGCTCAAGGCGCGCGCGTCGGCCATTGCCGCCGACCTCAGGAAGGCGCCCGACTTCGCGGCGGCCGTCAAGAAGGCGGGCTACGAGGTGAAGACGACGGAGCTGCTGGCGCGCGGCGGATCGCTGCCCGACATCGGCCCGAACCCCGAGGTCGACACCGCGGTCTTCGCGATGACGCCGGGCAGCGTCACCGACGCCATCACCACCAGCACCGGCGCCGTCATTGTTCGCGTCGCCGAGCGCGCCGACGTGACCGACGCCCAGATCGCCGAGGGCCGCGACACCCTGCGCGAGGAGCTGGCGAACCAGCGCCGCGACCGCTTCTTCAGCGCCTACATGGCCAAGGCCAAGACCGGCCTGAAGATCGACGTGAAGCAGGACGTGCTGACCCAGATCATGGGGCCGATGCCGGCCGCGCCGGCGTTCCCGGCGCCGACCTCCGTGCCCGGCGCGCAATAGCGCCGAGCGGCTGCAGCGATACGACGGCCGGCGTCCGCGGGGCGCCGGCCGTGCTCACGTACGGCGCCCGTCGCTAGCCGCGGAACACGAAGTACACCGCGCCGATCAGGCAGAAGCCGGCCCACAGGAAATCGAGCTTCACCGGCTGGCCCATGTAGTAGGCCGCGAACGGCACGAACACGGCCAGGGTGATGACCTCCTGCAGCACCTTCAACTGCGCCAGCGAGAACAGGCCGTAGCCGGCGCGGTTGGCCGGCACCTGCAGCACGTACTCGAAGAACGCGATGCCCCAGCTGGCGAGAATCGCGACGAGCAGCGGTCGCGATCGCAGGTCGCGCAAGTGCGCATACCACGCGAACGTCATGAAGATGTTCGAGCACACCAGCAGACCGGCGGTGGTCAACAACGTTCGCATGTGATCCTCGAGGCGGAACGCGAGTGTCGGTGGTGACGCGCCGGCCTATTCCAACGAGAACGAGTACGGCGCGCCGACCTCGGTGGCGTGGTGTTCGGCCACGGCCAGGAACGCCTGCACGGCGTGCGACAGGTCACCTTCGCGACGCATCACCAGGCGGAGTTGCCGCTCGAGGGCCAGCTCGGGCACCGGCACGCGGACGAGCTCCCCGCGGCGAATCTCGTCTTCGACGCTGATCCCGGGCAGGAGCGCGACGCCGTGGCCCAGCGCGACGAAGCGCTTGATGGCGTCGATGGTCGGCATCTCGATCGGCATCTGCAGGGTGACGCGATGTCTGCGGAAGGCGTCGACGACGCGGTCGCGATACGGCGACGCGACGTGGTGCGCCACGAACGACTCGGAGCCAAGGGTCGTGATGCTGACCCCGGTGCGCCGCGCCAGTGGGTGCGTGGGTGGCACCACGAACACGAGCTCGTCGCGATACACGACCACCGACTTGAGTCCCGGCTCGAGCGGACGATAGGTGATGACCCCGAGATCCACGGCGTAGTCGAGCACGCTCGCCGGCACCCGGCTCGCCAGCGACCGTTGCACGGTGACCGACACGCCGGGATACAAGCGGCGGAACTGGTCGAGCACCGGCAGCAGGTAGAGACAGGTGAGCTCGTTGGCGGCAACGGCCAGGCGGCCGGCGCGCACGGCGCGGACGTCCTCGAGCGCCACCTTCGCCTGTTCGCGCACCGTCATCAGGCGCTTGGCGTACTCCACCAGAGCCTTGCCGGCATCGGTCATACCGCCGCGACGGGCAGGGCGCTCGAAGAGCCGCTGGCCGATCTCGTCCTCGAGCCTGGCGATGACCTGGCTCACGGCCGGCTGGGTGCGTCCGAGCGCCTTGGCCGCTCCGGAGAAGCTCCCCTGCTCGACCACGGCCAGGAAGGTCTCGAGTTGGTGGATATCCATTAGCGAAGTTTAGCACCTGACGTTGAATGCTGATTCAAATCGCCATGTTGCTTATGAGAACTAAAGACTACATCATCTTGACTTATTTCGTGCACTGCGGTCCGATTAAGCCATGGCTACCAGCCCGGCGATCACCGTGTTCGACACGACGCTGCGAGACGGCGAGCAGGCGCCCGGTTTCAGCATGAGTCCGTCCGACAAGGTCCGGCTGGCCGGCCAACTCGAGCGGCTGGGCGTGGACGTCATCGAGGCCGGCTTCCCCATTGCCTCGACCGCGGACTTCGAGGGCGTCGTCGCCGTAGCGCGCGCCGTGCGCACGCCCATCATCGCGGCCCTGGCCCGGGCCGTGCCCGACGACATCACCGCCGCCGGCAACGCGCTCGAGGGCGCCGCCCGGCCGCGCATCCACGTGTTCCTCGCCACGTCCGACCTGCATCTCTCCGCAAAGCTGCGCATCTCGCGCGACGAGTGCCTCGCTCGTGCCGTCGCCGGCGTGCGCCAGGCGAAGGCGATGTACGACGACATCGAGTTCTCGGCCGAGGACGCGACCCGCAGCGATCTCGATTTCCTGTGCGATGTGGCCGCCGCCGTCGCGGCGGAAGGCGCGACCACCATCAATCTGCCCGACACCGTCGGCTACGCGCTGCCCGCCGACATCACCCGGATGTTCGAGGCCGTGCGGGCCCGCGTCGGCGACCGGGTCACGCTCTCGGCGCACAACCACAATGATCTCGGGATGGCCGTCGCGAACTCGCTGGCGGCGATCGGCGCCGGGGCGCGCCAGGTCGAGTGCACCATCAACGGCATCGGCGAGCGCGCCGGCAACGCCGCG
>CADEDM010000323.1 GCA_902826065.1 uncultured Acidobacteriota bacterium | reverse complement strand
GCCTCGACCCCGGCACCGACCTCGTCGTGCAGCTCCACATGCAGCCGAGCGGCAAGCCGGAAGCGGTGCAGCCGGAGATCGGCCTCTATTTCAGCGATCGGCCGGCGACGCGGACGCCGTCGATCCTGCGCCTGGGCTCGCAGGGCATCGACATCCCGGCCGGTGACGGCGCCTACGTCGTGCAGGATCGCTACACGCTACCGGTCGACGCCACCCTGCTTGCCGTGCAGCCGCACGCGCACTACCGCGCCAGAGACGTCACCGGCACCGCGCAGCTGCCCGACGGCACGACCCGCACGCTCATCCACATCGGCGCGTGGGACTTCCGCTGGCAGCACGTCTACCGCTACACCGCGCCGATCCACCTGCCGAAGGGCACGACGGTGTCGATGCGCTACGTCTACGACAACTCCGCGGAGAACCCGCGCAATCCGCAGGCGCCGCCGGCGCGCGTGCGCTGGGGACAACGCTCGTTCGACGAGATGGGCGACCTGTGGTTCCAGCTCGCCACCGGCAGCGACGACGATCGCGCCGCGCTGACCGGCGAGGTGCAGGCGAAGATGACGGCCGAGGACCTGGTTGGCCTCGAGACGATGCTGCTGTCGTCGCCCGACGACGTCGAGCTGCACGACGACGCCGGCGTCATCGCGCTGCTGATCGGCCGCCCGTCGGTGGCGGTGACGCATTTCCGCGCCTCGGCCACGCGCCGGCCGGGCGACGCCGCGGTGCACTACAACCTGGGCACCGCGCTCACGCAGGCCGGCCTCTTCGACGACGCCGTCGCCAGCTACGAGCGGGCGCTGCAGATCCGGCCGCGCTACGCCCGCGCGCTCAGCAACCTCGCCGACACGCTGGTGGTGCTCGGCCGCTCCGACGAGGCCATCCGCCGCTACGAGGCCGCCATCGCCGCCGACCCGCAGATGCCCGAGCCGCGCAACAACCTGGGCGCGGCGCTGTGGCGCAAGGGCGACCTGCTGCGTGCGGAGCGCGAGCTGCGCGAGGCGCTGCGCTTGCGCCCCGGCTATGCCGAGGCCTACTTCAACCTCGGACACGCGGCCGTGCGCGACCAACGGCTGGCCGATGCCGCCGGACATTTCCGCCAGGCGGCCGCGCTCAAGCCCGATTGGGTGATGGGATTGACGACCGCGGCCTGGGTGCTCGCGACGTCCGGCGACGGCGCCGTGCGCGCGCCGGCCGAGGCCGTGGCGCTGGCCGAACGGGCGGTCACGCTCACGCGCCGTCGTGATCCGCGCGCGCTCGACGTGCTGGGCGTCGCCTACGCGTCGGCCGGGCGCTTCGACGACGCGGTTGCGGCCGCGCGCGCCGCGCTGCCGCTGGCCGATGCGGCCCTCGGCGCGGAAGTCACCCGGCGGATCGCGCTCTTCGAGCGGCGCGAGGCGTTCGTCGATCGGCGCTGACGGCGCCGGCGTGTCTCACCGCGCGGCCGTCGGCTGGCAGTCGGGCAGGTCGGGTGCGTTCGGCCGGTCGAGCGGATGGAACGGCGTCGTGCGCGGCGTCACGGCCCCGACCGGCAGGCGCCGGTTTACGAACAGCACCTCGAAGGCCCACGCCCCGAACGGCGCGTCGGCGGTGCCCGTGCACGCGTAGTTGTTCATGTGCAGGTTGGCGACGTGGAAGTAGCGCGCCAGCCGCTGCACGACCGTGAGGAAGCGACGCTGGTCGGTGCGGTGGAACTCGACCACGAGCTGGTCGATGCGTTCGAGCACGCTGTCCGGCGCCGTCGCGAACGCGTCCCACTCCGCCCCCTCGACGTCGATCTTCATCACGATGCGGGCCGCGCCATGGCCGTTCTTCTCGAGCTGGTGCTCGAGCGTGTCGAACGGGCGGCCGTCCACCGTCGCCGGCTCGCGGCCGATGCACTCGCCGTGGAACACCGTGGCGCCGCTCGGGCAGGAAGGCGCGCGCTGGTCGAAGCAGTCGTACTGGTGCACGGGCACGTGCAGCGTCGTGGCCACCTGGCAGCCCCAGCCGTCGTAGCCGGAGATGCCATAGGAGTAGCCGGCGGCGACGTCGGCGAGGAAGTTCGCGCACACCAGGTAGCCGCCGTCGTTCAGCTCGCCGTAGCGTTCGAGGCGGCAGTGCTCGAGCGTCACCGGCTGCAGCTCGCGCCACAGCATGGCGCGGATGGCCGCGGCGGGGTCGCGCGGCAGGTCGGCCCGTCCGCTGCGGGCCGGCCACCGTTGCGAGGCGACGACGGCGAGTGTGGCGACGATGGCGGCGCCGAAGGCGGCGAGAACCAGGCGACGGGAACGCATGCGGATGGGTCGGCGGCCGACGGCGCGCACTATAGCGCATCGGTTCGATCCCCGGGATGAACGGCCGCGGACGCCTTGCGCCAGCGCGGCCGTCCCCGGTACTCTCCCGGGATGCGCCGCGTCCTCGCCCCCGTCCTGTTGCTCGCCGCCGTCGTCTCGATGCTCCAGCCGCAGCTCGCCGGTCAGTCGCCGGCGCTGCGTGGCTTCACGTCGGATGGCCTGGCGGCGCAACGCGCCCTCGAAGAGAAGTTCCGCGCCGTGCCCGAGCCGGCCCGCATCCGCGAGCACATGCGGATCATGTCGGCCGAGCCGCACGTCGCCGGCCGTCCGGCGTCGAAGAAGGTCGCCGACTACGCGCTCGCGCAGTTCAAGTCGTTCGGCCTCGAGGCGTCGATCGAGGAGACCGAGGCCTACATGCCGTGGCCGCTCGAGCGGCGCCTCGAGATGGTGGCGCCCGTGGGCAAGACGATGCTCATCCAGGAGCCGCCGGTGCCGGCCGACGCCGACTCCACGGACGCGGACCAGACGCCGACCTTCAACGCCTACTCTGGCGACGGCGACGTCACCGGCGAGGTCGTCTACGTGAACTACGGCGTCCCTGCCGACTACGAGCAGCTCGAGAAGCTGGGCGTCAGCGTCAAGGGCAAGATCGTGCTGGCGCGCTACGGCGGCAGCTGGCGCGGCATCAAGCCGAAGGTCGCCTACGAACACGGCGCGATCGGCTGCCTGATCTTCTCGGATCCGAAGGACGACGGGTTCTTCCAGGGCGACGTCTACCCCGACGGCCCGTACCGTCCGGAATTCGGCGTGCAGCGCGGCAGCGTGATGGACATGCCGATCCACACCGGCGATCCGCTCACGCCAGGGTGGGGCGCCAGCGCGGGCGGCAAGAAGCTGCCGGTGAGCGAGGCGAAGACGATTCTCAAGATCCCGGTGATGCCGATCGCCTGGGGCGACGCGCTGCCGCTGTTCCAGTCGATGCGCGGCCCGGTCGCGCCCGAGAACTGGCGGGGCTCGATGCCCGTCACCTACCGCCTCGGCCCGGGCCCTTCCAGCGTGCACCTGCGCCTGCAGCACGAGTGGAAGTCGCGTCCGCTCTACAACGTGATCGTTCGCATCCCGGGCACGACCCGGCCCGACGAGTGGGTGATCTACGGCAACCATCACGACGCCTGGGTCAACGGCGCCGACGATCCCATCAGCGGCGCGGCGTCGCTGCTCGAGACGGCGCGCGGGCTGGGTGAGCTGGTGAAGGGCGGCTGGAAGCCGCAGCGCACGATCGTCCTGGCGCTGTGGGACGGCGAGGAGTGGGGCCTGCTCGGCTCGACGGAGTGGGCCGAAGCCCATCGCGACGAGCTGAACACCAAGGCGGTCGTCTACATCAACAGCGACGGCAACGGCAAAGGCTGGTTCCAGGCCGGCGGCTCGCATTCGCTGCAGCAATTCATCAGCGAGGTCGCCCGCGACGTGAACGACCCGCGTACCGGCAAGCCGGTGCTGGAGGTGGCGCGGCTCAAGGCCATCGACGGCTTGCCCGAGGCCGACAAGGCCGAGGCGCAGAAGGACGCGAACATCCGCATCGCGCCGCTCGGCTCCGGGTCGGACTTCACGCCGTTCCTGCAGCACCTCACGCTGGCGTCCCTCAACATCGGCTTCGGCGGCGAGGCGCCCGGCGGCGTGTATCACTCGGTGTACGACTCGTTCAACTGGTACACGAAGTACTCGGATGGCGAGTTCGTCTACGGCAAGGCGCTATCCCAGGTCGCCGGCACCGCGCTGCTGCGCCTGTCGGAGGCGCCGGTGCTGCCGTTCCGCTTCTCGGACATGAGCGACACCCTCTCGCGCTACGTCGCAGAGGTGCAGAAGCTGGCGACCGAGAAGAAGGCACCGGCCATCGACTTCGCGCCGCTGACGGCGGCGGTCGCGGCCCTGTCGAAATCGTCCCTGGCCTTCGAGAAGGCCAACCTGGTCGTGCCCGGCGCCGCCGCGAAGGCGCTGCAGACGCAGGAAGAGGCGCTGAAGATCGTCAACCAGTTGCTGTTCTCGTCGGAACGGCGGCTCGGCAACGACACCGGTCTGCCGCGTCGCGACTGGTTCCGGCACCAGATCTACGCGCCCGGCTTCTACACCGGCTACGGCG
>CADEDM010000322.1 GCA_902826065.1 uncultured Acidobacteriota bacterium | reverse complement strand
GCATCTCGCCGAACTCGGGCCACGAGAAGAACGCGGTCGACCCGGCGTGGGTGGCTACGAAGCCCTTGCCGTCGTCCTTCACGAACGACAACAGGTCGGCGCGTTGCTGCGGGTCGAGGTCGATCTCGCGGACGCCGAAGAAGAAGATGGCGTCGTAGTAGGTGAGGTTCCTGGCCAGGAACTGCTCGCCCGTGGCGATACCGGTGCCAGTCCTGAACGTGATGGGCTGCTTCGTGATCGGCTGCGAGTCGGTGCGGATGGTGGTGTCCCACAGCCCGGAGTCGTAGCCCAGGCGCTCGATGGTGGCGAGTGCGTGGGTGATGGACTCGTGCTGATAACCGTTCCTCACGTCGGCCCAGGCCAGGACGTGCTTGCGGAACGTCCGCGGCTGCGCCTGCGGCGCTGCCGTGGGCCACAGCGCGGCGGCACAGGCCGCGGCGGCAGCCCAGCGGGCCGCACGCCGCATCAGTGCGCCTCCGGCAACGCGAACGCGACGATCTTCGAGCCGCTGGGCGACGCCAGGAAGCTGCCGCCGCCGGCCGGCACGACCACGTACTGCCGGCCGTCCTTGCCCATGTAGGTCGACGGAATCGAGTGCGCGCTGGCCTCGAGCCGCGTCTCCCACAGCAGCTTGCCGCTATCGGCGTCGAAGGCGCGGAAGTGGGCGTCGTTGCTGGCGCCGATGAACAACAGCCCGCTGGCGGTCGCGATCGCCCCGCCGATGTTGAGCGCGCCCGTGTTCGTGAAGCCTTTCGCGTAGAGATCGTCGACGCGCCCGAGCGGCACCTTCCACGCGATGTCGCCGGTGTTCACGTTCACGGCCACCAGCTCGCCGAAGGGCGGCGCCGAACAGGGGATCTTGTTCTCGGGATTCCAGAACCGGCCGACGGGCCCGCCCCACGGACTGGCCCGCAGGTAGGTCTCCTCGCCGCTGCGCCGGTCCTTCCCGAACTGCATGCGCCCCACCTGGCCGATGTTCATCACGTTCGTGAAGACCAGGCCGCGCCCGGCATCGTAGGCGAGCCCGTTCCAGTTGCCGCCGCCGAGCGTCGAGGGAAACGTGACCATCGTGCGGTCGAGTGCCGGCGGTGTGAAGGGGCCCTCCGTGTACATCTTGTTGTCGGTCCACAGCGCCTTGCAGAAGGCCGCGTGCTCCGGCGTCAGCGTGTAGAAGTCTTTCGCCGGGTCGAAGTCGATGCGGCCCAGCGGCGCCGGCTTCACCGGGAACGGTTGGGTGGGATACGACTGCTCGCCGGGCACCGTGCTCTTCGGCACGGCGCGTTCTTCCATCCCGAAGATGGGCTCCCCGGTGGCGCGATCGAAGACGAAGAGCAGCGTCATCTTCGTCATCACGGCCACGGCCGGAATCGTGCGCCCGTTGCGCTTCACGTCGATGAGGGTCGGCGCGGCCGGCAGGTCGAAGTCCCACAGGTCGTGGTGCACGAGCTGCTGGAACCACTTGACCTTGCCGGTCGAGAGTTCGAGGGCCACGATCGAGTTGCCGTAGAGGTTTTTGCCCGGCCGATCGGCGCCGTAGTAGTCCGCCGTGGGCGACCCGAGGGGCACGTAGAGCAGGCCGCGCGGCACGTCGGCGGTGAAGAACGACCACATGTTCGTGCCCGAGCGGTTCTTCCACCCGTTGGGGCCCCAGGTGTCGTTGCCCGGCTCGCCGGGTCGCGGCACGGTGTGGAACGTCCACTTCAACGCGCCGGTGCGCGCATCCCAGGCGCGGATGTCGCCGTAGAGACCGAGGCTGGGCGCCTGCTCGCCGTTGTTGCCGCCGGTGATGACGAGATCGGCGACGACGAACGGCGGCGAGACGAGGCTGGTGCGGCCGTCCACGTCGCCCTTGATGCCTGCGCTCAGGTCGACGAGGCCGTGCGTGCCGAACTCGGGCACGAGGCGTCCGGTCTTCGCGTCGAGCGCGATCAGCCGGTCGCCGGCTCCCGTGTAGAGGCGGCCCGGGGTTTTCGCGTCGCCGGCCCAGTAGCCGACGCCGCGCCGGCTCACGACCCCCGGCGCCTCGAACCGCCACAGCTGCTTGCCGGTGTCCGGGTCGATGGCGAACACGTTCATGCCGGCGGTGATGTACATCTGTCCGCCGACCACCAGTGGCGTGAGCTGCAGGTTGGAGGCCCCGGCGTCGAACTCCCACGCGCGCTCGAGCTGGGCGACGTTGGCCTTCGTGATCTGCGTCAGCGGGGAGAAGCGGCTCTCGCCGGCGTCGCCGCCGTGACTGGTCCACTCCTGTGCGTGGCCGGCCAGCCCCGCCATCGCCACGACTCCAACCGCCGCGCCCCAGCGCCCGGCCGTGCCGACTCTCATCGTGATCACCTCGTCGGCGGCATCGGCCGCGGAGTCGCGTCGCCCTCGGTCGAGCCGAGCGCCCACTTGATGGCTTCCAGGTACATCTGTGCGACGTCGCGGTCGTCCCACACCTTGGCGTCGTGGCCGAAGGAGGAGTAGAACACGCGACCCTTGCCAAACTGCTTCGCCCACACGAGCGGCAGATCGCCGTCCTTCACGTGGACGTCGGCGTTGGTCGGCAGCTTCGCGGCGTCGAGGCGCAGCAGGACCCGGGCCGAGGTCCGCGAGAACCCCGACGGCTGGTAGAACTCGTCGGTGAAGGTGAACGCCGGCGGGAAGTGCCTGGTCGCCGGGAAGTCCGGCGCCTCGTTCACGACGCCGCCGCTGGTGGTGTTCCACGGATGGCCGTCGTACTTGCCGCCCAGCATCTCGGCGAACTCCGGCCACGTGTCCCACGCCGTGAGCGCCGTGTGGGCGGCGACGAAGCCCTTGCCGTCGTCGCGGACGAACTTGAGGAGGTCGGCTCTCTGCTGAGCGTCGACCGGCACGTCGCGATGGCCCAGGAAGAAGATGGCGTCGGCCGTGCGCAGGCTGGGTCCGCCGCTGGCAGGCTCGCCGGTCGTCCGCTTCGGGTCCATCGACGCGATGTTCGAGTCGGTGCGGATGTAGGTGTCGTAGGCGCCCGACTCGTAGCCCAGGCGCTCGATCACCGCCAGCGCATGCGACGTCGAGTCGTGCTGCGCGATGCCGTTGCGGGTGTCGGCCCACGCCAGCAGCACCTTCCGCGTCTTCGGCCGTTGCGGGCCGCGCGGACCGCCGGGGCCGCGCTGGCCGCCGGGCGCCGCCTGGCGCGCCTCGGCCGGGACGTCCACGCGCCACGGCGCGCCGGCGGCGGCCGCCGCCACCAGCAGTCCCGCGAGCACGACTCGAATTCGAGCGTTCGTCATGCAGACTCTCCGGCCCGAGCGACGCCGGCGGAGGCCGGCGCCGCCGCGGGGCGTCCTAGAAGTCGAACTTGAGCGCGAACTGCATGATGCGCGGGTCACCGGCGGTCTGGATCTGACCGAACGTCGCGCTGTTCAGCGCGGTGACGGGCGCGCCGAGATTCACGTAGTTGATGACGTTGAAGATCTCCCACCGCGCCTGCAGCGACCGCGACCCGAAGCGGAACGATCGCGTGATGGCCAGATCATTCTGGAAGTTCGACGGGTTCACGATCGTGAAGGGCTTCAGCGTGCTGTAGGTGCCGGCGGCCGGGCTCGTGAAGGCCGCGCGGTTGAGGAAGTTCGCCGCGGTGCCGTCCCCGTAGGGATCGTCGAGGATCTGCACGGCGCGCTGACCGCCCATGCCGCTCAGGGCGTTGTCGACGCCGGTCGTGACGGTCGACCGGTTGCCGCTCTGCCAGCGCACGATCGGCGAGACCTGCCAGTTGCCGAGGATGGCGCGCACAGTGTCGTTCCCGAACTCCGGCGTCCGCACGACGGCCGAGAGGTTCACCACGTGACGCCGATCCGACGCGCAATAGGAGTAGTCCAGGTCCGGATCGTCGGGGTTGACGATCGTCGGGCCGGTGATCTCGCTCGTCGCCGGATCCGACATGCACTTCGAGATCGTCCAGTTCGAGAGCAGGCTGAAGTTGTTGGCCAGCCGGCGCTGCACCGACAGCAGCAGGCCGTGGTAGGTGCTGCGGCCGGTGTCGTCGACCTCGCCGATGGTGCCGTAGAACTGGCCCTTGGTCGGATCCTGCAGAAACAGCCGCCGGCGCTGGTTGAGGTTGCCGGTCGTGGCCGTGGCCGAGTAGACGGCGGGGTTCAGCTCGGTGGCACGCCACAGGTTGGCCATCCGGTTGCCGAGGTAGCTGGTGGCGAACAGCCAGTCGCCAAGGCCCTTCTGGACGCTGAGATTCCACTGCTGCAGGCGCTGCGGATTGATGTCGAGCGGCGAGTTCACGTAGACGCCGAAGGCCGGGAACGCCGACGACTGCCAGTTGTTGTTGAGCGCCGGGAACGGATTGCCGCCCGCGTAGCCCTGGTACGGATCACTGAACCCTCCGGGCGGGTTGGGGATCGTGAGCTGCGCGCCCCACGGCGGGTTGTTCGAGAAGCGCGTGTTGAAGAAGAGGTGCGGGGTGTCGTAGAAGATGCCCCACGACG
>CADEDM010000321.1 GCA_902826065.1 uncultured Acidobacteriota bacterium | reverse complement strand
GGTTAGGCCGAGCTCCGATCATTGACATATCAGCTAGCGCTCGGACTGAAGTGTCTTCTCGAGGTGTGTTTGCCACGAACGCCCGCCATCGCGGGAGCGTTCCACCGTCTCTCTCCATTGACCAGAACGGATGTCGACCACGCGTCGCTCGACACTGGCTCGCTCGCGGCGCTCCCAAGACCACCCCACTATTCTCGGGTTGACTCGGCGCCAGGGTTCGACGGCTCCACCGGCCGGAATGGATTCGACGGAGGGCCACAGCTCGTGCCGAGGCACGGGTTCAATGCTTGGCCACTCTCGTAGCCAGTATTTCTTGCTATTGGGATCGAACGAGACTATATGCGTGCTCGTGTCGTGACCAACCGCACCCAAGTCGACTTGCTGACTCTCAAACTTGCTCTCGACTACAACGACGGGGCCTTCTCGTTGTTCGACGAGCTGGTATCCATGGAACTCTTGGCGCGCTCCGTCGACCAGCTCCCATCCGACGCCCTCCCACCGTCCGAGAAGCAGCTGCAGTCGGGCAATCGCCGCACCCTGAGCAGGTAGATCGAGGTCGACCGACGACTCCAGCTGTGATGCTTCAAATGACCTGGCACCCAGCAATGGGATTGCCACGAAGAGCAGCGCTGCGAGACACAACCACCGGAGCAACGTCATGTCAGCACTGCCTTTCTTCGGCCTAACTAGTATTAGGCCGCGAACGCCCTCACGAATACTGCGAACTTCGTCAGCCTATTTCCGACGCGCAACTCGATACCGGCGAGCGTCAACTGTTAGTGGCCGTAAAGTTGGCGGCTATGCGGCCGTGGCAGGCGCCGGAGAGAATGCTGCGAGATTCGTCAGGATTACAGATCGTTCCGTCACTCCGAAGACTGCACTGTATCGCCTGTGACGCCATCCCGGACCGGCCGTGGGCAGGGTGTCGCGCGACGCGGCTGTGATCTGCCTGCGGAGCCACCGCTCGAGCGGAACCGGCCCGGGCTGGCGGGCGGTGCGTGACGGGCGCCCACGAGTCAGGTAGGCGCGTATCGGGCTGATTCCTGGAGCGCCTGCCTGACGACGTGGGCTGGCACGCGCCGCGCCGCCTGGGTGCCTGGGCCACCGCTCGAGGCTTGGTGCCGCGGAGCCAGACCAGCCGCAGAGCGGGACACCCTGCCCACGGCCGGTCCTCAGCCACTCGACAGGTGGCGCGGCAATCGGTTCAGGGCTCGCGCAGAGCCACGAGCGGGTCGACGCGCGTCGTCCGTAGCGCCGGCAGCAGGCTCGCCGCGATACCGGCGCCGAGCAGCACCGTCGCGGCGGCGAGGAACGCCGGCACGTCGAAGGGCCCGATGCCGTAGAGCACGCCGGCGAGCGATCGCGCCAGCGCGATGGCTCCGACCAGGCCTACCACGCCTCCGAGCGCCACGAGCCCGGCACTCTGGCGCATCACCATCCGCACCGTCTCGCGCGCCGAGGCGCCGAGCGCGAGCCGCAGGCTGATTTCCTTCGTGCGCTCGCCCACCGAGTAGGACAGCACGCCGTAGATGCCCAGCGCCGCGAGCAGCAGCGCCGCCAGGGCGAAGATCGCCAGCAGCGTCGTGCTGAGGCGCGGCAGGAACACGGCCCGCGCCAGCAATTGGTCCATCGTGCTCAGCTCGTAGATCGGCTGCTGCGGGTCGACGTCGCGGATGACGCGCTGAATCGTGCCGGCGAACGTGCCGGGATCGCCGCTCGTACGCGCCACCAGCGCCATGCCGGCCGACGGGCTCTGCCGCATCGGCAGGTAGACCTGCTTGCGCGGCTCGCTGTCGAGGCCCTGGTTGCGCACGTCGGCGACCACGCCGACGACCTCGGCCTTGCCGTGCGGGTTCTGGATGATCTGGCCGAGCGGACTGCGATCGGGGAAGTAGCGCCGCGCCATCGTCTGGTTGATGACGCCGGTGCGCGGCCCGGTCTCGATGTCGCGCTCGTCGAGGAACCGGCCCTCGAGCAGCGCGATTCTCATCGTCGAGAAATACTGCGGCGCGACGATGCGGACGTCCGCCATCGGGTCTTCGGTGGGTGGCGGCGGCTGCCCGGCCACGGTGAACGGCAGCGCGCCGGCGGCGCCGACGTCGTGCAGCGGCATCGCCGACACGGCGGAGGCCGACGCGACACCCGGTGCGCGGCGCAGGCGCTCCACCACGTCCTCATAGAAGCGCGCCACGGCCGGCCGCTGGTTGTACTTCGTCGACGGCAGGAGCACGCGTGCGGCCACCAGATTCGTGGCATCGAACCCGGGACTCACCTGCAGCAGCTTCTGGAAGCTGCGCGTCATCAGCCCGGCACCCACGAGCAGCATCAACGCCAGCGCCACTTCGATCACCACGAGACCGCCGAGCAGCCGGCGCGCGTACGGACTGCCCGTCGACCCCGACGACTCATGCATCCGGCCGCGCAGGTCGCCGGCCGCGCGCAGCGCCGGCAGCACCCCGAAGAGCAGCGCCACGGACAGCGACACGATCAGCGTGAACAGCAGGACGCCGCCGTCGAGACGGATCTGGTCCAGGCGCGGCAGCTCGCCCGCCGGCAGGGCGGTGAGCAAGCGCAGGCCGCCGAACGCCGCCAGCAGCCCGAGAACGCCGCCGCCAGTCGCGAGCAGCACGCTTTCGGCCAGCACCGGCCGCACCACCTGCCACCGCCCGGCGCCGAGGGCACCGCGGACGGCGATCTCGCGCCGGCGGCTCGAGGCCCGCGCCAGCAGCAGGCTGGCCATGTTGGCGCACACGATCAGCAGCAGGAAGCCCACCGCGCCCATCAGTACGAGCAGGGCCGGGCGTGACTGCGAGACGAGCTGTTCGTGCGCCGCCACGACTCGGGCGCCCCAGCCGGCGTTGCTGTCGGGATTCGCGGCGGCGACGCGCGCGGCCAGCGTCGACAGTTCCTCCTGCGCGCCGGCGATGGTGGCGCCGTCGCCGAGGCGCGCGACCACGGTGAGCGAGCGGGCCCGGCGCGAGCGTCCGTGCAGGTCCTTCGGATCGAACGCCAGCGGGGTCCACACGTCCACGTTCGTGCTGGTCGGGAACTCGAAGGCCGAGGGCATCACGCCGATGACGGTGAACGGCACGGCGTCGAGCTGAATCGCGGTGCCGACGACATTGGGCTTCGCGCCCATTTCGCGCGTCCAGAAGCCGTGGCTCACCACCACCACACGATCGGCGCCCGGCACGGCCTCGTCGGGCACGAACGTGCGACCGAGCTGCGCCTGCGATCGGAGCACGCCGAACAGCCCCGGCGTGGCTCGGAGGCCGGGCACGTTGATCGGGTCGCCAGCGCCGGCGTACGAGAAGTCCACCTGGCGATACGCAGCGACGCCTTGCAGGCTGCGCACCTCGCGGCCCCAGTCTTCGTAGGTCGGGACGGCGACACGGTCCACGCTGCCCTCGGGGTTCACTTCCCACAGCACCGCGATCCGCTCCGGCGCGTCGTAGGGCAGCGGATTCAGCACCACCGCCTTGATCACGCTGAAGATCGCCGTGGTGGCGCCGATGCCGAGCGCGAGGGTGACGAGTGCGACCAGCAGGAACGTCGGCTGGCGCAGCAGCGATCGGGCGGCGTACTTGAACGCGGACAGCCAGTCGGCCATGCGGCGCATTCTAGTCCCGCCCGGCTGGGGTGGCGTCAACGTCCCGCGCAGCGCCGATGCCGTACCGGCTGCAGAGCGCGACACCCTGCCCACGGCGGTCCTGCCGACCAATCGGGAGTAGGCTCTTGCGCATGGCTTATCCCGTCACCGTGACGGTCACTCCGCCCAGCGGTCCTCGCAATCGCCTGACCACCGCGTTCCGCGCAATCCTGGCGATTCCGCACGTGATCCTGGTAGGCGGGGTCGGGATGGGCGTGGCCTACAACACCGACGGCAGCACGTCGGCCGGCGCCGAGAGCGGGTTGCTGGGCGCCGTCGCGTTGTTCCTCGCGCTCGTGACCTGGCTGACGATCGTCTTCGCCGGCCGCGAGATCGCCGGCGTGCGGCAGTTCATCGGGTTCTACGTCCGCTGGCGTCTGCGCGCGATCAGCTACCTGATGCTGCTCGAGGACCAGTACCCGCCGTTCGCCGACACCGCCTATCCGGCGGCCGTCGCCGTGGAGGAACCGGCGGGCCCGCGCGACCGGATCAAGGTGCTGTTCCGCGTCTTCCTCGCCATCCCGCATTTCATCGTGCTCGCCTTCGTGTTGTGCGGATGGCTGATCACGACGGCCGTGGCGTGGTTCGCGATCCTGTTCACGGGCCGCTACCCGGAGTGGCTCTACCAGTTCGGCGTCGGCGCCCTCAAGTGGCGCACGCGGGTCGACGCCTACGTGCTGCTGCTGGTCGACGAGTACCCGCCGTTCTCGTTGGAGTAGCGCGGCGTCGCGGCCGGCCCAGGCTCGTGGCCGGTCAGCGCACGAGGCGCGTGACGTGCGCGGCCACGGCCTTCCACTCGCCGTTGCGCTTCTGCCAGATGTCGGTGTA
>CADEDM010000320.1 GCA_902826065.1 uncultured Acidobacteriota bacterium | reverse complement strand
CCACGCCGCGCGACATCATCGCCATCATGCAGGCGCTCAAGGCCGCCGGGGCGCTCAGGGCGGAGATAGTGATCATCTAGGGACCCGGGACCAGGGACCAGGCTGTCATGAACACGACGCTCGACACGCTCGGACTCGGCGGCACCGCCGCGCTGCCGCCGGAGAAGCAGGCAGAGCGCCTGCAGGTGCTGGCGCTGGTGCAGCAGTTCGAAGGGATGCTGCTCACAGAGATGCTGCGCGACGTCGACACCGGCAGCGAGGACGACGAGGCCATGGGCCTCGGCGGGTCGACGATGACCGACATGATGCAGGGCGAGTTCGGGCAGGCCCTGAGCCGCTCGGGTGGACTCGGCCTGCGCCAGATGCTCGCCAACGCCCTGCTGCGCCAGGATGTCTCGGCTGCGGTGCTGAGCGGCGCCCCGGTGTCCGCGACCGTTCCCGCGGCGACGCCCGCCGCCGTGCCCACCGGCGCGGCCGGGCCGGCCGCGTCGGTCGACCCCGCCGAACGCGCCGTCGACGTGGTGGCCGCCGACGTCCCCACGACGTCGTCGTTCGGCTGGCGGGCCGACCCCTTCACCGGCAAGAACACCTTCCATCGCGGCGTCGATCTGGCCCTGGCCTACGGCTCCGAGGTGCGCTCGGTGGGACCAGGTGTCGTCGCGTCGGCAGGGGAGCGGTCGGGCTACGGGCTGACCGTCGTCGTCGACCACGGCGACGGCCGTGAGACCCTGTACGCGCACTTGTCGTCGATCGACGTCGTCCCTGGCGAGCCCGTGGGCGCTGGTCAGCGGATTGCACGATCCGGGAACAGCGGACGCGCCACTGGCGCACATCTGCACTTCGAGGCACGCGAATTCGGCCGTCCGGTCGATGCCGGGCGCCTCGCAGCCGGGTGGGCGGGACGGCCGGCCGACGCCAGTGTCGGGAATCCGGTCGAAATTCCGTCCGGAGACTAATGCCGGCGGTGGGACTGCCGATTGGGTGGGGGAACGACCGGCGGGCGTGGGGCCCGGGCCGGAAGGGACACGACGATGAAGATTGACCAGAACCGCGCCTCGCTCGACGCCAAGGGTGTTCGGGCCGAAGCGGTCCGCGACGAGCGGACCGGTGCGGCGGAGCGTGCCGGACACGGCGACCGCGCCGCCGACCAGGTCCGCCTGTCGAACACCGGGCAACTGGCGGCCACGGCGGCCGCTGCCGCCAACGCCGCGCCCGACGTCCGGCCCGAGGCCGTGGCCCGTGGCAAGGCCCTGCTCGAACGCGGCGACCTCGGCAAGGACGCCGGCAAGCTCGCGGACGCCCTGATCGACAGCCTGCTCGACAAGGGCTAGGCCGGACCGTCATGACGCCGTCGCGACCCGAGGCCGACCCCGGACGCCAGGCCCGCGATCTGCGGGTGGCGCTCGAAGGGCTCGCCCGCGCGCTCGCGAGCGGCGAACCGGCCGCCGTGCTCGACCACGAGCCGGTGTTGCGCGCCGCGCTCAGCCACTCATTGGCGTCGGCACCGCTGGCCGCCACCGCCCGCGCCACCGCCCGCGAGGACCTCGCGGCGGCGATCCGGGCCCTGGCACACTGCCGCGCCATCGGCGCCGCGACCACCGCACTCGTCGACGCCACGCTCGACACACTGGGCCGCACCGCGGGCTACGACCGGCATGGCGCCGGTGCGTCGGCGCCGCCGCGGGCCCGCGATCTCCTCGCGAGGGTGTGATGCCCGGACTCTATCTCAGCCTCTCGATGGCGGCCCGTTCGCTCGAGGCCCAGCGCGCCGGTCTCGACGTCGCCGGCCAGAACATCGCCAATCTGAACACGCCCGGCTACGCCCGCCGCCGTCTGGACCTCGCCGAAGTGACCAACGGCACCGGCGGTGTCGAGGTGCTGGGCACTCGCGCGATGCGCGATGCCGTGCTCGACGCCCGCGTCCGCGCCGCGATCCCGGCGGAGGCCCGCGAGGGCGCGCTGGCCGGTGCCCTGGGCCTGGTCGAGACCACGATTGGCGCGCCGGGGCAGGGTATCGACGGTCGCCTCGACGCGTTCTTCGACGCCTGGTCGGCGCTGTCGGCCGATCCGTCGTCCGCCGTCGCCCGCGACGGCGTCGTGCTGCAGGGGCGTCAGCTCGCGGCGGCGTTCAACGACGTCGCCAACCGCCTCGCCGACAACGCCCGCGAGGCCGACGCCGGCATCCGCAGCGCCGTCAACGAGGTCAACACCCTCAGCACGCAGATCGCGAAGCTGAACGACGAGATCGCCGTGGGCATGGCCGCTGGCGGCGATGTCGAGGCGCTGCGCGACAAGCAGCAGGTCGCGCTCGAGCAGCTGTCGGCGCTGACCGCGGTGAGCGTGCAGACGCGCAAGGACGGCGGCATCGACGTCTCGATTCCGTCGGGGCGCGCCCTGGTCATCGGCGGGTCGTCCTACGCCGTCTCGGTGAGCAACGGGCCCAACGGCTACGCCACGCTCAGCCTCAACGGCGTCGCCGCCACGAACGAGTTCACGAGCGGGACGATCGGCGGCCTCGCCCACGCGCGCGACACGCTGATTCCAGGCTACCAGACCCAGCTCGACACGCTGGCTCACGAAGTCGCGCAGCGCATCAATGCGCTGCACCAGACCGGCACCGATCTCAACGGCAACGCCGGCGGGGTGTTCTTCACGCCGCCTGCCGCCGTCGCCGGCGCGGCCCGCAACCTCGTCGTCGCCCCGGCCGTGCTCGCGAACTCGACCCTCGTCGTCGCGTCGCAGACCGGCGCGCCGGGCGACAACGGCATCGCGCGGGCGATGGCGGCGATGCGTGACCAGGCGGTGCTGAACGGCAACACTGCGACCTTCACCGAAGGCTGGTCGCAGCTCGCGTACCGCGTCGGCGCCGATACCGAGTCGGCGATCACGCAACAGGCGGCGAGCCAGAGCGTCACCGACCAGGTGCAGCGGCTGCGCGACCAGGTGTCGGGCGTCTCGCTCGACGAAGAGGCGGCCAGCCTGATCAAGTTCCAGCGCGCCTACGAGGCCAACGCCAAGTACTTCACCACGGTGGACCAGATGCTGCAGACGCTGATGAGTCTGGTGAGGAGCTAGTCATGCGCGTCACCTTCCGGACCGCCTACGGCGGCAGCGACTACCTGGAGATCACCTCGAGCCAGGCGGCCCGCGCCCGCCAGCAGATGATGAGCGGCAAGCGCGTGGAGAAGGCCAGCGACGACCCGGCGTCGATGCAGCGCGCGGTCGAGGGGCGGGCCGAGATGCGCACGCTCGAGACCTACCAGCGCACGGCCGACACGGCGATGTCGAAGCTGTCGGCCCTCGACACGACCCTCTCGGGCATGGTCGACAAGCTCGATCAGGCCAAGGTGGCCCTGCTCTCGGCCCGCGGCACCGTCGTGACGGCTGCGCAGCGCGAGGCCGCGGCCCAGGCGCTCGAAGGCATTCGCGATTCCCTGGCCGCCGACCTCAACACGTCGCTCCGCGGCGTCTACGTCTTCGGCGGCGGACAGGCCACGACGGCTCCGTACGCCAGGATCGCCGGGGCATGGACCTACCAGGGCGATCACACGCCCGTGTCGGTGGATGTCGGTCCGGGGCAGGCCGTGGACGTGGCCCTCGACGGGCAGTCGCTCGCGCAAGGCGCCGACGCCACCAACATCCTCGACGAACTCGAGACGCTGATCGTCGCGGTGCGCGCCAACGACGCGCCGGGCATGACGACCGGAAGCGCCGCCATCGACCGCGCGTTCCAGCGGGCGACGCGGACGCAGACCGGGATCGGCGTCGACCAGCAGACCATCACCGAAGGCGAGTCACAGCTCGCCGCCACGCACCTGGCCGTGAAGACCCGCGTCTCGAAGGACGAAGACGCCGATCTCGCCATGGCGATCTCCGAGATGAACCGCGCCGACACCGCCTATCGCGCCGCCCTCGGCGCCATCGGCACCGCGTCGCGGACATCGTTGCTCGACTACCTGCGATGAGCACTTCCGTTCTCGACACACCGCTCGACGTCGACACCATCGCCGGCCGCTTCGCCGTCGGCCAGGCCGACGTGATCCACGCCGTGCAGGGCCTGCCGGGCTTCGAGGCCTGCCGCCGCTTCGTGCTCGTGACCGCGCCCTCGCTCGGGCCGTTCACGTGCCTCCACGGCCTCGATGCGCCGCATCCGTCGTTCCTGACGATTGATCCGCGCCGCGTCGAACCGGAGTATCACTGCCCGCTGAGCAAGGCGGAGCGCGCGCGTCTCGGTGGATCCGACGGCGACGTGCTGCTGTGGCTCGCCGTCGTGCACGTCGATGGCGCCCGGATGAGCGTGAACCTGCGGGCCCCGATCGTCGTGCACCCCGGGCGCATGACGACGCTGCAGCTGCTCGGCGCCGACACGGCCTACACGACGGCGCATCCGCTGACGGACTAGGCCATGCTCGTCTTCTCCCGCAAGCGCGACGAGGCCATCGTCATCGGCGACGGCATCGAGGTGCGCGTGCTGCGCACC
>CADEDM010000319.1 GCA_902826065.1 uncultured Acidobacteriota bacterium | reverse complement strand
CGAGCCGTCGGGTGCGCTGGCCGTGGCCGGCGTGACACGCTGGTCGGCGGATCACCCGGGCAGCGACGCGCCGCTCGTGGCGGTGCTCAGCGGCGCCAACATGAACTTCGATCGCCTCCGTTTCGTGGCCGAGCGGGCGGAGCTGGGCGAGTCGCGCGAGGCGGTCCTGGCGGTCACGATTCCCGAGCGGCCCGGCGCCTTCCGCGAGTTCTGCACCCGCATCGGCCGTCGCGTCGTGACCGAGTTCAACTACCGGTTGAGTGGCCGCGGCGATGCGCACATCTTCGTCGGCGTGGCGGTGGAGTCTCGCGCCGACGGCGCGGCGCTGGCCGCGGCGCTCGACGACGCCGGCTACGAGGCCCACGAGCTCACCGACAACGAGCTGGCCAAGCTGCACGTACGCCACATGGTGGGCGGACGCAGCGCGCATGTCGTCGACGAACAGGTCTACCGCTTCGAGTTCCCCGAGCGCCCGGGCGCGCTGATGAAGTTCCTCGACGCCGTGGGCGGCCGCTGGAACATCAGCATGTTCCACTACCGGAACCACGGCGCCGATCCCGGTCGGGTCCTGGCCGGCTTCGAGGTGCCGGGCGGCGACATGCCGGCGTTCGAGCGGTTCCTCGTCGACCTGGGCTATCCCGCGGTGCGGGAAACGGACAATCCCGCCTACCGGCTGTTCCTGGGCTGACCCGTCGCGAGACCGGCGCCTCCCGGCGCGCCGGCCGTTGACGGGTGGGCGCCGTCGTTGAGCCGATCCAGCAGCCGGTCGACGACCGGGTCGCTGCGGCGGGGCTCCAGGAGCCAGCGCGTGGTCGCAGCGACGCCGAACGGCGCCGCGCCGCCGTCGGCGCAGGCCGCGAGACAGCCCTGGATGAGCGCCGCGTCGTCGAGCCCGAGCGCGAGCGCCAGCAGCGCCGTTGGCGACACGTACTCGCCGGCGCGCGTCCGCGCGTACAACTCCTCGCCCAGCGCCTGCGCGTCGTCGCGACGGCCGGCGCGGCCGAGCACCATCGCGTGCACGCCGACGAAGATGGGCGCCCGGCTGCGCGCCATCACCAGATCGGCCACGGCCAGGGCCTCGTCGTGCCGCTGCTCGATCAGCAGGGCGATCGTCTGCGGCCAGCGCGGGCCGAGCGCGTCGGGCTGGAGCTCCATGGCGCGAGCCGCGTGCCGCAGCGCCGCCGCGGAGTCGCCCATCGCGCACGCCGCGGACGCGACCAGGAAGTGCACGGGCGCCGAATGCGGATCGCGCTCGAGGGCCAGCGTCAGGTGGCGGTGGGCGTCGTCGTAGCGATACGCAGTCGCCAGGAAATTGCCATAGGTGGCGTCACAGATCGAGTCGAGCGGATCGAGGGCGAGCGCGGTGCGGAACGCGCTGTCGGCGCTGCGCCACTGGCGCTCGAAATGGAACGTGTAGATGCCCTTGGCCCGGTGCGCCTCGGCGAGGCCCGGATCCAGCGTCAACGCGCGGTTCACCGCATCGCGGGCCGGCGGCTGCACGCGGTCGGCCGGCATCCAGCCATAGACCCGCAGGATCGAATAGCAGTCGGCCAGGCCGGCATGCGCGGCCGCGAACCCCGGGTCGAGCGCGATCGCCGACTCGAAGCATCCGATCGCGGTCTGGATCACCGCCGGCGAGCGCTGGTTCCAGAGATGGCGCCCCTTCAGGTACAGGTCGTAGGCCTGGAGATTGCCGGTGGCGCGACGCACGCCGCCGGCGGCCGCGCTGGCCAGGGCCGGCGTGATCGCGGCCGCGATCGCCCGCACCATCTCGTCCTGCACGTCGAAGACGTCGGCCAGCTCGCGGTCGTAGCGTTCCGACCAGATGTGGTACCCGTCGGCGACGCTCGTGAGGTGCACCGTGAGGCGGAGCCGCGGACCGGCGCGCCGTACGCTGCCTTCGAGCACGGCGCCGACGCCGAGGTCGCGGCCGATGTGGCGCACGTCGAGGTCCTGGCCGCGATACCGGAACGACGACGTCCGCGAGGCGACCCGCAACTCCGACATCCGCGCCAGGGCGTTGACGATGTCCTCCGCCAGCCCGTCGCTGAAGTACTGGTCCTCGACGCCGCCACCGAGATTGGCGAACGGCAGCACCGCCACGGACGCCGCCGGCGCGCCCGATGGCCGGGCGAGCGGGCCTGCGCCTTCGTGCGAGACCGTCTCGAGCGCGTGTGACAGGTCGCGCGCCGACTGGAACCGGCGATCCTTGTCGGGGTCGAGGCAGCGGCGCACGATGGCAGACAGACCCGGCGACACGGCCGCCGGGAACGAGAGGTCCGAGGGACCGCGCTGCAGGATGAGCGCCAGCGTGTCGGCCGGCGAGTCGCCGCGAAAGGCGCGCCGGCCGGTGAGCATCTCGAAAAGCACCGTCCCGCAGGCGAAGAGATCGGACCGATGGTCCACCTGCTGGCCGCGCGCCTGCTCCGGCGACAGGTAGCCGAGGGTCCCGACGAGCACGCCGGGCAGCGTGCGCGCCGCCGTCATGTCGTCGTCGCCCGGCAGCGACGTGACCGACGTCGTGGCCAGGCCGAAGTCGAGAATCTTGGCGCGGCCTTCCGCCGTGACGTAGATGTTGTCGGGCTTCAGGTCGCGGTGCACGATGCCGCGGGCGTGGGCGGCGGCCAGGCCGGCGGTGATCTGCAGCATCAACCCGACGGCGTCGGCGGCCGGCAGCGCGCCGCGCTCGAGCCGTGCCCGCAGGGTCTCGCCATCGAGCAGCTCGGTGACCAGGTACGGCGCGTCGCCGACGCCGACGTCGAAGATCGCGAGCAGGTTGGGATGGGACAGCGCGGCGATCGTGCGCGCCTCCTGGGCGAAGCGCGCCAGCCGTTCGGCCGTCTCACGGGCCCGCTCGGCGTCGCTGTCGGTCGGCGTCCCCGGCGACGGTACGGTGCGCGGCAGCACCTTGATGGCGACGTCACGTTCGAGACGCGGGTCGCGGGCGCGATACACCTCGCCCATGCCTCCGGCGCCGAGGGAGCCGAGGATCTCGTAGGGACCGAGGCGGGTACCGGGAGCCAGCGTCACGGGCGGGACGCTTCAGGCTATCGCGGATCGGTCGTCAGGAGGCGGGGGATGCCGATCGTGGCCGCCGCGAGTTGCGTGACGGCCGGGGCCAGGTGGGCGGGCCGGTTGCTGGCGAGAACGACGAGGCCCTGGTGGTCCTCGATCCGCCGCAGCATGTAGGCGATCTCCTGGTTGGCGTAGCCGTCGTGAGCGTCGCGGACGTCGGTCCGGCGCCCGAACAGCGCGTCGGCTTCGTCGAAGAACAGCAGCGCGCCGCGAGCCTCGGCGGCGCCGAACACACGGTCGAGGTTCTTCTCGGTCTCGCCGATATACGTGCTGACGACGCGGCTGAGGTCGATGCGGAACGCGTCGAGACCCAGCCCATTGGCGAGGGCTTCGGCTGCCAGAGTCTTGCCGGTGCTGCGCGGTCCGCTGAACAGGACGAGGCGGCCGTCTCGACGCGACTCCGTGAGCGCCGCCAGCGCCGCCCGCGACGAGCCAGGGACGCGCAGGCCGTCGAGCCGCGCGCCGGTCGCGAGCCGTTCGAGTCGGATGGCCGTCGTCGCCGCGTCGTCGTCGACCGGGCTCATCGCGATCGCGCCAGCCGGCTGATGAGTTCCCAGTTGAAGCGCACGAACCGCTGGAACTCGCTTTCGCGCAGCCGCTCCTGGTCGCCGTGCATGCCGAACCCCGCGGACTGGTCCTCGAGGTCGACGCCGGCGCCGACGCCGAGGCACTGCACGCCACGGGCACGCAGCGGCCACATGTCGGTGGCGTAGGTGCTCATCGACGGCAATGTCGGCACGTTGTACACCGCGGTGACCGCGGCTTCAGCGGTGGTGAACAGTTCGCCGTCAAGGCGCGTCGGCGGAATCACCGGACGATTGCCGCCGCCACCGGCGAACTGCACGTCCACGGCTGGGTCGTTCACGGCCCTCGTGATCTGTGCCAGCAGCGCGGCCGGATCCTCGCTGGGCACCATGCGGACGTCGAGGCGCGCCTTCGCGTCCGACGGGATCACGTTCGAGCGATAGCCGCCGGTGAAGATATTGGGCGAGACCGAGGTACGCGCCATCGAGGCATGACGCGGCTCGTGCGTCCACAACCAGTCGGCGGCGGCCGCAGCGACCTTCGGATCGGCCGACACGACGTCGCGATAGGCCCTGGCCTGCTCCGGCGTCGAGGCCAGCGGCGCGAGGCGGCGGAAGTAGCGGCCGGTGGTCTCGTCGAGCTTCACGTCCGGCTGCCACGTGATGAACTTCCCCACCGCGTTGCCGAGGTGCGCGATGGGGTTCGAAGTCAGCGGCACGGAGCCATGGCCGGAGATGCCCTTCGCCGTCAGCTCGACGCCGCGCGAGATCTTCTCGATCACCTGCACGGTGGCGTAACGCACCTCGCCCTTCTCGCGAATGGTGTCGCCGCCTTCGGCAATGCAGTACTCGGCATCGATCTCGCCGTAGTGCTGCGCCATCATGTGGCCGATCCCGAGATTCGACTGTCCCTCTTCGCCCGACTCGGCGAGCAGGATCACGTCGCGGTCGAGCGGCACGTTCAATCGCTTGAGCAGCAACACCG
>CADEDM010000318.1 GCA_902826065.1 uncultured Acidobacteriota bacterium | reverse complement strand
CCGAGCTCCAGCCGCGGGTCGAGCGGTGCACCCAGTTGATCATGTTGTAGCGGATATCCATCGGGTCGGCGTCCGCCGGCAGCACCTGCGCGATGAACGCGTTGCGGAAGCCGGCCGCCTCGAATGCCTGGTTCCACCACATGGCGCCTTCGACCAGCGCCTTCTTCACGTCCTCGGGCGCGCCCGAGTCGACCCAGTAGCGGATCGGCTCGACCGGCTCGCTGATGGCGGCGCTCGGGTCCTTCTTCACCAGGCGATGCCGCCGCAGGTAGCGGAACTGGATCGGCTCGCCGATCGGCTGGCTGTAGTCGACGAACGTCAGGCCGCCGTAGCCGGCGCGCGGGTCGTCGACGCGCGGTGCGTAGTTGCCATCGGGCAGCTCCACGAACGACATGTGCTCGCGCAGCGTCACCGCATCGGCGGTCGGCGTCACGCTGGCCACCGTGCCGTTGAACAAATTGCCGCCGAAGCCGCCGCCTCCGCCGCCGCCCGTGAAGCCGATCGGGTTCGGCCCCTGCACCGGGCCGCCGCCCCCACCGCCGCCACCCGCGCCGGCCTCGTTGACGAAGGTCAGCGTCATGTCGACCTCGGTGTTCTTCGGGAAGGCCTTCGTGTTGGGGATGTAGAAGGTGCTGCGGGTGCGATCGACGCGGAAGTTGCCGGGCCGAAGGCCGCGCGCGGCGTTGTGGACGTCGCGCAGGAAGAAGTCGGTGGCGTCGACGAGCAGCCGGCCGTTCGACTCGGCGACGAGCGCGAAGCCCCACAGCACCGACTTGGCGAACGAGTCCTCGACCGCCTTGCGTTCGAGCACGTTCGTCGCCGTCGATCGGAACGACTGGTTGGGCTGCACCAGCAGCACGCGCGGACCGACGCGCTGGAACTTGACGATACGGCCCTGGCCGCCCTGGCCGCGATCGAGGCCGAGGTCGTTCGAGCCGAGGCCGGCCGACAGGCCGGTCGACAGCAGGAACTCGCGATCGAGCCACGGCACCTCGATCAACATGGTGCCGGCGCGCTCGTCCCAGTAGAGCGGCACGAACCCGTCGATCTTCTGGAGACCGGCGGTGCGATCGGCAATCGCGGGCAGCGGGCCGGGGCGGCCGCCTTGACCGCCGCCGGCCTGCGCGACGACCTCGGCGGAACGGCCGGCGACGAGCGCGATGGTGAGCAGAAGCAGAACGAATCTCGACATCAGGAACTCCTTGCGCGGGTCATTCTACTGTGCGGAGCTGGCGCGGAACCCGCGTGGCGCGGCGGTAAACTCCGACGCGGGTTCCGTCCATATCTCCAACGGGCACTGTCGCTCACACGCGTTCCGGCATGACGACCGCACTCCCTCCCAGCCACCTCGTGCTCGTCGTTGACGACGACCCCATCGCCGCACGCGCCCTCGTGCACTACTTCCGCCGGCACCACCTCGACGCGCAGTCGGCGGCCGACCTGGCGTCGGCGCGGGCGCTGCTGCAGCGGCTGACCTTCGACGCCGTGCTGCTCGACCTCAACCTCGGCCGCGACGATGGCCTGGATCTGGCGCGCGAACTGGCCACCGCCGGCAGCCCGCCGTTCCTCATCACGTCGGCGCGCGGGTCGGAAGTGGATCGCGTGGTCGGGCTGGAGCTCGGCGCGCACGACTACGTCGTGAAGCCGTTCAGCATGCGCGAGCTGCTGGCGCGGGTGCACGGCGTCATCCGTCGCAACCTCGAGCCACGACGCCGGTTGCCCCGCCGCCGGGTCGCGCGATGTGGCGGGTGGACCGTGGACCTGTCGGCGCTGCAAGCGCGTCACGAGGACGGCCGCGTTGCGACGTTCACGCCGGGAGAAGTGGGCGTGCTGCGAGCGCTGCTGGCGCATCCGCACCGCGTCATGCTGCGGCACGAGCTGCTGGCCATGACACGTCACGACGACGGCACGGTGTTCGCGCGCACGGTCGACGTACTGGTGACGCGGCTGCGCAAGAAGATCGAGGACGATCCCCGTCGACCGCGCCTCATCCGCACGGTGCGTGGCGAGGGCTATCAACTCGACGCCGACGTCACGTGGCAGGTGACCGAGTCCTGACGACTGTTGCGCTCTGTTAACGGAGTGTTTCAGGACGAACGCGCCGTCGATCCGCCTGCTAGCGTATGAGTCACGACAGGGGACGCGGCCATCGCGGCTCCCGCGCACTCGCGACACACGCGACGAAGGGGGCTCGGACTGTGGACGGCGCGCGGCGGACTCTGTGGCGACTGATCGCGTGGCTGCTGGCCCTCTGCAGCATCGCCGCCTGCGCCACGAACTCGTCGCCACGGCCGGCCAATCACCATGCGGACGGGTCGGCATCGGCGGGGCCACACGGGCTCGGCGTGCCGCGCCCGGCGCAACACGACCGGCGGAGCCATGGTGGTTTCGCAGGGCCGGCGGGACTCGCGGGACCGGGGGGACCCGCGGGGCCTGCTGGCGATATCGCGGTCGCGAGCCGGCGCGCTCACGCCCGCTTCTGACGTCCGGCGCAGCCGCTGCTCAGTGCCCCTCAGCACCACGGCCGAGCGGGCCTGACGATCCTGTTCCCTGCCCGCACTAGACTCGACGGGTGCTGTTCCTCGTCGCCTACGCCTGTTCCGGCGCGGCCGGACTCGTCTACGAGGTGACGTGGACCCGGTTGCTCACGCTGCATCTGGGGCACACCACGGCCGCCGGCAGCGCCGTCGTCGGTGCGTTCCTGCTGGGACTGGCGCTCGGGGCGGCGCTGGCGGGACGTCGCGCACGCCGATGGACGCGGCACCAGGCGGTGACGGCATACGCGGCCCTCGAGGGCACGGTGGGCGTGCTCGCCCTGCTGCTGCCGACGGCCCTCGCGCTGCTCGCGCCGGTGGTGCGGTGGTCGTACGCGGATGGCGCCCCAGGCACGCTGTTCACTCTCGTGCGCGTCGGCGTCGCGGTGGTGCTGGTGATGACGCCGGCGCTGGCGCTGGGTGCGACCTTCCCGCTGGCGATCCGCTGGTTCTCCAGTGACTCGCCCGCCCGCACGCGGCGCAGCGCCATGCTCTATGCCGCCAACACGCTCGGCGCCGCGGCCGGCGCCCTGGCGGCCGGCTTCCTGCTGATTCCGGCCCTCGGGGTGTGGCGCACGACCCTGGCGGGCGTCGCGCTCGGCGCGATCTCCGCCGTGCTGGCGCTGGTCGTGCGCGGCCGCGCCGAGGCGTGCGCCGAGGTGGGCGATGAGGCCGCGGTCCCGGCCGCCGCCTCACGCGGCCGCCGATCACGCGCAGCGACCGCCGCGGCGCCGCTCGACGTCCCTTCGCGGCACCAGCTGTGGCTGGCGGCCGGCGTCCTCGGCCTGTCGGGCGCCGCGGCGTTGCTGCACGAGCTCGCGTGGACGCGGGTGCTCGCGCTCGCCGTCGGCCCGACCACCTACGCGTTCGCGGCGGCCCTGGCGGCCGTGATCGCCGGATCGGCCATGGGCGCCTGGGTCGGCACCGGGTTGGTCGGCCGCCTCCGCACGCCCGCGCTCGCCCTGGCGATGGCGCTGGCGCTCGCCGCCATCACCGCCGCGGTCACCTATGCGCTGGCCGGACGCCAGGTGCCGCTCTACGTCGCCGCACAGCTCGCCTCGGGGGCCGCTGGCGAGACCTGGATCGCGCGCGGCGCGTGGATCACCGCGGCCCTGGTCGTGCCGACGGCGCTGTGTCTCGGCGTCGCGTTTCCGCTGGCGCTCGCGGTCGCGGGCGCGACCCGCGACGACGCCTCGGGGCGCTTCGGCGCCGTCTACGCGATGAACACGGCTGGCGCCGTCGTGGGCGCGCTGGCCGCCGGGTTCGTCACCATTCCCGCCCTCGGGTTGCAGGCCACCTTGCAGATCGCCTGCGCCTGCCTGGTGGTCGCCGCCCTCGTCGTCGCGGCGCTCGGTGGCCTCTCGCCCGGCGGCCGCCTCGCCGCCACCGTGGCCGCCTCAGCGGCCATCCTCACCGTGGCGCTGGCGCCGCCGTGGGATCGGGCGCTGCTCGCCAGCGGCGCCTACCTGTACGCGCCGTTCGTGCCCGACGGGCTCGATCTCGAGGCCATGCTCAAGGCTGGCCAGGTGCGCTACTACGCGGATGGGGCCGCCGCGACGGTGTCGGTGAAGACCCTCACCGGCACGACCACGCTGACGGTGGACGGCAAGACCGACGCCTCGAACCGCGGCGACATGCTCACGCAGGCGCTCGTCGCCCACGTGCCGCTGCTGCTGCACCCGCAGCCGCGGACGGTGGCCGTCATCGGCCTCGGCAGTGGCGTCACCGTCGGCGCCGCGCTCACGCATCCGGTCGAGCGCGTCGACGTCGTGGAGCTGTCGCCCGAGGTCGTCGCGGCATCGGCCTTCTTCGAGACCGAGAACCATCGCGCACTGGCCGACCCGCGCACGCGGCTCGTCGTCGGCGACGGGCGGTCGCACCTGCGGCTGTCGCGGCAGCGCTACGACGTGATCATCTCGGAGCCATCCAACCCGTGGATTGCCGGCGTCGCCGCACTGTTCACGCAGGAGTACTTCGCCGAGGCCCGCGCGCGTCTGACGCCGGGCGGCGTGTTCTGCCAGTGGGCCAACGCCTACAACATCGGCGACGCCGACCTGC
>CADEDM010000317.1 GCA_902826065.1 uncultured Acidobacteriota bacterium | reverse complement strand
GCGTGAAGAAGATGTCGTCCTTCGACTTGTTGTAGTAGAACGCCGCCGTCACCGTCGCGCGGTTCTTGATGACGCCGGTATAGGCCGCCTCCCACGCGTCGACCTGTTGTTCGACGAGGTCCTGGTTGCCGGTGGCCTGCACCGGGAAGGCATACGCCGGCCCGCCGGGCGCCGCCGCGAACGCCGGGTTGATGCTGCGCAGATCGAGCTGGTTGAAGATGCCGATGTCGAGGAAGTTGTTGATCAGCGACGGCGCGCGGAAGGCGCGGTTGAACGAGAAGCGCAGCGACTGGTCGGCGGCCGGCTTGACGATGATGGCCGTGCGCGGCGAGAAGTTCGGCTCGTCGAGCACGCTGAACCGGTCGAGACGGGCGCCGACGACCCAGCGCAGGTAGTCGTTGATGAAGATCTCGTCCTGGATGTACGCGCCGCCTTCCTTGCGGCTGTCGCCGAGCGGGGCCAGCGACAGGTCGAAGCTGTTGTAGCGGGCGTTGCCGCCGAAGCTCACGACGTTGCGCGTGCCGAACGCCATCACGTTGCCGTACTCGATGTCGAACGTCTTGGTGTTGAACGTGAAGATGATCGGGCGGCCATCGAGGCCCACCGACAACAGCGCGTTGGCGTCGCCGTCGAGGATGTTGGTGAACACGCTGAGCTTCTGCGCGCCCTTGGTCCACTTCGCCGAGCCGTACCCGAGCTTCGTGCCGCGGTTCATGTCGAACGGGCCGATGCCGGTGTGGATGATGCCCTCGGTGCCAGCGAAGCCGCCGGAGAACGAGAGGCGGTACGCGCCGTCGGGCGCGTCGTAGTCGACGCGGGCGTCGGCCTTCGGCTGTCGCGTGCCGGTGTTGGTGAAGCTCGGATACGGCGTGTTCTGGGCGTTGGCGATGGTGCCGGTGGGCCGCAGCAGCGCGTCCTGCGCGAACGCGCCGGCCGACACCTTGTACGACCAGCGGTCGTTCACTGCGGCGGCGTGCGTGCCGTTGACGTACCAGAGCGGCAGGCTGTTGCGCTCGACCTGGCCTTCGCCCGGGCCGATGTTGCCGACGCCCATGGTGAAGCTGGTGCCCTGCATCTCGCGCGGCGTCTTGGTGATGAAGTTCACCACCCCCGACAGCGCGTTGGCCCCCCACACGGCCGACGCCGGGCCGCGGATGACTTCGATCTGCCGCACTTCATTCGGGTTGACGGGCAGGAAGTCCCAGGCGACGAAGCCGAAGAAATCGAGGTAGAGGCTGCGGCCGTCGATGAGCGCGAGCTGCGAGGTCGAGAGCGTCGACGTGGCGCCGCGCATGTTGATGTTGAAGTCACGCGCCGAGGTCTGCGTGATGTTCATGCCGGGCACGGTGCGCAGCAGCTCGGCGTAGTTGGTGGCCGGCGAGCTCGCGATCACGTCACTCGACACCACGCTGACCGTGGCCGGGGCGTTCACGAGCTGCTGTTCGACCTTCGATGCCGTCACGACGACGGCCTCGGTGTAGATCGGCGGCTCTTCGCCCTGGGCCGGCGGAGGCGTCGGTTGGGAAGGTGGAGTCGGGGTCTGGGCTCCGGCAGGCACGGCGACCGCCAGCACGAGCACCACGAACCAGGCGCACAAAGTCCTCACGGGAACCCTCCAGTCCGGGCGATGCGCGTGGTGGCACGTCCGGATGACGATTGGGCATTGTAGCGGACCTCTTCCGTCCGGACTGCACGCCCCGTCAGCTGTAGCGACGTTCGCCGGGATGGACCGTCGCGCCGAACTGCGCCCTTCCGCTCACGACCCCGCCGGGCCAGCGGACGTCAGGCCGCCGTCGCCACGCCGGCGGCCCAGGTCTCGAGGGCGCGGGCGTCCTGGTCGAAGCGGCGGATGCCGTCACTCAGCTTCTCGACCGCCATCGGATCCTGGTTGTGCAGCCAGCGATACGCCTTCTCGTCGAGATGAATGCGCGGCTCGCCGTCGCGCGCGGCCATGTCGGGCGTCAGGGCCGGCGTGAGCTCGCCCGGCGTCTTCGCGAGCTCGGCGAGCAGCTCGGGGCTGATGGTGAGCAGGTCGCAGCCGGCCAGCTGCGTGATCTGCGACAGGCGGCGGAAGCTGGCGCCCATCACCTGCGTCGCGTAGCCGTGCTTCTTGTAGTACGCGTAGATGCGCCGTACCGACTCCACGCCCGGATCGGCATCCTCGGGAATCTCGGCGCCCTTCGCCTTGCGGTGGTAGTCGTAGATGCGGCCGACGAACGGCGAGATCAGGGTCACCCCGGCCTCGGCACACGCCACCGCCTGCGCAAAGCTGAAGAGCAGCGTGAGATTGCAGTGGATGCCCTCGCGCTCGAGCTGCTCGGCGGCGCGGATGCCTTCCCAGGTGCTGCCGATCTTGATGAGCACGCGTTCGCGGTCGATGCCCGCCTCCGCGTAGAGGGCGATCAGGTCGCGGGCCTTGGCCACCGTGGCCTCGGTGTCGAAGCTGTGTCGCGCGTCGACTTCGGTCGAGACGCGCCCCGGCACGATCTTCAGGATCTCGCCGCCAAAGGCGACGAACAGCCGGTCCATGAACGCCTCGGTCCGCGCGGCACCGTCGCGTCCGCTGCGCGCGGCGGCGGCGATGGCGCCGTCGACGAGGCCGCGGTACGGCGGCTGCTGCGCCGCCTTCAGCAAGAGCGAAGGGTTCGTGGTGGCATCCTGCGGCCGGTGCTGACGAATCGCGTCGATGTCGCCGGTATCGGCGACGACGACGGTGCTGCGCTTGAGCGAGTCGAGCAGGGACATGAGGCGATCTTACTAGCGGCTCGCGGCCAGGGGCTAGCGGCGAGATCCGCCGCGCCGCCCGTATCCGGCGGTTCTACACTGTCCACCATGTCACTCAGGTCGCTCGAGGTCTGGAAGAAGCTGGAAGCCCACCGGGATCAGCTGGTCACGGTGCCGGTGCGGCAGCTGTTCGCCGAGGATCCGGCGCGTTTTTCGCGATTGTCGCTGCGGATGGACGACCTGCTGGTCGACGTCTCCAAACAGCGGGTCACCACCGAGACGATGGGCCTGCTGGCCGAGCTGGCACGGGCCACGGGCGTCGAGGCCGCGCGCGATCGGATGTTCGCCGGCGAGCGCATCAATGGCACCGAGCAGCGGGCGGTGCTGCACACGGCGCTGCGCCGCTCGACGCCTGGCGCGGTGCTGGTCGACGGCGTCGACGTGATGCCGGGCGTCGTGGCCGGACGCGATGCCTTCCTCGCCTTCGCCGAGGACGTCCGCGCCGGACGCCGCACCGCCGCCAACGGCGCGCGCTTCACCGACGTCGTGAACCTCGGCATCGGCGGGTCGGACCTCGGCCCGGCGATGGCGGTCGAGGCGCTGACGCCGTATGGCCGCGAGGGTCCGCGCCTGCACTTCGTCTCGAACGTCGATGGCGCCCATCTCGACGAGACACTGCGGGTAGTGCCGCCGGCGACCACGCTGTTCATCGTGGCGTCGAAGACGTTCACGACGCAGGAAACGATGGCCAACGCGCGATCGGCGCGGGCGTGGATGGCCGCGGCGGTCGGCGAGTCCGCGGTCGGACGCCATTTCGTCGCGGTGTCCACCAATGCCCGCGAGGTGCAGGCGTTCGGCATCGCGGCGGCGGAGATGTTCGGCTTCTGGGACTGGGTGGGCGGGCGCTACTCGCTGTGGTCGTCGATCGGCCTGCCGATCGCCATCGCCATCGGCGCCGACCGGTTCCGCGCGCTGCTCGCCGGCGCCGAGGACATGGACACCCACTTCTTGTCCGCGCCAATCGACGCCAACCTGCCGATGGTGCTGGGCCTGCTCGGCATCTGGAACGCGAACCTGCTGGACATCGAGACCCACGCGGTACTGCCCTACGACCAGTATCTGCGTCGGCTACCGGCCTTTCTGCAGCAGCTCGACATGGAGAGCAACGGCAAGGGCGTGCGGCTCGACGGCACGCCGGTGGACGTGGCCACCGGGCCGATCGTCTGGGGCGAGCCCGGCACCAACGGGCAGCACGCCTTCTACCAACTGCTGCATCAAGGTCGCCGCGTCGTGGCGGCGGACTTCCTCGCCGCCGCAGAGCCGGCCCACGGGCTGCCGGCCCACCATCCGCTGCTGCTCTCGAACGTCTTCGCGCAGACCGAGGCGCTGATGCAGGGCAAGACGCTCGACGAAGCACGCGCCGAGCTCACGGCCGCGGGCCTCGATGCCGGCGAGGTCGCCCGGCTGGCGCCGCACAAGGTCTTCCCCGGCAGCCGTCCGACGACGACGCTGCTCTATCGACGCCTCGATCCGCGCACGCTCGGCCGGCTGCTCGCGCTCTACGAACACAAGGTGTTCGTGATGGGCGCCGTATGGGGCATCAACTCGTTCGACCAGTGGGGCGTGGAACTCGGCAAGGTGCTGGCGAACCGGATCCTGCCGGAACTCGACGCGCCGTCGGACGCGGCCGGGCACGATGGCTCCACCAACGGGCTGATCAACCACGCACGCGCGCTGCGCCGTCGCTGAGCGATTCGGATGGCTTGCGGCAATTGCCGCAGCCGAGCCGTTGGACTACACTGGGCGTTCGCCGCTCGCGCGCTCCGCTCCACCGTGGAACGGCCGTCCGCGCGGCGCGTCGCGCCCGTAGCTCAGCTGGATAGAGCGTCGGCCTCCGGAGCCGAAGGTCGCAGG
>CADEDM010000316.1 GCA_902826065.1 uncultured Acidobacteriota bacterium | reverse complement strand
AGGACAGCGGCTGCCGATGGCTCTCGAAGCCCTTCCGGCTGGGCGACTTGCTGCGGGCCGCGCGCGAAGCGCTGGCGTAGTCGATCACCACGCCGCGGGACTCGGCGCGCTCGACGGCCGCCGGCGGCACCACCGTGTCCGACTGCGGCAGATCGGCCTTGGCCATCTTCGGACGGTGCTCGAAGGCCACGACGGCCTGGCGCAGCACTTCCATCGACGCCATCGGCGTCGCATCCGGACCGAGGGCCTCGCGCAGGCGGCGCAGGGCGCGGGCGTGGAGCTGCGAAACGCGCGATTCGTTGACGCCGAGCTCGGCGCCGATTTCCTTCATCGTGACTTCGCCGTAGTAGTAGAGGGCGATGACGCGACGTTCACGCGGCGGCAGCGACGCGATGGCGCCGCGCACGCGGTCCTGCACTTCCATCCGCTCGTAGGCGGCGTCGGGACGCTCGGCTTCCACCGGCACCAGCACCGCGGGAAGCTGCGACTCGTCGATGTTGTCGGCGCACGACAGCGGCGACGTCTGCTCGATCGTGTTGATGCGCACGATCACCTTGCCGAGGCGCTCTTCATCCGAGCCGACGGCCGCGGCGAGATCCGCCAACGACGGCTCGTGGCCCAGCGAGAGGCGCAGCTTCTCGCGCGCCGCCTCGAGCTCGCGGCGCACGCGGCGCACGCCACGCGGCCAGGCGTCCTTGCGGAGCGCGTCGATCATCGCCCCGCGCACGCGGCGCTCGGCGAAGGTCTCGAACTTGATGCCCCGCGATTCCTCGAACCGCTTGGCGGCATCGATGAGCCCGATGACCCCGTCCTGCACCAGGTCGCCCAGGTCGATCGAATGGGGCATGGTGGCGGCGACGCGCCGCGCCAGCGCCTCCACGAAGGGCAGGCCTGCTTCGACTCGGGGGTTGATCTGCTCGGCAATCTGCTCGGCGGTCATGATTGACTTGGGCTCCTGGTGTCCGCGATGTGCGGACGCCTGCCGCTTCGTGCATAGCCAATGCCAGATCCGCGCAACCCTGCCTCGGAGCCTAACTCGACAGCGAAATTTGTTACTAAGTGACTGATAGTTAATGGCTTACGGATTCGTCGCGAAACCGTGTGCAGACCACGGCACGAGCACGAAATCCTCGCATTTCCGTCATTAGATTGACGGTTCTACGAGGCAAGCGCCAAGCCGGTGACGGCTTTCGGCGGTCGAATTTTGACGGGGCTGACGAGGATTGACGGAAGGCCGGACGGGGGGTGCTAGACGCCCGACACCGAGCGGATGGCGCGCGTGGTGCCCATCGCGTCGACAGCGGCGCTGACCACGAGCGTGGCGCGCGCCTTCTGTGTCGGGTCGTTCAGCTTCAGCTCGAGGAGCTCGGCGTTCGCCAGGATGATGCCGAGCTGATTGCTGAGCTGGTGAAACAGGCCGCGCAGGTCGTCGGGTACCGACGCCTGTGGGCCTGTCTCCAGGGGGATGGTCGACGGGTTCACGGGTAGATCCTGGCTGAACCGTCGTGGTCGTTAGGCCGCAGGGCTCGATCCAGCGCGCGCGCTGCCATCGGGCTGGCGCCACAGCGTATCCACGAAGATCCGGATGCTGCCGCCCGCCGTGCGGACGTATTCGACCTTGCCCGCCGCGATCCAGTTGTAGATGGTCCGCCGGCTGACACCCACGAGCTCGCACGCCTTCATGATGCTGATGGTCTGACGTTCCACGGGTCAGTTCTCCTTCAAAGGCTGGTATCGGTCCGTCTCGGGTGGAGATTAGGGCAGGCCTGTGCCAGCGCGATCAGGAATTGAGGGTTGACGCTCTCGGAACAAAACTGTCAGAGTGTTGACGCCTCCCGCTCCCCAGGCGCACGTGGCTGAAACCACCCATATATTGCTCGTCGACGACGAGGATGCCCTGCGTACGGTGATGGCCGAACGGCTGACCGACGCCGGCTTCAGTGTCACCGAGGCGGCGTCGGGCGAGCAGGCCCTCGAGAAGCTCGAACGGTTCGCCTTCGACATTCTCATCTCCGATCTGCGGCTGCCAGGCATCGACGGGCGCGAAGTGCTCGCCGAAGCGCTGAAGCGCTACCCCGGCATCATCGGCATCGTGGTCACCGGCTACGGCACCGTGAAGGACGCGGTCGACGCCATCAAGCGCGGCGCGTCCGATTTCGTCAGCAAGCCCTTCCAGTTCGAAGAGCTGATGCACGTGCTGGATTCTGCGCTCGAGCAGCGGCGCCTGCGCTCGGAAAACGCGTACTTACGCGAGCAGCTCGAGCAGCGCGACGGCCTTCCCGGCGTCATCGGCCGCAGCGCGCCGATGCTGTCGCTCACGCAGATGATCGAGACGGTGGCGCCCAGCGGCGCCACGGTGCTCATCACCGGCGAGACCGGCACCGGCAAGGAAGTGGTGGCGCGCGCGATTCATCAGACCAGCCCGCGGCGCAATCAGCGCTTCGTCGCGCTGAACTGCAGCGCCATTCCCGAGAACCTGCTGGAGGCGGAGCTCTTCGGGCACGCCCGTGGCGCGTTCACCGGCGCGGTCGCGACGCGCCAGGGCCGCATCGAACAGGCCGATCGCGGCACGCTGTTCCTCGACGAAGTCGGCACCATGACGATGCCGCTGCAGCAGAAGCTGTTGCGCGTGCTGCAGGAACGCGAGTTCGAACGGGTCGGCGAGAACCGCACGATCAAGGTCGACGTGCGCGTGCTCGCGGCCACCAACTCCGACCTGCAGAAGATGGTGCAGGAAGGCGGGTTCCGCGAGGATCTCTACTATCGCCTCAACGTGATTCCGTTGACGCTGCCGCCGCTGCGCGATCGCAAGGAAGACGTGCCGCTGCTGGTGCAGCACTTCGTGCGCAAGGTGATGCAGCGCGACGGCCAGGCGTCGTCGCCCGAGGTGCAGGTGTCGCAGGACGCGCTGCGCCGGCTGATGGCCTACGCGTGGCCGGGCAACGTGCGGCAACTCGAGAACGCGATGGAGCGCGCGCTGATCCTGCGCGGCACCCGTCCGCAGATCGACGTGCAGGACCTGCCGCCCGAAGTGCAGGCCGTGGCCGTGGAAGCGGCGCCGTCGCTGGACCTGCCCGAGGATGGTGTCGATCTGCCGTCGCTGGTCGCGCGCATCGAACGCGATCTCATCGCCCGCGCGCTGACGCGCTCGTCGGGCAATCGCGCCGATGCGGCGCGCATGCTGGGGCTGAAGCGGACGACGCTGGTCGAGAAGCTGAAGCGGATGCCGGAGCTGAACTCGCAGAACTGAGTTGCGGGCGAGCGGAGCGGCGTGGGTCTCGCCCCGCGGGGCCGTGTGGAGCAGTCCGCGCAAGCGTGAGACGTCAGACGACGAGGAAGCGCCGAAGTCCGGCTGGGGTGTTCTGGTCCAACGCGACCTCCGGGCATCCCTCGCGCTGAGTCTGCCCGGGGCCCCGGCCTTCCGGCCGACACTCGCTCCCGCAAGTCGTCTGACGGACTGCGGAACCCGGCACCGCGGGGTGAGACCCACGCCGCGCCGGGCGCCTCACCAGCGGTCGCGCGTCTCGATCGCCCGCACAACAATCGGTGAGTCCCGTCTGGTAGACCTAGTAGGATCGAGAGATGCCGCCCCGCTACGCCTACTGGACCATCATCGTGGACGGGGGCCCCACCGCCTTTCGCGCCGCTGAGCCCGACGAGCTGCGCCCGACGTTGAAACGGCTGCAGGTGAAGCAGCCGAACGCCGAGATGAAGTGGTTCGAGAAGGGCCGCCTGTGGGACTCGCAGGCCGAAGCGCGCGACAAGCTTTCTGCCGGCTACACCGTGGGACCCGACGGCGCCCTCGTGCCCCCCGCGGAAGGCGCCGCGCCACGCACCAAGGGCTGGCGGCCCGGTGGCGAGCATCGCGATCCCCGCGAGAAGTATCAGATCGCGAAGAAGGCGAAGTGGCAGGCGTTCAAGAAGATGGTGCGGTCGCGCCCCGGTCACGGGCCGAAGCGCGGCGAGGAAGAGACGTTCGCTCCGTTCGAGAACGACGAACCGAAAGATCTGCCGGTGGCTGAAGCGCCGGACGCCGACGAGTCGTTCGAGCAGGCCGATGCACCGGCGGACGATCGTGGGGGCGAGGACGCACCGTTCGACGAGGGCGAGGGCCAGGCGCCACCGGCGCCGGCGAGCGACTGGCGCGGACGTCCGAAGGCCGCGGGACGTGCACCCGCGCCCAGACGCGAGTGGAGCGACACCCCGAAGCCGCGCTTCAACCGCGACGGCGATCGTCCGCGTGGCCCCAAGCCGGAATGGCGCGACAAGCCGCAGGGCGAGTGGCGAGGGAAGCCGGGCGGCGGTGGTGGCGGTGCGCGTGCGCCCTGGAAGCCACGACCCGAAGGCGGACGCGGACCGAAGCCCGAGTGGCGCGATCGCGGACCCGCGAAGTCGTTCGACCGTGGCGACGATCGACCGCGTGGCCCGAAGCCAGAGTGGCGTGACCGGCCGAAGACCTTCGATCGTGGCGACGACCGGCCGCGCGGACCGAAGCCCGAATGGCGCGACCGCCCGAAGACGTTCGATCGTGGCGACGATCGGCCGCGAGGACCGAAACCCGAGTGGCGCGACCGCCCCAAGACCTTCGACCGCGGCGGCGACCGGCCACGTGGACCCAAGCCCGAATGGCGCGACCGCCCCAAGACCTTCGAC
>CADEDM010000315.1 GCA_902826065.1 uncultured Acidobacteriota bacterium | reverse complement strand
TCATCTCCATCGTCCAGCCGCCGTCGAAGCGGCCGGTGCGCACGTTCCACACCGGGTTCCAGTCGGTGTTGGGCTGGCCCTCGTCGATGATCGAGTAGTCGGAGAAGCCGCCCAGCGGCGTCGCGTAGAACATGAAGCCGCTGCGCCGGTCGTAGAAGGTGTCGAGGCCGATGCCGATGTGGTCGTTCTGGCGCAGCTGGTTCGTGTCACGCCGGTATTCGTTGGCGACCCACTTGTCGGGCGGCGCCGAGTCGTGCACGCGGGCACCGACGTAGATGTTCCGGTCGTCGAACATCAGCCACAGATCGGTGCGCTCGGTCGCGACTTTCCCGGTGGCCGGCACGACCTGGATGAGATCGCCGAATGGCGGATTCGCCTCGTAGACGTCGTCGTCGAGCCGTCCGTCGACGACGAGCGGCGTCGTCAGGCGGATCGCGCGGACCGTGGCCTGGCCGCGATCGTCACGCGTGATCGTCGACGGCGCGATCGGCGCCGGCGGTCCGTTGACGATGGGCGCGGCCTCGGCGGGCGACATCGACGACGGCGCGGGCTGCGCCGCCGCCGGGCCGGCGCCTGCGGCGATCCACACCGCCAGCGTCAGGAGGAAGGTCGTGCGGAGCATTGCGCAACCAACTATTGAACGCGTCGCCCGCACGCGAGATGTCACTGCCTGTCACAGGCAGGGCGGTCGCTAGAAGTGAAACTCGCCGAAGTCGCCGGGGTAGAGGAACTGCAGCACATCGCCGACGCGATGTGCCCATGCGCGTTCGGAATGGGTGCCACCCGCCACTTCGCGATAGCCGAGGTCGACGTCTTCGCGCCAGCCGGCCGCGACGAGCGCGGTGCGCAACCGTCGCGCGTCGGCCAGGCCCATGCGGCTCTCGGCCGTGCCCATGTCCAGCCAGATGCGCGTGGACGGCCGCGGGCGCGCCTTGGCGACGTAGCGCAGGATCGCGCGACGTCCCCACCACACCGACGGCGACAGCACCGCCAGGCGCCCGAACACGTCGGCGTGCCGCAGGCCCAGGAACATCGTCGACAGCCCGCCCAGCGACGATCCGCCGAGGCCCGTCACCTCGCGGCGGGGGTCGGTGCGATAGCGGGCGTCGATGAACGGCTTGACCTCCTCCGTCAGCAGGCGGCCGTACTGCTTGCCCAGGCCGCCGCCGAGCCGCGCGTCACGCGTCGGCGTGTATTCGTGCACGCGGCCGTGACCGGTGTGGTTCACGCCGACGATCACGATCGGCAACATGCGGCCTTCGGCGATCAGCATGTCGGCCATCTCGCCCAGCCGCCAGTACTCGCCGCGCACGAACGCGGTGTCGGCCTCGAACAGGTTCTGGCCGTCGTGCATGTAGAGCACGGGATAGCGGCGATACGGGTCGCCGTCGTAGCCGGGCGGCAGGTACACCACCAGATCGCGGCGCCGTTCGAGATGGCGCGACACGAACCCGGTGTGGCGTTCGAGATGCGGCGCGGTCACGGCAGCGTTCGGCGTGGAGCGCGGAAACCCGGCAAGAGACTTAGTATAGTGGCCGGACGCCGGCTGGCCCGTGAGCCACGGCCGCCACGCCCCGAGCCCCGCCAACCATGAGGCGCGACTACCACCGCTGGTACTCCCGATCGCTCGAACGGAACATGGACCTGCTGGTCTTCGGACACGGCGGGCCGCCGTTCCTGGTGTTTCCCAGCTCGATGGGCGCGTTCTTCGAGTACGAGGATCGCGGCATGGTGAGAGCGCTCGAGCACAAGCTCGAAAGCGGCTCGCTGCAGTTGTTCTGCCTGTCGTCGGTCGACGAGGAGAGCTGGTACGCGAAGCGGGTGCATCCGCGGCTGCGCATCGAGCGTCACCTGCAGTACGAATCCTACGTGCTGGGCGACGTCGTGCCCCTGGTCCGTCAGATCAACCGCGCCGCCGGCATCGGCGTCACCGGCTGCAGCTTCGGCGCGTACCACGCGATGGCCATGGCGCTGCGCCATCCCTACACGTTCACGTCCTGCGTCACGATGAGCGGCGCCTACGACATCGGGCAGTTCCTCGACGGCTACGGCGACCCCGACGCCTACCTGCTGAACCCTCCGGCGTTCCTGCCCACGCTCAGCGAGCCGTACTATCTGGATCAGTTCCGGCGCAACAAGTTCGTGCTCGCCACGGGCGAGTGGGACATCTGCCGTAAGGCCAACGAGGACTTCAGCGCGCTGCTCGGCGGCAAGGGCATTCCGCACTCGCTGCACGTGTGGGGCTTCGGCAGCAAGCACGACTGGCCGTACTGGCTGCCGATGGCCAGCGCGTATCTGCCCTAGCGGGCGGCGTCCGGCAGCGTCAGCGCGATCGCCCGGGCCGCCCAGGCGGTGGCGGCAGCCGAGACCCACTGGTGCCGTCCGAAGGGAAACCCGCTCTCGTAATAGGGCTGTGTCGGGAACGATCGCGTCCGCACGAGCCACGATCCGTCGGGATACTGCGTGCTGAGCAGGAACGACACGCCCCTCTGGTAGGCGTCGTCGGTGACGGCCATGCCCGCCTCGTGCAAGGCGACGAGCGCCTGCCCGGTCGCGTACGCATCCGGCGCCAGTTGGGGCAACTGCGACCATCCCCCCGATGCCGCCTGCCGGCTCACGACCTCTCGCATCGCGGCGGCGATCGCCGGGCGCGGCGCCCGGGTCCACGCCAACCCCATCAGCCGCATCGCGCGCTCTTCCGACGTCGGCGCCGACGCCGCCACCAGCCAGTCGCGTGTTCGTGCCAGCGCCCGGTCGACCCGCGGCCGGTCGCCCGGCGTCGGATAGAGCATCAATCCGCGGACGGCCATCGCGGTGTGACTGACGGTGCTGGATTCGATAGGGGGCCGGTTGACGCCATTGCCCAACCAGCTGCCATCGGGCATCTGCGTGGCCAGCAGCCAGTGGGTCATGGCGGCGGTGGCCTTGTCGGGCCGATGCCCTTCCGACGCCAGCGCGACCAGGCCGTACCCCACCGTCAGGCCCACCGCACCCGGGACGCCGGTGGGCTGGCCCTGCATGATCGGGCCGGCAGCGCGCGTGAACACGGCCAGGATGTCCTGCGTGTTCTTCGCCGCCAGATCCTCGGCGACCGTGAGGCCTTTGCGGCGGGCGAGCGCCGCGGCTTCGGCCGGCAGCGCGTTGTGATGACAGGTGAAGCAGCGGCGTCCTTCGAAGGCCCCGGGCGAGGCCTTGAGCAGCAGCGACACGCTCCGACCGACCGAGACGCTGCGGTCGGTGACGCCGGCTCCCGCGGGCGGGATCTCTGCCCGGCGTGGCCCCTCGCCGCGGGTGGCGCCGTGTTGCTCGAGCAGCGCGATCTTCGCGCGATCGTCGCGATAGGTCGCCCAGTCGAGCGGCTTCTCCCCCTCCGCGTCCGCGACGTTCGGGTCGGCGCCGTGTTCGAGCAGGACCCGCAGGCTCTCGGCGCCGGCCACTTCCGACGCCGCCACGGTCAGGAGCGGCGTCACGCCATAACCGCCGCCGCGGGCGTTGGGGTCGGCGCCGCCCTCGATCCAGCGCGCGAGCAGAGCGGGACTCTGCCAGTTCGAGCGCAGCAGCACGTCGCCCGGCACGGCGACGCCACGCGCCATCGCGAACTCGATGGCCGCCGGCCGCGCCCGCGCGAACATCAGGCGTCGCGGCAGCACCGGGATCTCTTCCTTCGGATCCAGGCCCCGATCGGCGAGGAAGCGCAACACGTCGACGTCGGACGACAGCATCGCGACCGCCAGCGCACTGAACCCCGTGGCGTCCCTGGCGCGCAGGTCGGCGCCGCGCGCAAGCAGCAGCGTGAGCACGTCCACGCTGCCGGGCGACCCCGCCGCGATCAGCAACGGCGTGCGTCCCAGCACCGTGGACCGCGCGTTGACGTTCGCGCCGTGCTCGATGAGCACGCGGGCCTTGCGGATGTCCGGCATCGCCCACATCAGCGCCGTCACGCCGTCGCCGTCGGCGTGGTTCGGGTCCGCACCGCGTTTCAGCAGTTGCGTCATGCACTCGACGTCGGCGAAGAGTGTGGCCAGCATCAGCGCCGGGACCTTCTCGTCATCGGTGGCGTTGGGACTGGCGCCAGCTGCGAGCAGGCGAGTCACCGCGGGCGTGTCACCGCGCTGGATGGCCTGGAGGAGCGACTGGCGCTGATCGCTGCCCTGGGCCGACAGCGACGCCGCGCCGAGCACGGCGACAACCACAGGGGCGACGCGGCGTCGCCACGACGGCCGAACGGCCACGGTAGACCTCGACGACATCGCAGCGCTGCCGAGTTGCATGTGCCTCCTCGATCCGAACGGTTATAGCACCGGCACCATACGGCGGCGCTTCCAGTACAGGGACGGTCCGCCGCGGGTTTTTTCGGCTCCGGGCCGGTGCAGGCCGGCGCCATGACCGACATCGGGGCGGACAGGGCATCGGGGTGTGGACTAAGCTGAGGCCCGGAGCACCCACCATGGCCACGATCGGCGTCCTGTTCGGCATGGAGAACGTCTTCCCCGGCGCGCTCGTCGAGCGCATCAACGCCATGGGCGTCCCCGGCGTGACGGCCGAGTTCGTGCAGATCGGCGGCGTCCCCATGGAAGGCCCGTCGAAGTACGCCGTCGTCGTCGACCGCATCTCGCACGACATCCCGTTCTACCGGGCCTGGCTGAAGATCGCCGCCCTCGACGGCACCTACGTCATCAGCAACCCGTTCTGGTCGAGCGCCGACGACAAGTTCTTCAACTACGC
>CADEDM010000314.1 GCA_902826065.1 uncultured Acidobacteriota bacterium | reverse complement strand
ACCGTGAACGTGACGCAGAACGGCGGCATCTACACGGCCGACGGCTACGACGACCAGTGCGGCGGCCCGCAGCGCGCGCCGCTGGTGGGCCTGGGCACGCCGAATCCCGACGGCACGATCGGCTTCGGCCTGCACATCGTCACCGTGCCCGGCGGACGCGGCGTGCAGGTCGACGCCCGCATCACGCTGGCGGCCCTCGGCGGCTCGTGGGCCGACAGCGCCGGCAACAGCGGCACGTTCGCGTTCGCTGCCAACACCGGCGGGAACCCGCGGCCGGCGCCGTCCTCCGGCAGCGCCATTCCCGGCACGTTCTCGCTGCTGACCGACGGCGGGTTCCTGGCGCGCGGCACGGCCGGCGTCGGGGCCATCCCGGCGAGCGGCATCGGCACGCGGATGATGTGGCACCCCAACAAGGCGGCATTCCGTGCCGGGCAGGTGACGAATCCGCTGTGGGACGACGGCAACATCGGCTCGCACAGCACGGCGTTCGGACTGAACAGCGCTGCCACCGGTCCGTACAGCTTCGCGGCCGGCGTGGACGCGGCCGCCGTTGGCATCTCGGGGGTCGCGCTCGGCAACAACGTCGCGGCCAACGGCAACTACAGCACGGCCTTCGGTACCGGCACGCGGGCCAACGGCGCGTTCAGCACCGCCGCGGGCCGCAACACCACGGCGGGTGGCGACTACAGCACGGCGCTTGGCTACGGGACCACCGCGAGCGGGTCGCACAGCCTGGCGTCAGGGTTCAACACGGCGGCCAGCAACTCGGCGACCGCGTTCGGCTATCAGTCGGCGGCCGGCGCCTTCGCCAGCGTCGCGGCCGGCTTCCAGGCCATCGCCAACGGCGACGAGGCCGTGGCGATCGGGCGGAATGTCAGAACCGGCGCCGTCGGCAGCGCGGTGCTGGGCACCAACGCGTGGGTGCAGACGTCGGCGCCGGGCACGTTCGTCTGGGCCGACCGCTCCACGTCGACCGACTTCGTCGCCACCGCACCGAACGAGTTCGGCGTGCGATCGGCCGGCGGCGTCTACTTCTACACCAACGCCTCCCTCACCACCGGATTGCGTATCGCGGCCAGTGGCAGCCAGTGGCTGACCCACTCCGACGTCAACATGAAGCACCTGTTCCGCGATCTCGACGGCGAAGACGTGCTCGCCAAGATCGCGCGCATGCCGGTACAAGAGTGGAGCTACAAGAGCCAGGACGCCTCGATCCGCCACGTCGGGCCGACCGCGCAGGACTTCAACGCCGCGTTCGGCCTCGGCGAAGACCCGCTGCGCATCGGCACCCTCGACGCTGATGGCATCGCCCTCGCCGCGGTGAAGGCGCTCGAATCCCGAACCCGTGCCCTCAACGATCAGCTCACCCGCGACAACGACGAGCTGCGCGTCCGGCTGGCGCGACTCGAAGCGCTGCTCGAGAAGCGGTGACGCCATGGCGACCAAGCGACTTCTCGTGGTCATGCTCACTGCCGCTGCGTGGTCGGTCGCTGCGGCGGTGCAGGCGCAGCCGCTCGGCACCTTCCGCTGGCAGCTCCACCCGTATTGCAACGTGGTCACGCTGGCCGTGACCCAGAATGGCGGCGTCTACCGTCTGGAAGGCACCGATGACCAGTGTGGCAGCGGCGGCGTCGCCGGATCGGTCACCGGAACTGCCTTTCCGAATCCCAACGGCAGCATCGGCTTCGGATTGAACATCGTCGGCGCTCCGGGCGGAGCGCCCGTGCACGTCGATGCCACGGTGGCACTGCCGGCGCTCAGTGGCAGCTGGCGAGACAGCGCCGGCAACGTCGGCGCCTTCACACTGACGCCCGGCGCGGGAACCGGCGGCGCGCCTCGACCGGTCGTCGGGACGATTGGCGCCAGCGCCATCAACACCGCCCAGGTGCAGTTGCGCGTCAGCGGCAGCTGCGCGGCCGGGTCGTTCATGCAGAGCATCGGGCAGAACGGGACAGTGGGATGTGCCGCCGCGGGCGGCGGCGGCGGAATCACCGCAGTGGTCGCCGGCGCGGGATTGGCCGGCGGCGGCGCGGCCGGCGCCGTCACGCTGTCACTGCGAACCGCCGCCGGGGCATTCGACTTCTCGAATCCCAACGGGCTGGTCGCGGCAGGAACGTTCGGGTCGGGCGCCATCGGCGCGAGCGGCACCGGCACCCGGATGCTATGGCACCCTCGCAAGGCGGCGTTCCGTGCCGGATTCGCCGGCGGCAGCGAGTGGGACGACGCCAACGTCGGTGACTACAGCACCGCCGTCGGGTTCAGCACGGTGGCCTCCGGAACTCGCAGTCTGGCAGCCGGCCGGTTGACGCTCGCGTCGGGGCCCAACAGCGCCGCCTTCGGCGACGTGACATCGGCGACCGGGGCCAACAGCACCGCCCTCGGCGATGGCAGCACCGCCGGTGGCATTGCGAGCCTTGCCGCGGGCACCTTGAGCAACGCCAACGGCCTCCAGGCTGTCGCTCTGGGCCTGCGCCTGAACGCCAACGGCCACGGCAACGTCGTCCTGGGCTCCGACGCCACGTCCGCGACCACGGGCAACTTCATGTACGGCGACCGCTCCACCACCAACCACCTCACGACGGCAGGGTCGAACGAGTTCCTGGTGCGGGCGGCAGGGGGCACGATCTTCTACAGCAACGCCGCCATGTCCACGGGGGTGCTGCTTAGCCCCGGCGGTGGCGGCTGGTCGAACCTCTCCGACGTGCACATGAAGACGGGGTTCCGCGACCTCGATGGCGAGCAGGTGCTCCGCAAGCTCGCCTCGATGCCGGTGCGCGAGTGGCAGTACAAGACGCAGGACGCCACGATCCGTCACGTCGGGCCCACGGCGCAGGACTTCCGCGCCGCCTTCGGACTCGGCGAGAGCGCCGTCCGCATCGGTACGGTCGACGCCGACGGCATCGCGCTCGCCGCCGTGAAGGCGCTCGAAGCCCGCACCCGGACGCTGCCCGACGACGCGCGCGCGTTGCGCGACCAGCTGGCGGCCCTGACCCGCGAGAACGCCGATCTGCGCGCGCGACTTGCGCGGGTCGAAGCCGTGCTCGGCCAGCGGTGAGTCCGGCCGGTGGCCGCCGGGCTCATATACTGGGCCCCTCGTGCTCACCGCCCTGCAGTCGTCGCCCCATGTGATCGCCGTCGAACTCCGCCCGCCGCGGGCGGAGCTCGAGGCCGCGGCCGGCATCGACGCCTGGATCGACACCTATCACGCCATCCGCGGACTGGTCCGCCAGGACGTCAGCGTCATGGTGACCGACAGCGCCGTCGGGGCGCAGGAAGAGAACAACCTCCGCCACCTGGTCGCGAACCTCGGCGCCGACGTCCCTCGCAGTCGCGTGGTGCCGTTCCTCACGACCAAGCACTCGATCGAGTTCTGCCTCGCCTATGCCGACCAGGTGGTCGACTACGGCTTCCCCGCGCTCGTCGTGCTGGGCGGCGACAAGCACGTCGGCCGTGCGCGCTCGGTCGAACACGCCTGGCAACTGCGTCGGCTGGTGCGGGAGCGGCATCCCGGTCTGCCGCTCGGGGGATGGGCCAATCCGGCCGCCGACCCGGCCCGCCAGGTGGCCTTCCTGGCCGACGGCGAGTTCACGGCCGACTTCTACCTGACGCAGATCGTGTCGCACCACGGCGCCGGCACCGTGGAGCAGTTCCTGCGCGAGGGCGAGCGTCAGGGCATCGCCGCGCCGGGTGTCTTCGGCGTCTTCTACTACCGCAGCGCGAAGCCGGCGACCCTCAAGACCCTGAGCCAGTTCCTGCCCGTGCCCGTGGACGGCCTGCTGGCCGAGTTCGCGGAGGGCCTGACGCCGGTGGACATCTGCGCGCGGACGATTCGCACGCTGGTCGGCCTGGGCGTGCGGCACTTCTACGTCAGCAACCTGCCGCTCGTGCGCACCGCCTCGGTGCTGTCGGCCATCCTCGCCAAGGCCGGCCTGACGCCGGCGGCTCGGCACGCGTAAGAGCACCCGGCATCCAGCCCGGCCGCTCGCGGGCGGTTCGTGGTACGCTTTGCGGATTGCCAACGGCGTGCAGCAGCTGCAGGCGCGTGCCTAGCCGCTAGCCGCGAGCCCCTAGCCGCAGACCTTCCATGGGTGTCTTCCTCGATACGCTTCCAATGTCCGGCATCGTGCGCATCCGCGACATGATGTACACGGTCAAGAATCCGTTCCGCCTCGATCAGGGCGACGTCAGCTTCGACGCGCCCGAGACCTTCAAGCAGGGCATGCGCAAGGGCATCGAGGAGAACCACACGCACTACCTGCCCACGCTCGGCCTGCCGCGCCTGCGTCAGCTCATCGCCGAGAAGCTGCGCACCAAGAACGGCATCCCGGTCGGCAGCGACGACGACGTCATCGTCAGCAACGGCGGCACGCACGGCATCTACTGCGCGCTGCACGCGGTGCTCGAACCCGGCGACGAGGTGATCTGTCCCGATCCGCTGTGGCCGCCGTCGCTGGCCATCGTGCGCTCGGCGCACGCCGTGCCGGTGCAGGTACCGGTGCACGAGTCGCTCGGCTTCCGCTGGGATCTCGACGAACTCGAACGCGCCATCACCCCGAAGACGAAGGCGATCTACATCAACTCGCCCACCAACCCGAGCGGCGGCGCGTTCACGCGCGCCGACCTCGAGCGCATCGCCGAGATGGCGAAGGCGCGCGACCTGTGGGTGTTCTCGGACGAAGCCTACGAGGACGTCCTCTTCAGCGGCGAACACGTGAGCATCGCGTCGC